>JADLAF010000194.1 GCA_020848375.1 Ignavibacteriaceae bacterium
AATTCGTTTTCCAAAAGAAGTACTTACAATGTATCATACATTACTCCATTGAAAAATAAGAATTCTATCGAAGTGTTAGATAGTCTTATTTGTGTTCTTTTAAACGGAAATAAAATCAAATTTGCATATAATTACAATGAGGATTTAACATTAGATTATTTTACAATGGCTGATTGGTTTAATGGCGAATGGATTTTTTCGGCTAAACATAAAAACACATATAATTTTGAAGGAAAGCTTGAAACCATTCTCTGGGAATGGTTTCAAGCGTCTTCAGGTGAATGGATCAAAGACGCGAAGGTTATTTTTATTTATGATTCTTTAGGAAATAAAATAGCTTCTTCACATCAGGTTTATGATGGACAAAAATTTATTAATTATTTTAAAGATGAATATTATTATAATGCCGCAAATAATTTATTATCATCAGTACATCAAAATTGGATAGATAGTATATGGGTAAACAGGTCTAAAATTGTTTGGTCTTTTACGCCGGAAAATGTAAATGATACAACTTTATTTCAGGTTTGGACAAACGCTCAATGGGTAAATTACCAGTTGAATATTTATGAATATGATGCAAAGCTTAATATCATTTCTAATCTGGCAAAAAGATGGCTGGAAAATAATTGGGCGAATATTGGTATGGGTTCATTTGAGTATGATGTTAATAACAATTGTATGCTGAACATTTGGAAAATAGCAAATAATAATACTTGGGAAAATTGGTTTAGAATATTTTATGAATATGATGAAAATAATAATTTAATTCATCTGTTTGGAGAAGAATGGGAAAATGGTCAATGGGTCCCGGAAGATGAACCTCTAAGTGTTACAAATCCAGATGGTATTGTAATCGGGTTCATAGCTAAAGAACTATTTTTGCATTATAACCCGCCTACAAGTGTTGAAGGTGAAAAAAATGAAGTTAATGGTTTTAATCTTTTTCAAAATTATCCTAATCCATTTAATCCTAATACAATAATTTCATACAATATTCAAGAACATTCACTAGTTACATTAAATATATATAACCTCTTGGGAGAGAAAATAAGAACTTTAATACAACAAAATCAAGCTCCGGGGAAATACCAAATTAATTTTGATGGAGATAATCTACCTGGCGGGATTTATTTCTATGAATTGATTACAGATAAAATAAAAATAACAAAGAAAATGATACTACTCAGATAAAGAAGTAAGTATAACCTTCCGCACATTACGGACAGCGTTTTCATTACTGCATTAGTTTTTGGTTTTGTAGTTCCGTTTAACGTTTCTTATGTAAAATAGTTACGTTATGAAAGTTTTTTTAATTGTAATATTTGTTTGACAGTTTTGGCATAGTAGTTATGGTCGGGGGTGTAAAAACTTAGCTGTTATACCCTGTAATAAATATGATTGTTGTAAAAGAAGAATAAACAAAAAAATTACAAACAAAAAAGTATTATGCATACAAAACATAATGATATTGTTTTTATTATTGTTATTTATTGATACCGCTTACTCGCAATTATTAGAAGGTTATGTGTTGGATGATAGTAATAATACATTAATTGGTGCTAATATTTATTCGGCTACTTCAAATCTTGATGGTCATTTTTTAGTTAAAATGAAAAACAGACTGTAATGCTTCAGTTGAAGTGGAATTTGATAGTATAACAATATCGGAATTGTAAAATGTAAATGCTCCTGAACTGCAGCTATTCCCTTCAGAGAAGAGCGCTATTTAAGCCCTTTATCACAAGTATTTTCGCTTTTGTAACTTCTTGCTGCAGAGACTATACAACAGACGAAGGGGGGGGATTTACTGTGCAGCAATTCGATAAGATCGGCAACACTAATCTGCCCTGAATAGAGGTGTATTAAAATTTCTTGATTCTTAGTTGTTTGTGGTAGTATCACCCCCAAATTACCTGTATCTGGTAGAAAATAACTGAATTATCTACAAAAGCAGAGCTCCTTTATTCTGACACCCTCCTTCGCTCACCGCTCATATTTTTAACTGGCACAAAAAATGTTATTGATTTCTTATGTCGTTTTGCTTCTCAAATGAGAGAATTACACCTGAAGAAGCAATAACCGCATCAATCATTCATTTATAATCGCTTTTGTGAGGTTATCATGTCAGAATTGTTCAAAATTTCAGCACAGGGGATTAGTCCGGATCTTTCATCTTTTAACGGCAGCTATGATGAGGTTAATCTGGGGGAAAAGACTTCTGGAGAAATTTTTAATCTTTTGCTTCAACTTAAAAAAATCCCGATACCCCAGACTGACGGAGATTTTTGCTATCCCAATCTGATTATTCAATCCGGGCAGAATCTTCTGCTTACGCTGACTCCGGGAGATGGTAAGCTGATGGATAATGATACGGGTACTGATATGTCCCTTGAAGCAATTGAAAAAGTTCTTGTCACCGGTGAAAGATTCGATAAAAGAGAGCGGCTTCAGCAGAAAATGAAAGAAATTGGCGAAAGAACTGCTCTTAAACCTGAAATTCTTCCAACAGACAGAGATAAAGTAAAAAAGAATAACATTGATACGGGGCCTGCATCTCCTCAAATTTCTCTGAAGGTATGGAAAAGCTCCGGATGGAAAGATTTTACGTATTATTTCCCAATTGTGACGGCCATATTTTGCTTTCAGATTGGTCTTTTGGTTCTTGGTGAAGGCCGTGAGGGAGATGTTGAAATGGTGCCGTATTTCTTTATCGCAGGCGCTGCACTGCTTCCGCTTATTCTTCCGTTAAGAAAGCTTGGCAGGCATGAATTCCGCATGGGGGTTGACTGGAAAACCAATACTCTCTGGTGCTGGCGCGCAAATAAGGGGGTTACCGGCTTTGAACCTGATGCCAACCGGATACGGGGATTTGGGGCAGTGGATTCTACCACAAAAAAATTCAATCACCGCTGGCTTACAGATAAATCACAGGCGATGTACCGTATCGACAAGAGTTTTACGGTAGTTATGCAAAAAATGAAAACCGATAACTACCTCCCCGTTAACGGAAGCAAACTGGCAACTGCAAAAGAAGCCGCTGAGATTATTGAGATGATGAACAAACTCTGGGAGAGCCAGAAAAGTGAGTGATATAATTTAAGGAAAAAGAAGGCATTTTCACCGATATTTGATAATTTGACAGGAGCATTATCGAAAAATTAGTTTTCACGCAATTTGGCTAAAAGTAAATATACTGTCGAAAAAGAAAACATCCTGAGAAGGATGGTTAAGGACGCCCTTGAGCTTGAGCCGAGCCGGTCTCATTTTTATCTGGCTATTGAAGCAGATATTACTTCTATCTACGCTAAACTGCAAAAAAAGAGGAGAGAGGGTAATCCTTACTATGGTATGTCTGCTTTCTTCATGTTCTGCTATATAAAAACCTTGTTAAAATACCCCGTGGCTAATTCCAGGAGATTAGGGGCTGACCGCATCGTCAAATATCATACTGTGGATATCTTTATGCCGGTCGAAAAGAAGGTTGATGAGGAATTAATCCTCTATCCCTCAATGATAAGGAATGCAGATTCATTAAATCTGGAAGATCTCTCCAAAGAATTCTGGAAACTAAGCAATGACCCCGTCATTGAACTTTCGAAGGTGGAATTGACCTTCCTTAAACTGCCTCGAGTATTTCGGAGAGCGTATTATAAGTGGGCAAAAATCCGTCCCCAGTTATCAAAGGTACTTTTTGGGACTTCAGCTTTCAGTACCATATCTATGTATGGTAACGGGAGTCTCTGGGGCTACGGTCTGCCATTTCATACTGTATCAGTGTATATTGGTAATTCGAAGAACAAAGTTGAATTATCAGGTACTGAAGCAGTTAACAAGAAGTATGTTGATATTGTTTTTGCGTTTGACCACCGGACTTTAGATGGGGCTCAGGGTGCAAGGATCGTTAATTATTTCCGGGGGCTGATTGAGAGGGAAAATTCTGACATTAGGGATTATCTTAAAAATCTCTAAATTGTATTTGAATTGCTTCTGGAACTTATTTGTGTTTCAGGCGTATAAAAATCAGGTTCTGCCGAAATTTTCTTCATTTTTATTTGAAAATAAGCGAAAATGAGTGTAAATTTGAAATTCAAGTTTTGCGGAAGTGGCGGAACTGGTAGACGCGCACGTTTGAGGGGCGTGTGGGGCAACTCGTACGGGTTCAAGTCCCGTCTTCCGCACCAATTCTTAAATACATCTGAGGATTCCTAATGCTCAAGAATATTTCTAGCCTTTTGACCGTCTTTGCCGTTTTATTCACCATCTCACTATCTGCTCAGCAGATGAATCCGGATGCTGCCCGGCTCTATAATGAAGGAAATGAGAAAATGAAAGCAGGCGATTATAATGGTGCAATAACCAGTTTCGACCTGGCATTAGAAAAAGAGAAAGACTACCGGATATACTATCAGAAAGGTATTGCACTACGTCGTGCCAATAAGGTACAGGATGCAATTGCCTCCCTCAATGAATGTCTCAAGCTAAAATCAGATTTTGACCTGGCTTTTAATGCTCTGGGCTCGGCTTACTTTCAGCTTGGAGATTATGCCAAAGCGATTGAAAATTTTGAGAAGGTTGAAAGTCTTTCGAAGAATGCAACTTTAAAAGAAAAGGTTAAAGTATCACTTTCCAGCTCTTATACCAAGCTTGGTTCTTCGAGCATGACCGATGGCAACTACGACAAGGCGATTGAATATCTGACTAAAGCCACAGTGCTCAATAATTATGATGCAGCTTATCTTTTTTTAGCGCAAGTTTATAACGAAACTGCCAATTACGATAAGGCGATTGAAGCTGCTGAAAATGCAATTAAACATAAGTCTAAAATCAGCACCGGAGGTCCCTATTATTATATGGGGTTAGCGTACAAAAACAAGGGTGATAAAGCAAAGGCGCTTGATGCTTTTAATAAGTCTAAAGCTGACGCCACTTACAGGAAAAACGCCGAGTACGAAATTTCCCTCTTAAAGTAAGAAATTAAGACCCTCGTGAAGCGAGGGTTTTTTTTTAGAAATTCAGTAATACCGTCAGAGATTTATGTTCAGGTTATCAGGAGTTGTTCTTCTCCTCTTTTTACTAACTGGTTCTGTCTTTCCATCAGGATCAGCATTTCAGGAGGCAATTCTTTTTTATAATAAGGGGTTGTTCGGTCAGACATCCCGGATACTGAAAGACTATATACAAAGTCTGGCCAAAGATCATCCTGACAGGGAAACTTCTCTTTACTTTCTTGCAAAATCGAACTACTACCTCGGAATTCACACTTTAGCTGCTGATTACTTCGAACAGTTTAACAGGGAGTATCCACTTTCGCCCCTTAAAGAACAAGTATATAACAAACTTGGTCTTCATTATTTTGAAACGGGCCTATTCCCTGAATCCAGAGATAATTATTTTTCATTAATTAAAGAGTTCCCCGAAAGTGAATTTACTGGTTCAGCTCAATACTGGATAGGGGAGTCTTTTGTTCATGAGGGCAAATTCAGCGAGGCAATCAGTTATCTTGAAAATGCCATAAGCAGCAGAAGCGGTAATAAATATCTGGATTATGCTATTTATTCACTTGCCGGAGTTTATGAAAGGAAAGGGGACTATAAATCGGCAGCTACCTATTACGATGAATTAATTTCTTTTTACCGAAGCAGTCCACTTCTTGCAGCCGCCCAGATTCGTATTGGTTTTTGCTACTTCAAGCTAAAAGACTATGATGCTTCTATTTTAGAGTTGTCAAATCCGAATATCGGAACAATGACCGCAGAAAAGCAGGCAGAAGCGCTTTACCTTCTTGCCAATGCAATGTATCACACTTCCGACTATGAGGGGGCTTATAAAATTTATGCTGATATACAAAATAAATTCCCCTCAATATCTTTTATCCGTGATCTCCGTTATGCATTTGCATGGACAAACTTCAGGTTGAATAAATATTCTGATGCATATAAATTTTTTAATTCGGTTTCAGAAACTGAAGATAGTATGGGCATTGAAGCATTCTTCTGGAAAGGGGAGGCAAAACGGTATTCCGGTCAGCTTGATGAAGCGTTAAAGATTTACGAGCAGTTTCTCTTAAAGTTTCCTGGATCAGAAAAAGTGCAGGGCGTAAGATATCAGCTTGGGCTGATTTCATATTCAGATAAAAAGTACGAACAAGCTGTTAAATTTCTCATCGGATCAGTAACTGGTAAAGATAAAATTATAACACTCAAATCATATATTCTTCTTGGTGAAATAGAGCTTTACCGGAAAAAATATCAGCTTGCCGATAATTATTTTAATTCGGTTCTCAGCATGAGTCCGGATGATGCCTCGCTATTTTACCGTGCACGGTTGGGTAAAGCTATCTCCTCATTCCATCAGGAAAAATTTAAAGATGTTTCTGAAATTCTGAAAAAAATAGAAGAGGAGAACCCAAACTTCGAGTTTGAAAAAGTGAGTTTCTTTCTTGCTGAAGCTCTTTTTAATCTGAAACAGTATAAAGAGTCCTTAACCTACTATAATAAAATCAGTACGGACGACAAACAGTTTGGTGCTTATGCACTCTACGGCAAGGCATATACTTACTACAACCAGTCTGACTATAAAAATGCAACTTTTTATTTTTCCGATTTCCTGAAACTGTTCAAGAATGATGAAAGAGCAGATGATGCTTCATTGCGTCTTGGGGATAGTTTTTTTGCTGTTAGGGATTATGATGCGGCGGTACGGATTTATAAGGATATACTGGTCAGGAAAAGTAAAGGAGTACGAACAGATTATGTAAATTATCAGCTCGCCCTGGCATATTATAAGGCAGGAAAAATTAAGGAATCTCTGGCGGAACTTAATTCTGTCTCAGCGCTTTATTCAAAAAGTGAGTATGGTGAAAATGCGCTTTATCTGGCCGGGTGGATTCATTTTCAGCAAGCCAACTATAGTGCAGCAATAGATAAATATCTGCTCATGCTCAATACTATGCCCAGATCACGTTTGATTCCCATGATACTGTACTCGATCGGTGACTCATACTTTAATCTTGGCAGCTATGATTCCTCCATTGCCTATTATAACAGAATAGTTACATCTTATTCGGGAAGCAATTATTTGTTTGATGCTATTAGCGGTATTCAGTATTGTTATATAGCAAAAGGCGATCTGGAAGGTGCGACTTTAATTATTGACCGCTATGCCCGCCAGTATCGGTCAAGTGCATTCGCGGATGAGCTGTTTCTAAAAAAGGGAGAAATTTATTACTCAAACGGGGACTATGAAAAAGCGATTGTTTACTATAATGAATTTATAGATTTGTTCCCTGAATCAGAACTTACCGCGGATGCTTTTTTCTGGATTGCTAAAAGCTATCGCACAACCGGTAAAGTCCTGGAGGCCAAGCAGACCTTCCGTGCACTTGCTGAAAGATTCCCGGCTGCTGAAATAACTGTTTCCGCCGTTATTGAACTTGCTTCACTCTATCAGGCGGACAACAATCATGGAGAAGCACTTAAGGTAATTAACTCTGTATTGGTGAATTTCAGTAAAAGCACAAGGTATCCGGAACTGCTTTACACCAAGGGCAAAATACTTCTTGTAATGAATGATGTAGGCGGTGCTTATGATTTATTTGATCAGACTTCAGTTTATTACGTTGATAACTTGTTTGGCGATAAGTCAAAAATTGAATTAGGCAAACTTGAACTGAACAATAAACGTTACAAGAAGGCCGCTGAAGTTCTTCTGAAAGTTGCCACTAAGAGAAGTGATGATTTGGCTGCTGAAGCACAGTATATTCTCGGACTTGTTTACACGGCAGAAGGAAAAAACAGCGAGGCAATCACCTCATTTGTAAGGGTGACCAATATCTTTTCATTGTACGATGAATGGGTTACCAAAAGTTTTTTGCGGCTTGGAGAACTCTATGCGAAGTCCGGTGATAAAAACAAAGCCAAAGAAATGTATAAAAGTGTTTTAGCAAAACACCCTGATGATGAATATGGCAAGGAAGCACAATTAAAGCTGAGGAGATTGAAATGAAACTGAATATAAAAATGCTTGTGTTCCTTCTTGTTTTATCTACAGTGACATTTGCGCAGGACGACACTAAGTCTAATGTTGAACTGCCTGATTTTGTTATTACCGGTAAGGACCAGATTAATTTCCCGCCGGCAAAAAAAATTAAACCGGATGTGATATCGGCACTTTCAGAAGAATTTATAAATCCTCCTTATAAAGCTGAAGAGTTTTCTTCAGGTGAAATAAGCATACCAGAAACAATTGTTTCGTTTAAGAAAGACTCTTCTCTGGTTTTTAATGGGTTGTTCTCAGTTTATCTGGGTAACCTCTCCCTCCCCGAGCTTAAAGGTAGTTATAATCTGGGTTTTGGTTCATTGCGGCTTACTCCGTCTCTTGAGGTGAAAAAAATCCGCGATTTTGAACCGAACAGCGGAGAAAGTATATATAACTTTAATGTTAGTTCAGTTTTTACGCAGGAAAGAGGCGAGGGGTTTTTTAGTGACATAATTGCAGACGCGGATGTTTCTTTCTATTCAAGTAACAGGAAACTTTACAAAGACACATTATCGTTCAGGAAAAGGGACTTAAATCTGTTTTCAATGAATGCCGGTATTAAAAAATATTTTAGCAGTAATTCCACAGTGCATCTTACCGGTGATATTAAATCTGCATCAGTAAATGAGTTTGTCTCTGGGTTGAACAGGGCTTCTTTTGACGCGGGTGGTTTCGTTAAATTTTCAAATTTTATACTCTCCGCTGATGCTGAAATCTCCACTATGTCATTAGACAATTATGACAAGGGCTATTATTCTTTCACCCCAGGTGTTTCATATTTTCAGCCCGGCTCACTTTACATAAGAGTAGCTGGCGGACCCGTAAAGGCAGGCGAAAATAGCGGTATTGGGATTGATGCCTCAGCCGGATTGAATCTTTCTTCCGCACTAAGTGTCAGTTTCAGCTATGAAAATGGCTGGAAGAGCTCAAATTTGTTTAGTTCACTTGTTTCTGTCCCATATTTCCTGCCTGATTCATTAAGTCAATTGTTCGAAAACCGGAATCATCACCTCAGGTTTGAAACAAAATACAGTTTTAAACACTATTTTGAGGGGTTAGTTTTCATTAAAACCGGTAAAACAGAGAACATGAACTATTTCTTGAGAGATACTTCTAACGGGGTTTTCAGAGCTTCATCGGCAGATGCCTCATTTGTAGGTATGGGGGTTGATCTTAAGTTCCATGAGGGTCCCATGGGTTTTTTATATGGTCATGCTGAACTTAATTCTGTTAAGGATAATAATGACAAAACACTTCCTTATCTGTCTTCTCTTCGGGGCAATTTGATCTATGGTAAAAAGCTGAGCAAGTCAATTAGTCTGCTGGCTGGTGCTGAGTATCTTAGTTCTCCTTATGTTGACCGGCAGAATCTGAAAGAAAGCAGTTCTTACTTAGACATTAATTTAGCGTTAGAATATAAACTCGGCCTTATTTCAGAGGGAAGTGTGGTTTCATTTAAAGCGAATAATCTGTTAAATACCGAAAACAACTACTGGGAGGGATACCCTGGCAGACCGGCCGACTTTCGTATTGGTTTGGAAATAAAGTTTTAACATCAGTACGATGACTAAATCTGAATTAATCAGGAATATAGCTCTAAAAACAGGTATCCCTGTCTATCAGGCAGTGGATTTTATGGAGATATTTCTTGAATATATACGAGAACATGTTGAAGGGGGTAAATCTTTTATCATAGGTGCAATTGGTGAATTCAGACCTGTGCATGTTAATATATCCGGGAAGTTAAATATAAGCAACTATGTTGAAGCTATACTTTTTGAGGGGAAAGAACCTTTTACCTCATCCCGGCACTTGTTTGATCTCCCCTCAGCCGAAGCAGCGGTTGATATAAAAGCCGACAATCTGCTTAATCTGAGTTTTGATAAGCCAATTATGCCGGCTGACTCTTCTGGCGATACCGAGGCATTTCTTCTCCTCAATGGCAGTCAAAGCAGAGAATTGCTTGTTAAGAAAGCTGCAGAATTATTCGGTACAGGAAGTATTTTTGATATCAACACCATCGAATCCTACCTGTCGGTAGCTGACCTGAAAGAGATTATAAATAAGGGTGACTCAGAAAGTGATATCCGGAATGCAATTGAAAAGACAGATTCTGAGTCCTGGGAAACTTCTGAAGCATTGGATTGGGAGTTTGGCGGTGAATGGAAAAAGGAAGTTGAAAGTGAAGATATTTTGCTGGATGCAAATCTTTCCGAATGGAATTTTGGCGGGGAAGAATCACAAACAGTTGAAGAAAGTGAAATTAGTTTTGATGATTTAACCCGTACTAACCTGGATGTCCTTCAACACGAAAAGGACTACGTCCCGGTGTCTTCCCGCACCAGAGAGCTTCAGATAGATCTATCTGAATTAGAGGATGAAGAATCATCCAACCATAAAGAAATTTTTCTTCCACCTGATCCAACCTCCTTTACTCCTCAGAATGATCTGGATTCACTCTTCAAAAAATCAATTGCTGAGAGTTTTCTTTTTGCAATACCGGATCCCATTGAGAAAAAAGAAGAAGAAAGAAGAGAGGAGAGGAGAAAAGCCAGAGAAGCTGAGGAAAAGGCATATCTTGAAAATGAGTATAGTTTAAGAAAGCGACTGGAAGCTGAAGGAGAGGGGAATGATGAGACCGGTCAACTTGCCGATGTAATCAATTTAAAGCCGAAGCATCATAAAGAAGATGATTATTCAGGGTTTGATCCAAAATCGCTCATAAAAACTCAGCTTCCTAAACTTGCCAAACAGAAGAAACCGATCATCTGGACACTGCTCTCACTTCTGTTTGTCGCGGGGGTAGGTTCCACCTTATATATTCATCGGTTTGGAGTTCCCGATTTTGTGGCAAAATATCTGCCTGAAAAAAAAGGATTTGAACTGCCTCCCATAGTTGCTACTGTTGTTGAAAGAGATTACAATATCCCGGTTACATATCCTTACCGGAAAGCTGCAAATCCTTCTGATATTCCAATGCTTGGGATTGACAGCAGTGATTTTGCGCCTATGCCCCAGCCCTCAGTCACGAGCATCAAAAATGATTCTACTGTAATTATTAAGAAAGACTCGAACCAGGTTGTAACGCCGGTTACCAAACCTGTTGTTACCGATCAAAAACCTCCTGAATCAAGGGAACAGAAGCAACCAGTAATCAGTCAAAACCCTGTGCAGCCGTCTTCAGAATCTGTATTGGTAAAAGGGAATATATTCCGTGAAGGAGATATTTACACGGTTCAGGTCTCAAGCTGGCGAGAAAAGACTGTTGCAGAGAAGGAATCAGCCCGTTTACAGCGTCTTGGGTATCCGGCCTATGTTCAGTCAGCGGTAATACCAGGCAGGGGCCGATGGTACAGAGTCAGGGTCGGAGAGTTTAAGACACTTCAGGAAGCTGAAGAATATTCTAATAAATTAAAGTAAAAAAGGAAAAAGAATGAGTTTACTCGAGATGTTCTTTCAGGGCGGGTTCATTATGTGGCCTATTCTTATCGCATCTGTAGTAGGTGTGGCCATTTCTATTGACCGTTATCTTGTAATCCGCAAAGCACGACTGAATGCTCCTAAATTTTTGGCTGCAATCCGCTCTATGGTAAAAAAGAAAGATATTGACGGTGCAATACAGTTCTGTATGGCAGAAAAAACACCTGCTTCAAATATGATCAGAAAGGGACTTCGTAAAGTACGCTTTGGCCACAGCCGGGTTAAGGAAGCTATTGAGGCAGCCGGAAAACAGGAAGTTACAAAACTTGAAAAAGGTCTTAGCGTACTTGCCACAATATCAGGCATCGCCCCGCTCATGGGTTTCCTGGGTACCGTGACAGGTATGATTGGTGCATTTATGAAGATTCAGGATTTACAGGGGTCTGCAAGTCCGAGTGATCTTGCTTCGGGTATTTGGGAGGCACTCTTAACTACAGCGTTTGGCCTGGGCGTAGGTATTATCGCGCTGATTTTTTATAACTACTTCCTTGCAAAAATCACCAAATTAGTAAATGATATGGAAGTAATTTCAACTGATGTTCTCGACAGTCTGGAAGAAGCACTCACGGGTAAAGAACTTCCTCCTGATCAGGACGAGCTTGAAATGGAATTATAATTATGAAGTTCAGCACCGAAAATAAACCGCTGTCATCATTTAATTTTTCGTCATTGACGGATATTGTGATGCTTCTGCTGATCTTTTTCCTGCTTTCCTCTCAGTTTGTTATGCAAACAGGAGTAAAAGTTAAGCTGCCTGGTTCAAAAAGCAATGAGCCGCTTACTACATCTAATCTTTCAGTTACTATTACTAATGAGGGAACCGTATATATCGGGACTGAGGTAACCGCACTGAGTGAACTACCGATGAAATTCTCCATCATGAAACAGGCAGACAAGGATAATAACCTTATTATAAGAGCTGACAAAACAGTTCCGATTGAAATGGTAATCAAAGTTATTGATGCCGCACGTTCAGCGGGAATAGATAAATTCATAATCGAAACTGAAAAAGACCGGCTGAATTGATTAATGGCAACCCGTGCTGAAGAGCGCCAGCGCTCAGTCACTATTTCACTTTTTTTCCATTTTCTGCTGTTTCTCTTTCTTTTTTTTTACAGAATAGAACCGCAGACTGAAATTCAGGAGTTCATCGAAATCGGATTCGGAGGTGATGGTGCTTCCATGCTTAGCGGTGTTCCAGACAAGTTGAACGATAATCCTGAAGATGTTAAGCAAAATACTGAGTTAGAAAAAAACGATGATGTAAATCTGCCTAAAGCCGGTGAGAGCCCTGAAGACCCTTCGGTTAAAAAGGAAACTGAAAAGAAACCGGAAGAAAATAAAAACACTAATAACAGTCAGAATACGAACACTCAGACCTCCGGCAGCGGATCAACAGGATATGATATAGACTGGGGTGGAATGGGTCAGAGAAAGATATATAGTTTTATTCTGCCTGCCTATCCTGAGGGAGTTAACAAAAATATTGATATAAGAATACGCTTTACCATTTTACCTGATGGAACTGTCGGGAGTGTATTGCTTTTAGTAAAAGCTGATACCCGGCTTGAAAACGCCGCAATTACCTCACTGCGGCAATGGAGATTTGAACCTCTGCCTGCTAAACAAAATCAGGTGGTTCAGAATGCGGTTATTACTTTCCCGTATCGGGTACAGTAGCTTTTTTGAAGTACTCAGGATAATACATCCGGTAAAAAAAGTATTCTGCGATGCACAGAAGAGTTAATGTAATTGCATCCCTGTCATAATATAACCCGAATCCTTCCGGATTAATCAGATACTTAGTCGGAATTCCGGCAATTGACCATCCCACAGTAAACAATATCGCAATAAGACCAGCATTAAGGAAGGCAGTTGCAAGATTTTCTTCCTGCCATTTCTTTGTGAAAATAATAAGGATAAAAAGCAGATGCAGGAAAAATATAAATGCTGTGATCATTGGTTCTGTGAATCCCTTTTGAACATAAACGCAAAAAACAGACTGCCCGGGAGGCAGAACAGGGCATTGCTGAGTGAATTGCTTACAAAATAAATGAATGTATAAATTCCTGAAAAACCATCATTTTTAATATCTTCCATAAGACTGTTGAGCAACGCAGCAGACTGATCAGCTTCAGGCAGCCCAAGCCCCCTTATTATTTTCATTGCCTCCGGCATCATCGCGACAAAGTTATTTGTCTTGAAGATCATAGTTACCACAACTTCAATTATGGTCATAAAAAATGCTGTAAAAATTCCTGCTGCTATTCCGGTTTTTATAGCTGACAAAAAAGGACGTTCACCCTTCTCAGGATGGAGGCGGAATTCAAACTTTGAGGCAAAGAATCCGGCTGCGGGTACCAGAATAATGAAAAATATCTGCATGAGTGAAACACTCAGCAGAGCTGCAAGCCCGAACCCGACAACCATAGCCGGTGATAAAATTCTCTGTAAGTTATTGTTCATTAAGTAATGTATCAGTGTTAATAATGTTTAAATTTCTGCCTGTTATATAAATCAGCCGGTTATTGATCAGAAAAGGGGATTGAATTGTATCTCCATCATGACCGGGGATTTGAAAGACAAGGGGAGACAAAAACGGTTTTGCGACATTCCGAAGAATTACGGTATTCTTTTTTGTTAATATCAGATACTCGCCGGCAAATCCTGCCAAAAACTCAGTCTTCTCAAGTTCAAAAAAACTGATGTAATTTAAAAACCGGTCAAAAAGAAAAAGACCTGCTGAATCCTGCACGGCAATATGATCTTTGTCAGAAAAAATCTTAACAGGATAATTGAGTTTCCTCTCCGGGAGATTTTCAATGAAATAAACATTGCCCCTTTCTTTGAAGTACTGATCAGCCGTCAATATGATATGGCTCAGCCGGTCTGCGATAAATATTTCGCCAAACGAATTGACTGTAAATGAAACGGGGTCTGCAACCCCAGCCGAGGTGAAAATATGCTCCAATTTTTGCTCCCCTCTGAAATTAAGAAGCCGGTCAAAAAGTTTCACCGACTTAGCCCCTCTGTCAAGAATGTACAGGTTCATACCCCGCCAGAAAATACATGCAGGGTCAATAAGTGCAGAGGTACCAAATCCGCCGCCGCCTGTTCTTTTTAATTCATTGCCATCAGGGTCGGTTACTACTATTTCCAGAGTACTTTTGTCAATAAGGTAAAAATTACCACTCTGATCCTGGGTTATGCCCAACGGCTGAAAACCGAGGCGGACCTGACTTTCAATACGGATCTGCTGACCTGTCAGAATACAGGTGAGAAGAATAAAGATTAATGCGTTAAATACTCTAAAAAACTTCAAAGTTGATTCGGTTTAATTTCACAAAAATAACCAAGTTTACTTGCGAAAAACACTTAAAACAGGTAAAAATGGCGTTTAAAACGAAAAACCCCGGCGGGAACCGGGGTTGAGAGCTGTCCTGCTAGGGGTCGAACCTAGACTCTTCTGATCCAGAGTCAGACGTGTTGCCAGTTACACCACAGGACAATTTTAAAAGTGAATTGCAAATTTACTAAATTCCTCAAAAAAAAGAAAACGATACTTCCAGGATTTTTTAGATATTTGCCACAGTTGGTCAGACGTAGTAAATGCAACGAGAAGTTCCAGATTTCGGAAATCAGACCATTTAATACCCAAAGCAATAAAAATATTATACAAGAGTAATTTTAAATCCGGTTATCCTTGCAAATATTGATATAATGTTATAACTTTTACATTCAATCATATTCATTTAAAACTCGGAGGAAAAATGCACTCAAATACGAGTCGTTTCTCAGGAGGCTGGAGTCTGATGCTGATATTTCTGATAACGTTGCTGTCGGTAAATATAAGCTCACAGGTGACACCCTTATGGGAAAAATCACAATTAACCTCAACACTCCCATCCTATATCGGCACCGCAAATAATGAGCGCGGTATTGGGTATGGAGTAGTTAACAGTAATCCGCGGCTTTATGTTGCCACCGTTACCGGAGGTGCAAAAGCTGTTATTCTTAATGCTCTTACCGGTGATTCTGTCGGAGTTTTATCCGGCAACGGAATAAGTGGCGGTACGCTTACACTCACCGATATTGAAGTCTCTTCAGACGGTGTAATCTTCGGAAGCAATCTTGTCACTTCCTCATCAGTAACCACACCATTTAATATTTATAAATGGACAAGTGAGTCCGCTGATCCTGTTGTTGCAGTTCAGATGGACTCCGGTTCATTCCGGCTCGGTGATAAATTTACTGTTGTTGGCTCAACTGCAGATAATTCGATTATCATTTATGCAGTTGCAGCTTCCAATAATAAAATTGTGAAATTTACCACTACCGATAACGGTGCGACATTCAACAGAGAAGTTATTACAGCTACCGGATTAGCTTCCGGTACCGCCGGCTCACTGGCTCCTGTTAATAATGGTTTTGATGGCTACTGGGTAAAAGGCGGAGGCGTAAATCTGCGTAGAATTAAAGCAGACAACACACTTTATTCAGTTGTTCATGCGGACTTTGCTCCGACAAACGGAAACGCAATCCGCTATTTTGAATCAGGTGCTCGTAAGTTCCTGGCAATTTTTCAAAATGGCGTTACTACCACTGTTGGTACTGCCACTTCATTTTATGAGAGAGTGAGAATTCTCGAGGTCATTAATGATTCAATTGCAGTTCCTGTGGCTCAGACCTCACGTTTAGGTACTAATGCTAATACGAATGCGGGTGGAGACGTTTCGGTTCGAGACAACGGAAACGGTACCTTTACAATTTTTGCATTCGCAACAAACAACGGAGTTGGCGCTTATACATTTGATCCTTCAGCGGCATCAATAAACTTCAACTTAGCTTCCACTCAGGATTTTGCAGATGCCTGGGTGCCTTATGGTTGGTCGAGATACAACGGTTATCTGAATGGGAACCCGATGGCGTTTATAAGCAGTACCTGGGTACCAGATGATTTTGGAAACGTAACTTCCCCTGTTAACCGCGCTGCCAGAGTTAATATATATGGCACATCCGTTAAACATTTATTAGTTTCACCTGCTATTGATCTTGGTTCTAATAGTCCGGTAAAACAGATTGAGTACAATCTTGCACTGACCGGATTCGCTGCAACTACCGCAGCTTTTCTGGGTGTTGATGATACACTTGCAGTTGTTATTTCAACGGACAACGGTACAACCTGGTCACCGACTAATATAGTTAAGTTATATAATTCCTCAAGTGTTATCTCCAATACCGGTCAGGCCGAAAAAGTATCACTGGCTGGATATACTGGCGTCATTCGTGTAGGTTTCTACGCCTCATCAACCCTTTCTAACGCTGATAATGACGCGTTTATTGATGATTTTAAGGTATCAGAAGTTCCCCTTAATCCGGTTTATTCTGTAGTACCTGAATTCAAAGATTTTGGTGCACTTCAGATAGGCACTTCATCAGCAGCGCAGGTTTTCACCATCACTAACAACGGTGCCGGAGATCTTATCGTAAGCTCAGCTTCCTTAGGCGGAGCAAACGCTGCCTCGTTCAGCAAAACTGATAATAATACCTACCCGGCAACAGTGCTTGCAGGTCAGAGTATTAACTTCTCCGTTGCTTTTGCACCTGCTGATACCGGTGCAAAATCAGCATTCATAGTTGTAAACCACAATGCTTCAGGCAGTGTTGATACTCTCGAACTTAATGGCTCAGGAGTTGATTTCACTATTACTACTTTCCCTTATGTACAGAATTTTGACAGTACTGGCGGAGTAGTACCTCCTCCGGGATGGCTAAATCCTGGAAACTTCTGGGGTAGAGGAACTGTAGCAAAATCACTGCCTTATGCTGCAAGAGTAGCTTATAATCATACTGCCGGTACAAACGGCGCTATTTTGCAGACTCCGGCAGTTAATCTTCCTGCAAATGCAAAAATCACCTTCTGGTGGAAGGATGATGATATTACAGCAGGTCGTCCCGCTCCAGTGGAGAAGATTGATGATGAAGGTAACGTATTTATGTACGAAGCCCCTTTCATTATTAGTAACGATACTACTTTTTTTGAGATAAGTACTGACAATGGAGCTACATGGACAACACTCGGCTTCCTCTCTGAGACAGCTCCGAGCGCGGCTTACCTTGAGGCAGTTTTTGATTTATCTGCTTTTGCAGGTAATGGCAGACTGTTCCGCTGGCGTGATATGACAAATGCAAGTTTTAGTGCATACGGATCAGGACTTGATGACATCGTCATCGAAGAAGTTCCGCAAATTACCATGGACTGGCACAATCTGCAGTGGCCTGCCTCAGCAAATATTGTTGCCGGCAGCACAGAAACTATATATACTCAGGGCTGGGAAAATAATGTTACACCTAATCCGGGTCCTGATTCTACAATCACTGTATGGATTGGTGTCTCAAACGCAAATACCAACCCGAATACCTGGACTACCTGGATACCTGCGGTTTATAATAATCAGCAGGGTAACAATGATGAGTATAAAGCAGATATCGGAGCCGGACTTGCACCTGGTACATATTATTACGCAAGTAGATGGCAGTTACAGAATGGTCCATACACCTACGGTGGTTATAGCACCGGTGGCGGCGGATTCTGGGACGGAACAACAAATGTTTCCGGAGTTCTGACCGTAACTCCATTTACGGTAAGTTCACTTCCGTATAGTGAAGGTTTTGAAGCCGACTTCCCGCCAACAGGATGGGCGCTTGTTGACGTTAACGGCGGCACAACCTGGATCAAGAGCAATAGTGCACCAAATTCAGGTGCAAACAGTGCCCGTTACAACTACAGTGGAACCCTCCCTGGTGATGACTGGCTTATTGCTCCTTCAACAACACTTCAGGCAGGTAAGACTTACAGAGTTGTTTATTACTACAAAGCACAGAGTGCTTCTTATGCTGAAAAGCTCAAAGTAGCTATTGGATCAGCTCCGATACCTGATAGTTTATATACAGTACTTGCCGATCATCCAAGCATCGTAAATACTGCCTATCAAATGGGTTTTGCTACTTTCCAGGTTCCTATGAGTGGCAATTACTTCATCGGATTCCAGGTTTATAGTCTTGCCGATATGTGGTATTTATTCTTAGACGATGTTGCAATTGTTGAAGTACCACCAGTGGATTATGCAGTAGCTGAAATTAAACAGCTTAATGCCATCCCGACATTCCCTTCTGAGGCAGTAAATGGCTTAGTGAAAGGGGAAGAAGAACTTGCGGTTAATCCTTCAATGCTTGGAACCGGAGTTGCTTCAGGTCTTCTGAACAGCACAAACATTATCTTTGGTAGCAATACTTTTACAGATAATAATTTACAGGTTGTTGGGCAGGGTCCGACTCCGTTTAATGTTCAGGCAAACATTCCTGTTTCACTTGATGCATATATTGTAAATGCCGGTTTATCATCAGTACCATTCACGTTAAACTACAGCATAGCCGGTGTGCCGGGTGCTCCTGTAGAGCGTCCTGGTGTTGGTGCTGGAAACGTTGATACTGTTAATATTGGTGCCTCAGTTCTGAACAGAGGAACCGTTTCAACCGTTGTTGCTATAACGGCAGCCGGTGATACGATCAATTCATTTAATAACGCAGGTGCAAACCACAAGACCCTCGTTTATCCTGATTCAACTATCAGAAACAGATATGACAATGGTCAGAATCTGCCGAATACCTATATCGGATTCGGCACAAACAACATTTCACTGTGGGGTGCTGTAAGATTCACTGCACAGGCAAATGTGAAACTTACGAACGTTGATGCATTCTACAGAACCGAAGCGAGCTCTGACTCTGTCATGGTTGGTATCTGGGGTCCTGGTGCAACAACATCTGCTCCTGGTCCGCTTCTTTATGTGAAGAAATACGGCGGAGATAACTATCTCTCAACAGGAGGTGCTTATGTAACACTTCCTCTGGGTGATGATGCCCCTGGCTTCCAGGCAGGAACAGATTACTGGATCTCTTTAATGTTTAACTCGGAAATTCAGTTCCCATTGGGTGCACATAACTCACCACTGACCACTCCTGGAAGAAGTTATCTTTCACAGGATACCGGTAAGACCTGGGTTCCGCTTATTGTTACAACTGAAAGAGCATGGTTTATTCGTTCTGTTGGTGTAGCTTGGCAGTTACCAGCTCTCACAACTTCGTGGGAAAAGTCTAAATACAAGAGTAATCTCCCTTCATGGTTCTCACCAAGCGGTAGCACCGAACGCGGCTTCGGATACGGCGTTGTTGGCGGAAACCAGAGACTTTATGTTGTAAGCCGTAACGGCGGACTTAATGTAAGAGTTGTCAATGCAATTACCGGTAATGATGCAGGTGCTCTGGATGTTACTGGTATTGCCGGCGGTACTTTCCCTCTGAACGATGCAGGTGTTACCATGGACGGCAAAATAATTGCTGCTAACCTGAGAACAACTGCTTTGGATACCTTCCGCGTATATATGTGGAATGATGAAGCATCAGCCCCGGTAAAAGTTGTAGATTATGCACCTGCACATCTGGTAAGACTTGGTGACAAGATTACCGTTGTTGGTGATTTTTCAGCTAATACCGCTGAAATCTGGGCTGCAAGCGCAACCGCAGGTGTAGGCAAAGTATATATCTGGAAAATGACCGGCGGAGCATTTAATGCTTTACCTGATTCAATTACCCTTTCTGATGGAGCAGCAGGCGGTTCTGCCGCAGTCGGCCCGATCCCTGGCGGCGGATTCTACTGGAATTCCGGTGGAAACAGTGCAAAGAGATACGCTGCAGATGGTACCTTACTCGGAACAGTGCCAGGAACGGTAGTAGCTACCGGTACTAACGCAATCCGCTATGTTGGTTCAAAAGCAGATGTTGAATACTTTGCTACCTATCAGTACGGTGCTGGAAATGAAAACGGCCGTGTTGTCGGAGTTCCTGCAGGTGATTTCGCAAGTGCATTTACGTATGGTATTACCCCGAGTATGGGTAATAATTCAAACGCTGGCGGCACTGGCGATCTTGAAGTAAGACGGAATCCTGACGGAACAGTTGATGTATTTGTACTCGGTACAAACAACGGTTTTGGTCTTTATCACACAACTGCAGAAGTTCCTGTTGAACTTACCTCATTTGCAGCAGCTATTTCAGGCAGCGATGTTGTTCTGAACTGGTCAACTGCTTCAGAAGTAAACAACAGCGGCTTCAGCATTGAAAGAAAAGCAGCAGGTGAGTCATTCACATCAGTTTCATTCGTTGAAGGTAAAGGCAATACTGCTGAATTAAGCAGATATACCTATACCGACAAGAATGTAACCCCAGGTGTATATACCTACCGTCTGAAACAGATTGATTTTGACGGAACCTTCAGCTATTCAGCAGAAGTTGAAGTTAATGTTGAGATTCCAGGAGTATTTGAGCTTGCTCAGAACTATCCGAATCCGTTCAACCCTTCAACCACCATTAAATTTGCGCTTCCAAAAGATGCAAACGTAACGCTTAGTGTTTATAGCGTACTCGGTGAAAAAGTTGCTACCTTAATTAACGGTTCCCTTAAAGCAGGAAACCACGTTGTTAATTTTGATGCTACAAAACTTGCAACCGGTCTCTATATCTATAAACTTGAAGCAGGTGAGTTCTCTGCAACCAAAAAGATGATGTTCCTGAAGTAATGCACAAGCATTATTAAGAAAATCAAATTTCTACAAAAAGCCCCGGCATTCTGCCGGGGCTTTTTTTTGTTGATATGTTGATCTTTAGAGTAGCTTCTAGTTTTTCAACCGAGACACTAAGGGGAAGCTAGTAATTCTGCTATATGTCACATTACACTGCGAAGGAGAGAAACATCTTGTCCTGATTTTAGGTCTTTTGTATTTTTCACAATAAATTCATCATAACAGGCGAAAACACCCAATGTTTCAAGACAAAATCCGATGAAGAGAGTCCTCTCATCATAAAATTATGCTATAAGCTCTCTGTTTTGTGTCAAAATTATGAGTATAAATGATAATGCGGGTATAATGGGGCGAACTACTCCACAGACAGCCGGGGTAACATAACTGCAGAATTGAAAGTTGAGAATTTAGTAGTTGATTAAACCCGATGAGTGAATCAATTGTAAGAGAAAAATCATTTGCTTTTGCAGTAAGGATTGTAAAACTAACGCAATATTTACAGAAGCAAGGCGATTTTATCCTTGCCCGTCAATTGCTGTGGTCGGGCACTTAATGTCCGGGAGGCGAAACATGCTGAGTCAAGAGCAGACTTTATTCATAAAATGAGCATAGCTTTGAAAGAGTCAGGGGAAACGAGTTATTGGCTTGAACTACTATTTGCCAGGGAACTTCTTAAAATCAATGAGTATCAATCAATTAAGAAAGATGCTGATGAATTGATAAAAATATTACATTCCATAGTAAAATCATCCAAAAGGAAAAAATCTGAAACATAAACTCTCAAATTCCAATTTTCAACTTTCAACTTTCAACTTTCAACTCATTTCCTCATCCTGGAGGCCAGTTCATTTTTCTGCCGCCGAGCAGGTGCAGGTGAAGGTGATAGACTTCCTGTCCGCCGTTTTTATCACAGTTTATTACTAATCTGAATCCGTCTTCTTTTATGCCTTCCTGTTCTGCAATGGTATTTGCTGCAGCAATAAGCTCACCCAGAAGTGTGGTGTGGTCAGGCAGGCGGATTTCGCGTATGGTGGGTATTTCTAATTTAGGGATTATCAGAATGTGCACCGGTGCCTGCGGGTTTATATCACGGAAGGCAAGTACTGATTCAGTTTCATAAAGGATATTTGCCGGAATTTCTTTTCTGATAATTTTTGAAAAAATTGTTTCTGCCACGGTATTATTCTCCTTTTTCTATGCCATATTTTTTCATTTTGTTATAAAGGTGACTCCGCTGAATTTCAAGAAGTTCTGCTGTTTTTGAAACATTCCATCCGCTTGCCTCAAGCTGCTTAAGGATAAATGCTTTTTCAGCTTTTTCCTTAAAATCCTGGAATGAGTTGCTCTGATCAATTAAATCATTAATGGATTGCTTTTCGTAGGGGAGCAGACTTTCCAGGTCACTTTTCTGAATGACTGGTTTGTCAACGATGATGATAATGCGCTCAACTATGTTTTTTAGTTCGCGGATGTTTCCTTTCCAGGGGAGCTGCTTCATCAGTTCAATGGCATCGTTGGAAAATTGTTTTGTTTTCTTTTTATATTTTTCTGAGATTCTTTCCGTGAATGCTTTTACCAGAAGCGGTATATCCTCAGTTCTTTCCCTGAGCGGGGGGATTACGATGGGGATAACATTCAGCCGGTGGAACAGATCTTCCCTGAAATTACCTTTTTCAATTTCTTCTTTCAGGTTTTTATTTGTTGCGCTTATGATCCTTACATCAACTTCAGTTTTTTTATTGCCCCCCACTTTTTCAACTTTTCCTTCTTCTATGATTCGCAACACCTTTGCCTGTGCCTGAAGAGACATATCGCCAATTTCATCGAGAAAGAGTGTTCCTTTATGGGCAAGTTCAAATTTGCCGGTTTTATTTTGGATTGCACCGGTGAAGGCGCCTTTTTCATGTCCAAAAAGTTCTGACTCAATAAGCTCATTTGGAATTGCCGCACAGTTAATGTCCACATAAGGGGAGTTTTTCCGCTGGCTCATTTCATGAATTGCTTTAGCAACCAATTCTTTACCCGTGCCGTTTTCACCTGTTATAAATACCCGCACATCGGTTTCAGCAACCTTTGCGATAAGGTCTAAGACTTTTTTTATGGCAGAGCTTTCCCCCAGGATTTTTGTGTCAGAGAGTGACTCTATCCTCAGACGTTCATTTTCTCGCGCAAGGTTAATTTGTGAAAGTGCATTGCGGACAGTTATAAGAAGTTTGTCCCGGTCAATCGGTTTTTCGAGAAAATCATAAGCCCCAAGCCGGGTTGCCTGCACAGCATTCTGGATGTTGCCATAAGCTGATATCATTACTACCGGAAGCGCAGGATGCACCGCTTTTATCTGCTGCAAAATTTCAAATCCGTTTGAAGTACCCATCTGGATATCCAGCAGCACCATATCGTAAGCTTCTTCGCTCAGAACTGAAGGCGCCAGGTTGCCGTCATTGATATATCCGGCGGTGTATTCTTCAAATTCAAGAATCAGTTTTATGCTTTCGCAGATTTCTTTTTCGTCGTCAACTATTAAGATTCGGTTCATAGATAAAAAAACAGATGATAAATATTATAACCGGTTATAAATACCGAGGGCATGGTTTTCTGTGAGAGCAGATGCCAGCCATACCGCACGCCCAGTTCGTTTATGTTTACATCGCGCAAATCAATATCAGCTTCGGTATTAAAGTTTTTTTCGAATAACTCTACAAAGTTACCAAAAAAGCGAACAATGCTGTTGCTGCGCATCCGGCAAGCAGCGGAAGCATTTCCAAAAAAATGAGCTAATTTGTCAGCATCTCCGAAATGACCGGCGGGGGAGTCAAACAGAAATCGCCGTGGGATATTCCTGTTTTTTGCATTATAGGTAGGCAAATCAGCAGCGGGAAGCGGGTAACGGAGTGTTCCCAGACCGAAAGGAAGCTCCATTGGAACCTCACGGTAAGGTATAAGCACAAAACAAAGAACCAGAAGTGCTTCTGCTGTGTCATCAGGATACATTTCATTTGACTTTAGGAAGAGGGAGTCAATCAGTTCCAGTTCTGTTAAGCCCGGATGCCTTACAGTGTCAAATCCTGCCAGATATTCCGAGAGCCCGTCTATGCTAAGACCAAGCTGGCTTCTGTTTTGCGGTTCTGCCGAATCCTGCATGACCAGGAGAAGCTGGCAGAGAATAAAAAAGGTGAGTGACCTTATGTTTGAATCACTCCGGTCTTGAAGGTTTCAAACTCCGGATTATTATCCGCTATCTGAATGCACCTGCTTACGAATTCCCGGGTCTGCGCCGGGTCAATTATCTCATCAATCCACAATCTTGCCGCGGCGTAAAGGGGAGTGCTGTGCTTTTCGTAAAGATGCAGTATTTCGGTTTTCAGTTTGTTTTTATCATCGTCAGAAAGTGTTTTTCCGGACTTTTCAAGTTGTTTCACTTTAATGTCCGTCAGAACCGATGACGCCTGATTACCTCCCATTACGGAGATTTTAGCTGAGGGGTAGGCAGCGATAAAGCGGGGGTCATAGGCCTTGCCGCACATGGCATAATTACCCGCGCCAAAGCTGTTTCCGGTAATGATGGTGATTTTGGGGACAATTGAGTTAGCCACGGCGTTCACCATTTTTGCGCCATCCTTTATAATGCCGCCGTGCTCCGCCCGTTTCCCAACCATAAAACCGGTAACATCCTGAAGGAAAAGGAGCGGGATTTTCTTTTGATTGCAATTCAGGATGAAGCGGGTTGCTTTGTCAGCACTGTCCGAATAGATAACACCCCCCACCTGCATCTCTCCGGCAGCGCTTTTTATAACTTCTCTCTGGTTTGCCACAATACCTATCGACCATCCATCAATGCGGGCGTAAGCGGTTATTAAACTCTTGCCGTACCCTGCCTTATATTCATCAATTTCAGAATTGTCAGTAATGCGCGCAATCAGTTCGTAGGTATCGTATGGCTTTATGATTTCATCAGGGAGAACGCCATAAATCTCTTTATAACTGAACTTAGGTGGCTTTGGCTGAATACGGTTAAAGCCGGCTTTATTTCCCGTTTTAATTTTGGAAACAAGACTTCTTAAGAGCTGTAAACACTCAACATCATTCTCTGCGATGTAATCAGTCACGCCGGATATATTGGACTGCACCTGTGCTCCGCCGAGTGACTCATTATCAATTACTTCTCCAATTGCAGCTTTCACCAGATGTGAACCGGCTAAAAATACTGAGCCCTGATTTCTTACGATAATAGTTTCATCGCTCATTATGGGTAGATATGCTCCCCCTGCAACGCAAGCTCCCATTATTGCGGCTAACTGCGGAATACCCTTTGCAGATAGCCGTGCGTTATTGCGGAAGATTCTGCCGAAGTGTTCTTTATCAGGAAAAATTTCTTCCTGTAACGGAAGAAATACACCCGCACTGTCAACCAGATATATGATGGGGATGTTATTCTCTAAGGCAATTTCCTGAGCGCGGAGGTTCTTTTTACAGGTAATAGGGAACCAGGCACCGGCTTTTACGGTAGCATCGTTTGAAACTCTTACACACTCCTGGTTATAAATTTTGCCAATGCCGAAGATGGTACCTGAAGAAGGAGCTCCGCCATACTCCAAATACATATCGTATGCGGCAAACGTACTCAATTCAAAGAATTGGGTTCCGGGGTCAAGCAGACCAGCAATTCTTTCACGCGCAGTTAGCCGGCCTTTTGCATGGTGTTTTTCGAGTGCATCTTTACCGCCGCCTAGTTTAACTTTTTCACGTTCGGCTTCTATTTTACGGAGTTTTTCCTTATTTGCATCCTCGCGTATGTGGAAGTCAGGAAGCTGCTCAGCCGGTTTTCCGATGAATGCCATTTGGTTACTCCTGAAGCAGTTTTCTTGCTATCACAATGCGCTGAACTTCGCTTGTGCCTTCGCCAATGGTGAGAAGTTTGACATCACGGTAAAACTTTTCGACAGGGTAGTCCTTGGTAAAGCCATAACCGCCGAATATCTGTACTGCCTCAATGGCACATTTTTCTGCTGTTTCGGAGGAAAAAAGCTTTGCGATAGCGGCATCATGCATAATTGGTTTCTGATTATCCTTCAGCCATGCCGCTTTATAGGTAAGTAATCTTGATGCTTCAATCCCGACAGCCATATCAGCAAGTTTAAATTGAATCGCCTGGAAACTGTTAATGGGTTTACCGAACTGCTGGCGTTCACCTGAATATTTCACTGAATTAAGCAGCGCGCCTTCAGCAAGCCCGACACTGAGAGCAGCGATTGAGATTCTGCCCCCTTCAAGTATCTTCATCGTCTGGATGAAACCTTCACCTTCAGTTCCGATAAGGTTTTCAGCAGGAACTGCACAGTTATCAAATATCAGTTGTGCTGTGTCTGATGCTCTCATTCCCAGTTTGTTTTCCTTTTTGCCGGTGCTGAATCCTGCCATTCCTTTTTCAAGGATAAAAGCAGAAATTCCTTTTTTACCTTTTGAAGAATCAGAGACTGCCAATACCACAGCGGTCTGGCCAACTGAAGCATGGGTGATAAAATTTTTGCTTCCGTTCAGTATATACTTATCTGCTTCCTTTTTGGCCGTGGTTCTCATTGCAGCAGCATCACTTCCGGAGAATGATTCAGTAAGTCCCCACATCCCGATATTTTCCCCGGTTGCAAGGTCAGGCAGATATTTTTTCTTCTGTGCTTCATTTCCGTTTACGAGGATATGATTTGTGCAAAGTCCGTTATGAGCAGCAACAGAAAGTGCAAGTGAAGGGTCAACTTTTGCAAGTTCTTCAACTACGATCACGAATTCTGTATATCCGAGTCCTGAGCCGCCATACTCCTGCGGTACAAGGATGCCCAGATATCCCATCTCGCCAAGTTCTCGCATCAGATCATGCTGAAACTCCTGTTTTTCATCAAACTCCATAACTACCGGCTTCACTTTTTGTTCGGCAAAGTCACGGATGTTTTCCTGAATCATTAATTGTTCCTCTGTAAAAGACAGCAGGAAGTTTCCTGAAGAACTGGTCATGTGTTTTCCTCTTTTATAAAATTTTCTTTGAATTCCTGCAGAAGTAAATCTGCAATGTGATAAGGGGAGTCTGACTTGCTTTTTCCTGATGCAGAAGCTGCAACAGAGTCAATAGAGTGATTACCCCAGAGATATGTGAGAATTCTGGTTTCAACAATTTCTTTAATGCGGTCATTCCTACGTTCCGCGCGTTTTTTCTGAAAGTTTCCTGAGCCCTCAAGATACGTATGATGTCTTAAAATCTCCTCTGCAATTTCTTTTGTACCTTTGTTTTCTGATGCAACCGCTTTAATTATATCAGGCATCCATGAGTTTTCGTCATGGTCTCTCAGCCCCAGTATCGTTCTGATAGCTGAAACTGCCTGTTCAGCGCCTGGACGGTCGGATTTATTTACAATATATGAGTCTGCAATTTCCATCAAACCTGCTTTCATTGCCTGAACAGAATCACCTGATTCAGGAACAAGAACGACCAGAGTTGTGTCTGCAGCTTTTACGATATCAAGTTCTGACTGCCCAACACCGACTGTTTCCATTAGTATATAATCATATCCGGCAGCGTCCAGAACATCAGCCGCATCAATTGCTTTTTTGCTTAAGCCGCCAAGACTGCCTCTGGTTGCCATACTGCGTATAAAAATTCCGTCAAGATTTCCGGTTTCCGCCATTCTTACACGGTCACCAAGCAGCGCACCGCCTGAGAACGGGGAAGTCGGGTCAACTGCAATGATGCCCACTTTTTCCCCCTGACTCAGATAAAACTTTGCAAGCTGATTGGTAAGAGTGCTTTTACCTGCACCCGGAGGACCGGTTATACCGATGCGGTATGCTTTGCCGGTATGTTTATATAACATGGCAATCAATTCCTCTGAGAGAGGGGACTCTGCTTCTATAAGAGAGATTACGCGTGCAACCGCCCTTTTATCATGTTTTAAAACGCGTTCAAACAGCCCTTGGTTGCGGCTCTGACTCATATATATAGACCGTTTGTTTTTATATATTCCTCAACTTCCGGTGGTAAGAGAAACGAAACCGGAAGTCGGTTTTGAATTCTCTCCCTGATAAAGGTGCTGCTGATTTCAATAAACGGGGTATTGATCTGAATCACCTTGCCTGTTGAGTGATATTCAGAATATTCTGTATCTATAAAATTTCTTTTTAGAACAACTACATCACAGGTATTCAGAATACCTTCCGGGTCTTTGAATGAGTGAAATCCGGCAAAGGTATCCTGTCCCAGAATAAGTTCAATATTCCCGAATCTTTCTTTAAAGTATTTGACGGTATCAATCGTAAAGGAAACGCCGCCGCGTGCTGTTTCATAGTCAGAAATGGTGAACAATGGAAAATTTTTAATCGCAAGATTAGTCATATTCATTCTGTGTTCTGTGGAGGGAACATCAACACCAACTTTAAATGGGGATATATTGTTAGGTACAAATACTACTTTTTCATATTTCCTTTGCTCAGCGGCAAACATGAGTGGTATCAGATGACCATAATGAATGGGATTAAAAGTCCCGCCGAAAATTCCTGTTTTCTTTTGTTTCAAAATCCTGTAACCTGAAAGAAATAACTCAGTACGAAATAGTGCGACTATTAATAGTTAAGTAATTAAATATACAGCACTTCAGTACTATTCAAAAAGTTAACTATTTATTTCCAAAATATACAACAACGGAATCATTGTCCCGGTTCTTCTTTGAATCCGAAATCAGAACCTACGTTTTGGGTAAAACCTGCAAGCCGTAAACGGATTGCGGCAATTTCAACTCTAAATTGGTCTGCTTTGTGCCCGCTTGAATGGTGTAATTGCTCTTTTCGGAAAGCAAGTTTTACGCTATTCTGTTTAATTGAATCAGCGGTTTTAGAGTCCAAATTAAAGTTTCCTGCCGGAACCTCGAGCAATACCAGGGGGATAAGGGATGCGGGGAAGCTGCCAAGATCAGATTCTTTTGTAAGTTCGCGTTTAATGACCTTATATTCCTGATTGATTGAGTACCGAAAAAGTTCCCTAAACAAAAATACAGCTCCAATCATAAAAATAGGACCAAGCCAGACAGATTCCTCTACCACAACTGCGGAGTTCCAGGTAAAATGGATAATAACTGCAATTACATACCCCGTTCCGGCTAATAGGATTTTTGTCGGGGTACTTCTGAATTTTGAGATACCCAGAAAAGCGCCAAAAACCGCTGTGCTGATGAAGTGCATAACACACGAAAAAAGAGTCCTGACAACCACAAGAAAAAGCCATTCACCTCCGCTGGAGGCACCCAGAAAATACAGGAAATTCTCAGTAATACCGAAACCCAGCCCAATTGCGCCGCCATACACCAGACCGTCAGTCAGATTATCAAAATCCTTCTTGGCAATCATGAAGAAGAGGAAGATTCCCTTCATAAGTTCCTCTACGACTGGGGCTATTAAAACCGTTTCTGCTAAATCAAGGAGTTCCTCACCGGAAAGAAATCCGGCGATAAAAGCACTTGCAACAGCACTCCCGATTAGTGTAAAGAACACCGCGCCAAAGGACCCCCAGGCAATGTTCTTTAAGTAAAGCCAGAAGGGTTCTTTGTCATACTTATCGGCCTTTCGTAACCAGAAAAGATAAAGAGTGACGGGTAAAACTGCTGCTGCTAAAGAAATTAATACCATAAAGGAATATAATTACCGCCTCAATTTTTACCATCCGGGAAGTGGGAGTGAAAGCTAAATTTAATAATGTTCTATAAAATTATGATGATTTTTCGTAAATTTAGCGTTTGCTTAGAGAAAATTGTATAAAAAAACAGATTTTCTTTTGATACAGTTAAATTAGCAGGATCAGGCAATGAGTATAGTAATTAAACTAAATACCTTATCCTTTGGTGAAAACCAGATCGAATTTCCGTTCAAACTGGCGGAAGCCGGTCTCCAGGAGCCATTTATTGGTGAAGGATTTGCCAGATTTACGTTTGATAAAACTCATCATCAGCTTCTGATGCGATGTGAACTTTTCACCGAAATAGAAACATCTTGTGACCGATGCGGCAAACAATTGCTAAGAAAGCTCCAAAACGACTTTGATTTTGTCTATCTTTTTGAAACGCCTGAGGAAGAAGACGACAGCTTAAACCTCAGGTATCTTGCTCCTGAAACTGATAAAGTTGACATTACTCAGGAAATTTTTGATTATGCAAATCTCAGCATTCCGCTGAGGATTTTATGTGATGAAGACTGCAAAGGGCTTTGTCCCCATTGCGGAAGCAATCTGAATTTGAATTTATGTAATTGCAGTGAAACCCGGGAGGGTTCTCTCTATGAGAAACTGCAGGACATAAAAAAGAAATTAGAAAACAAATAAAAATAAAGGTTAGATCATGCCAAATCCAAAACGTAAAATGTCGAAAACCAGACGCGACAAAAGGCGCACACATTATAAAGCTACCGCCTCAACTCTGGGTAAATGCAGTAACTGTAATGAACTAAAACTGGCTCATCATGCATGCCCCTCCTGCGGCTATTATGACGGTAAGTCAGTATTGCTTCCTGGTAAATAATTCAGAAAGACTTAATGGGTTCAGGTTCACCATCTAAGTTCAGAATTGTTCTTGATGCAATGGGGGGTGATTTTTCACCGGTCAATGAAGTATTGGCTGCCGGTGAAATCTTTAAAAATCACACCGATATTGACTTAGTTCTGACAGGTGACAAACAAGCCATTCTTAAAACGATGGCTGAAAAAGGTGTATCATTTCCTCAGGAGAAGATTATCCATGCTTCCCAGAAGATTGATATGTCTGATTCACCAGTGGCTTCACTCAAGAAAAAGCCGGACTCCTCTATATCAGTTGGTTGCAAATACGTAGCTGAAGGGAATGCGGAAGCTTTTGTAAGTGCCGGTAATACCGGTGCTGTGGTAACCGCCTCAACCTTTATACTTGGTCGAATTGAAGGTGTTGAACGCCCCACCATGGGTACTTTCTTTCCAAGTGAGTCATCAGTGAGTACAATATTTGATGTAGGGGCTTTTGTTGACTCAAAGCCCCAGCATCTTTTAGGATTTGCCCGGATGAGTACAATTTATGTCAGGGAAATTTATAATATCGCTTCACCCTCAATCGGGCTTCTTACAGTTGGTGAAGAGTCTGAAAAAGGGGGCAAAACAATTAAAGAGACCCACACACTTCTTAAAGACTCAGGATTAAATTTCTTTGGCAACATTGAAGGCAGGGATATTCTTAAAGGTTCGGTTAACATCGTGCTTTGTGACGGATTCGTGGGGAATATCGTGCTTAAATTCGGGGAGAGCTTCCCTAAATACCTCAAGACTCTTCTTAAAGAGTATGCTTCAAGGAGTTTTTTAAATAAATTAAAAGTGCTTATCGTCCGAAGTGTTCTGCGTCAGGCGCTTTCTCCTTTAGATTATCAGTATTACGGTGGAGTATTATTACTGGGAGTAAAGAGTGTAAGTATAATAGGGCATGGCTCAAGTACTCCGTTAGCAATAACTAATATGGTGCTTCGTGCCAAAGACTGTATTGAGAAGGATGTTGTGAAAAAAATTTCAGCGGCTATCGCTGAATCACCCATGAAGGAAAGTGAATGAGAAGAAGATTAAATGCCCGTATTACAGGCGTTGGAATGTATGTGCCTGATGAGATATTGGACAATAAATTTTTTGAAAAGATTTTAGAGACAAACGATGAATGGATCCGGACCCGTACTGGAATCCAGGAAAGAAGACGGCTTAACAGCGGGGCAACAAGTGATTTAGCTACTGCTGCTGCCAAAGATTTGATGGAAAAACACGATGTTAATCCGGAAGACCTTGATGCAATAATCGTGGCGACTGTTACACCTGACATGTTTTTCCCGGCAACGGCATGTCTTGTGCAGGACAAAATTGGAGCTAAAAAGGCCTGGGGATACGACTTATCCGCTGCCTGTTCCGGATTTCTCTTTGGCTTACAATCTGGTGCGGCACTCATTGAAAGCGGTAATTTTAAGAAAGTAATGGTAATCGGCGCTGATAAAATGAGTGCCATAGTTGACTACTCCGACCGTAATACGGCTATTTTGTTTGGTGATGGTGCTTCAGCGGTATTGCTTGAGCCGACTGAAGATGAGTCGCTCGGACTGCAGGACTCAATCCTTCGTACTGATGGAAGCGGAAAAGACTTTCTGTTTATGAAAGGGGGGGGCAGTCTTAACCCGCCCACACACGAAACTATTGACCAGAATATGCACGTTCTCTTTCAGGATGGCAAAGCTGTGTTTAAAGTTGCAGTCAAAGGAATGGCTGATGTTTCATACGAACTGATGCAAAAAAATAATCTTAATGCTGATGATATTGCTTACCTTGTGCCCCACCAGGCAAATTTACGCATTATAGATGCTACTGCCGAACGGATGGGTGTTACACGAGATAAGGTAATGATCAATATTGACAAATATGGTAACACAACAGCGGCAACCATACCTCTTTGTTTAACCGAATACTACCGTGCAGGTAAACTAAAGAAGGGTGACAAACTCATCCTTGCTGCATTCGGAGCAGGATTTACCTGGGGTGCATCCTATCTTGTCTGGAGTCTTGATTAATGGGTAAAAGAGCGTTTTTATTCCCCGGACAGGGTTCTCAGTATGTCGGAATGGCTAAGGACATTTATGAGAATTCAGTGGAAGCCCGGGAAATGATTAAAACTGCTGACGGAGTTTTGGGTCTGCCTTTATCCTATATAATGTTTAATGGACCGGAAGAAGAATTAAAACAGACTGAAATAACCCAGCCGACCATTTTTTTACACAGTGTTATTCTCGCATCACTCATTCGTACTCTTGATAAAGATGCAACCGCGGGACACTCGCTCGGTGAGTACTCAGCGCTTGTAAGCTCAGGTGCACTTCAGTTTTATGAGGCCATTCAGCTTGTGAGATTTCGGGGGAAGGGAATGCAGGTTTCAGGAATCGAAAATCCCGGCACCATGGCCGCTGTTGTCGGGCTAGAGAGCTCGGTATTGGAAGAGCTTTGCGTAGAAGCTTCAGCAGAAGGGATCGTGCAATGTGCCAATTTTAACTCACCCGGACAGATCGTCATTTCAGGATGTGTATCCGGGGTTAAAAAAGCCATGGAATTAGCAAAAGCCAATAAAGCAAAACTTGTAAAGGAATTGGTTGTCAGCGGGGCGTTTCACTCACCCCTGATGCAGAGTGCAAAGGACAAACTGACCGCAGAGCTTGAAAAGTACAATTTTTATGATTCGCGGATTCCTGTCTATGTGAACGTAACGGGTGAGCCGGTTACTAAAAAAGATGACTTTAAGGTAATGTTACGCCGTCAGGTAACTGAACCTGTGCTCTGGGAGCAGACAATCAGAAATATGGTCAGAGACGGATTTGATGAGTTTTGTGAAATAGGTCCTGGTAAAGTACTCCAGGGTCTGGTGAAAAGAATTAGTCCGGAGTCTAAATGCTTCGGTATTGACACATTTAAGGATCTGGAGCCCTTCCTTTGAGTACCCCTGAAACTCCCAGAAAAATGATCAAAGGTTTGTATATTGATCCTCTGATTTTCAGTTTCCCTTTTGGATGCCGGTGTTCTGGTGAATGCTGTCATTACGGAGTTTACATGGATAAGAAAGAGTATGAAAATACTTTGACTCTAACAGAGCAGCTTATTGAGATATTTGATGAAACTCAGACAAAAGATGTTTCAAAATGGTTTGAGCCGGAGGAAGAAGATAAGGATTTCGCCTCAGGCATTGCTGTCGGAACAGAATTGCATAATGGCAAATGTGTTTTTCTTGACAAGCAAGGACTTTGTTCCATACAGAGACTTTCGATGGAAAAAGGTGAACCCAAGTGGAAAAATAAACCGCTCTATTGCGTTCTTTTTCCTCTGACAATCTATGAAAACACACTGACCATAGATAATGAACATATTGACAGACTGAAGACCTGTAATAAAGAAGGCGCTCAGATGAGTATATATGAATCCTGTACAGAAGAAATTATTCATCTTTTCGGACCAGATGGCTTTGCAGAGTTACAGGCATATAAAAAAGAATTTGAATCAGAAAATTAAAGTGCATGAGTGAAGTGAATCTGAATGGAAAATCAGCCCTGGTAACAGGCGGCAGCAGGGGAATAGGGAGAGCAATTGTTGATGCACTTGCTGTTAACGGCTGTAGTGTGGTTTTTACGTTTGTCAGTTCAGATCAGGCAGCAAAGGAAATTGAAGAAGAATACGCTTCCAACGGAATGAAAGTTTACGGATACAAAGCAGACGGTTCTAAGCAGGAGGAGGCAGAATCATCAGTTAAATTTGCGGCTGATACAACTGGATCTGTGGATATACTTGTTAACAATGCCGGTATTACAAAAGATAATTTGCTGATGAGAATGAACAATCAGGATTTCGAATCTGTATTATCAGCAAATTTAAACAGTGTATTTTACTACACGAAGGCAGCATCAAAATATATGATGCAAAAAAGATGGGGAAGAATCATCAATATTACCTCGGTTGTGGGACTGATGGGAAATGCCGGACAAAGCAACTATGCTGCTTCAAAAGCCGGTGTAATTGGATTTACTAAATCAATCGCAAAAGAACTTGCTTCCCGCAACATTACCGCAAATTGTATTGCTCCTGGATTTATTGAGACAGATATGACCGCGAAGCTGAAACCCGAACAAAAGGATGCATTGCTTAGTCTTATCCCTCTCAGGAAATTTGGACAGTCAAACGATATTGCACGTATTGCATCATTTTTATGTTCTGACGCGGCTGGATATATAACCGGTCAGACCATAGCCGTTGACGGCGGAATGACAATGTAATTTTTCACTAACAACAACAACAATAATAGGAGTACAACAATGGATGTCGAAGCAAGAGTAAAAGAAATCATCATGGACAAGTTAGGAGTTGAGGAATCAGCAATTACCCCTACCGCATCTTTCCAGCATGATCTCGGTGCAGATTCTCTTGATACGGTTGAGCTGATCATGGGTTTTGAAACAGCTTTCAACATTCAGATTCCCGATGATGAAGCCGAAAAAATCACCACTGTTGGTGATGCAGTCAGCTATCTGAAATCAAAAGCAGCTAATTAACAATAACTGCCTGTAGTATTTTGTTGCAGGGGATGATAACGGTCATCCCTTGCTGAATACTGCATAAAACTCCTGTGCGCAAAAGAGTTGTAGTTACTGGTCTGGGTACTATTAATCCGATTGGATTAAATACAGAATCTTTCTGGGAATCGCTTGTGTCTGCCAAAAGCGGTGTTGATTTTATTACCCGTTTTGATACCGGGAAATTTGATACAAAGTTTGCCGCGGAAGTTAAAAATTTTGATCCTTCTCTTTATCTTGATAAAAAAGCCATACGGCGGCTTGACCTTTTTTCCCAATATGCTATTGCTTCTTCTGATCAGGCAGTGAAGGATGCAGGTATCTCAAGTGGTACAATAGATCCGGATCGAACCGGAATCGTCTATGGGAGTGGTATTGGCGGAGTTGAAACGATGCAGGAGCAGCACTTTACGTATTTTGAAACAAAAGATCCATCCAGAATTTCTCCTTTCTTTATCACGATGATGATTGCCGATATAGCAGCAGGTCATATTTCAATCAGGTATGGATTCAAGGGACCAAATTATTCAACCACATCCGCATGCGCAACTTCTTCGCATGCCATTGCAGACGCGTTCATGATTATACAGCGTGGCGGTGCTGATGTTATGCTCTGCGGCGGAAGTGAGGCATGCGTTACTCAGATGGCAATCGGCGGGTTTAACGCCATGCGTGCATTATCAGTTGATAATGAGAATTACAAAACTGCTTCAAAACCTTTTGATCTTAACAGAAATGGTTTTGTGATGGGTGAAGGCAGCGGCACAATTATTCTTGAAGACCTTGAACATGCGCTTGCTCGCGGCGCTAAAATATATGCTGAAATAAAAGGTATCGGGCTGACAGCAGATGCGTATCACATGACGCAACCTCACCCTGATGGTGATGGTGCCGTTCGGTCAATGCGACTTTCGGTTCGTGATGCTGGAATAAAGGAAAATGAAGTTGATTATATCAATGCACATGGCACCTCAACTCCTTTTAATGATGTAACTGAAACCAAAGCAATAAAATCAGTATTCGGGGATTATGCGTATAAGCTTAATGTTTCCTCAATCAAATCAATGACGGGGCATCTTCTCGGCGCAGCCGGTGCAATTGAAGCCATTGCAACAATACTTGCGGTAAAGAATGATATTATTCCGCCCACTATAAATTATGTAACACCCGATCCTCAATGCGATCTTAATTATACCCCGAACAAAGCTGTAAAGAAAACGGTAAGAAATGCCATAAGCAATACCTTTGGATTTGGCGGTCATAATGCATCTCTTTTGTTCAGTAAATTTGTTAACTGAATATGCTGGGGCTCTTCAAAAATTTTCTTAGAAGATCAAAAAACAGAAAAATCCTTTCTAAAGACAGGATAAGAAAAATTGAATCTTTAACAGGAAGGGAAATTGTTCAGCCGGAAATATTCATGGAGGCACTTACTCACCGCTCACATCTTGATAATAAAAAGTTTCTTGTTTCAAACGAACGACTTGAGTTTTTAGGTGACGCTTTGTTAGGTTTTGTAGTCGCCGAGGTACTTTCCTCCCATTTCAGTGATAAGGATGAGGGTTTTTTGACGCGAGTCAGAGCGAATTTTGTAAACCGCATGACATTATTCTCAGTTGCCTATAAAATAGGGATTCATGATCTTCTTTTTATGAGTGATGAAATAAAATTATCTGAAGGGAGTCCCGGATTTCAGACTATCCTCGCAGATGCTTTCGAGGCATTTATTGGCGCTATCTATATCAATCATGGTCTTCCAACTGCTAAAGATTTCATTACGCAGAAGCTTGTCAATCCAAATCTTGAATCAGGACTTCATCTTGTTGATAATAATTATAAAAGCAGATTATTAGAGTTAATCCAGTCTCTTAAACTGGAGATTCCAAGGTACAAGGTTATTAAAGAGGACGGACCCGAACATGACAGGGTATTTACAGTGCAGGCACTGGTAGGGGAACGCGTTCTTGGACTGGGGGTCGGAAAAAATAAAAAAGCCGCGGAGCAGGAAGCAGCAAAAGTTGCTTATTTAAATTTGACAACTGCAACAACTGATTTTACCGAGAACTGATTTCCATTCCGGATTGTTTTACCTTTTAAATCATCTTTATATTTGTTAATTACTTTATTTATTGTTTGCACTTACGATGAACACTTCAATTTTTGATACTGATTTATTTAAAAACCGCCACAATGGTCCCTCCACTGAGGAAACAGAATTAATGCTTCAGACGATTGGAGTTGACTCCCTCGAAACTCTCATCAATGAAACCGTCCCTGAAAAAATTCGATTAAAAAAGCCACTCAATATTAGAAAAGGTATATCTGAGTATGAATATCTGGAATATCTTAAGGCACTTGCATCTAGGAACAAGGTCAATTCATCTTTTATTGGCATGGGGTACTATCCCACAATTACACCTCCTGTAATACAGAGGAATATTTTTGAAAATCCGGGTTGGTACACACAATACACCCCGTATCAGGCGGAAATTGCGCAGGGCCGGCTTGAAGCATTAGTCAATTACCAGACGATGGTTAGCGATTTAACAGGTCTGCCTATTGCAAACGCTTCACTGCTGGATGAAGGCACAGCGGCCGCTGAAGCTATGCAACTTCTGTTCGCGCATACAAGAAGTACAAAAAAAGATTGCAATAAGTTTTTTGTTGCAAATGATATCTTCCCCCAGACTAAAGAAGTGATTATCACCCGTGCCGAGCCGCTTGGGATTGAAATAGTACAGGCAAGTTATGCCGATGCATTGACAATAAACGGGATTTTTGGAGTTCTCCTTGGATATCCTGATGGATATGGAGCAATTCATGATCTGGAACCGCTTATTAAAGAACTTACAGCAAAGAAGATATCATCAGTAATTACGTCTGATTTACTTGCTCTGGCCTTACTCAAACCTCCTGGAGAGTTTGGAGCAGATATTGTAATTGGCACAAGTCAAAGATTTGGTGTGCCGATGGGATATGGAGGACCTCATGCTGCATTTTTTGCAACCAAAGATGATTTTAAACGGCTTATTCCAGGCAGAATTATTGGTGCTTCTATTGACGCGGAAGGGAATAATGCATATCGTATGGCGCTTCAGACCAGAGAGCAGCATATTCGGCGTGAGAAAGCAACCAGTAACATCTGCACTGCTCAGGTTCTTCTTTCGGTTATGGCAGGAATGTATGCTGTCTATCATGGGCCTGAGGGAATTAAACGCATCGCAAGAAAAGTTCATGCCCTTGCTGCAAAACTAAATGAATTACTTAAGTCAACAAATTACACTCAGCTTAATCAGAATTTCTTTGACACCCTTAGAATTAAAACAGGCAGCAGGACTGCTGCAATATATAAAAGAGCTCTTGATTCAGGATTTAACTTACGTCTGATTTCTGAAGAAGAAATAGGCATTTCATTTCATGAAGCTGTTTCGATGGTTGACTTCAGTGAACTGGCCGATATTTTTACCAAAACTGAAAATTCATCGCCAAGTCTCCATGCCGCTAAAGAATTCAGTGCTGAACCCGTGTTCAATTTAAAATTTATCAGAACGAGCAATTTTCTAACTCATCCTGTTTTTAACAGTTATCATTCAGAACATGAGTTTCTGAGATATGTTAAGAAACTTGAAAGCAAAGACTTATCACTCACCTCCTCCATGATTCCCCTTGGCTCCTGCACCATGAAACTGAATGCTGCTGCAGAAATGATAGGTGTAAGTTACGAAGGATTTTCAGCAATACATCCTTTCGTTCCCAAAGATCAAGTCTCAGGTTACACTCAGCTCATTGAAGAGCTTGAATATGCACTCAGGGAAATTACAGGATTCGCCGGTGTTTCCCTCCAGCCAAATTCTGGGGCCCAGGGTGAGTACGCGGGGCTTATGGTAATCAGGAAATATCATCATGCACGAAACAATTTTCATAGAAATGTCATATTGATACCATCATCCGCGCACGGTACCAACCCGGCAAGCGCGGTTATGGCCGGACTTCATGTCGTAGTTGTTGAATGTGATGAACGGGGGAATATCAATGTAGATGATCTCAGGACAAAAGCTGAAAAATTTGCGAATGAGTTAGCTGGGCTAATGGTTACCTACCCTTCAACACACGGCGTGTTTGAGGAGTCCATTGTTGATATTTGTCATATTATTCATCAGTTTGGCGGGCAGGTATATATGGATGGGGCAAACATGAACGCTCAGGTTGGACTTACCAGTCCGGCCGCAATTGGTGCGGATGTTTGTCACCTAAACCTTCATAAAACATTTGCTATTCCGCATGGCGGGGGCGGACCCGGTATGGGCCCCATCTGTGTGGCAGAGCATTTAGTTGAATATCTTCCCAGTCACTCAGTTGTAAAAACCGGCGGAAAGGAGGGAATCTCTGCAGTTTCTTCAGCACCTTATGGGAGTGCAAGTATTCTGCTGATTTCGCTCGGATATATTAAGATGCTTGGTGCAGACGGTGTTACAGAAGCTACAAAAGTTGCTATCTTAAACGCAAACTATATTAAGGCGCGTCTCCAAAACTATTATAAGGTGCTTTACACAGGGTCTAAAAACCGCGCAGCTCATGAATTGATTTTTGATATGCGCGACTTTAAAAGAAGTGCCGGAGTTGAAGTTGAAGATATTGCAAAAAGATTAATGGACTACGGGTTTCATGCGCCGACAGTTTCTTTCCCTGTCGCAGGTACCCTTATGGTTGAGCCGACAGAAAGTGAGTCAAAAGCAGAACTTGACCGTTTTTGTGATGCAATGATAAGTATTCGGCAGGAAATTGCTGAAATTGAAACAGGAGTGTTTAATCAGACTGATAACGTATTGAAAAACTCTCCACATACAATGGCAAGAGTTATCAGCAGTGAATGGACGTACCCGTACACTCGGGAGAAGGCAGCGTTTCCGCTTCAGTTTGTCAAAGAAAAGAAGTTTTGGCCATCTTCAGCAAGGGTAAACAATGCATACGGTGACAGAAATCTTGTTTGCACGTGTCTTCCGTTAAGTGAATACACTAATTAAATTATCAATGTGAAATATGGTCATTAACAAATGTTGTCTGAATATTGTAAAATACTTTCTGAAATTAAATCTATTGCTGTTGTTGGCATCTCCGATAAACCTGAACGCGACAGCGGTTCGATAGCAAAAATGCTTAAGGATAAGGGATTTACGGTTTATGGCATTCATCCGGTACTAAAGGAAGTATTTGGTATTCCGGTATATAGCTCGCTTGCTGAGCTGCCTGAACCAGTTGATTTGGTTGATGTATTTCTTTCATCTGATAAAGTTCCCGTCATTCTTCCAGGGGTAAATAAATGTAAGGCAAAATATCTATGGCTTCAGCTTGGTGTAACCAGTACAGAAGCAGAAAACTTTTGCAATGAAAAGAATATCGGATTTATTCAAAATCGCTGCATTGCGGTTGAGTACAGAAACTGCGTTACATTTAAGGGATTATTCTGATAAGAATTATTCTATTTTTATTTGTCCTGTGCATTTCTTCGGAGAATATTAACGGTAAAGCAGTGACTGCTTCAACTACTCCGCGAGACACCTCTGATGTTCGTTTTATTGTAATTGATTCAATATTTATCAGCGGAAATGACCAAACACAGGAAGATATTATATTGAAGGAGCTTCCTTTTACTCCGGGTGATACCATCGTGAATTCTCAACTCCATTATTTTGAAGAGCGGGTGTTTAGTCTTGGTATCTTTAATAATGTAAGTATGAGAATTATGACTCCATCAGGTAAAAATATTCTCCACATACATGTTGTCGAAAGCTGGTATATTTATCCATTACCGTTTATTGATTTTAAGGAGAATGACTGGAGCAAGATATCATACGGGATGAATATTCTCATAAAGAATTTCAGGGGACGTAATGAGGATCTATCCTTTTCTTTTGGTCTTGGTTACGACCCGTTTTACTCTGCCACCTACGTTATGCCCTATCTCATTCGCAGCCAAAATATAAGTCTCTACTTCTTTTCTGAATATGCTACAGTATCAAATAAAAGTCCGCAAGCTGAAGCGATAACTGGCGGAAAATTTGATAATGAACAATTTACTTTTAATATAGGACTTGGCAAACGGTTTGATATCTATAACAAAGGGGAAGTATTTGCGAGTTACAAAAGACTCACTTCGCCATTCTCAATAAGAGGAATAACTGCTTCCGGAACAGGGACAGATGTAGTGCCAGCAGTTGCATTTCAATATACGCACGACTCTCGTGATCTGAAACAGTTTCCTGACCGTGGTATTTTCTTTACGTTCCTATCCTCCTATTACGGTTTTAATATTGATGATATTAGTTATAATTCGTTAAATAGCGATTTCAGGTTTTATTTCCCAGTAGTTTCTTCATTTACCGGTAAAGTAAAATTTTCAACCCAGCAGCGGTTTGGCAAAAATATCCCGTTTTATAATTATGCATATCTCGGTCTTGCAGATGAAGTGCGAGGTCACAGAACAGAACGGGTAGAGGGAAAAAAGAGTTATTTCGGCTCATTCGAGGTTAAATATCCACTTATTCCAATGTTTGATCTTATTCTGGACCTGCCCCTGATCCCGCGTCAATTGCAGCAGGCAAAAACCGCACTTTATTTGACGTTGTTTGCTGATGCCGGATTTGTACAGAATGATGGCAACCCAGTTACTTGGGCGAGTGTTTATTCAGGTTATGGGGTAGGAATTGCGATTCCTGCCTTGCCGTTTAACCTAGGTAGAATTGAGTATGCTTTTAATAAATTTGGTAAAGGAGAGCTGATTATTGACCTTGGTCTCTCCTTCTGACACTGGTCTTTTTTACTTTCCGGATTTTGTAAGGGAAGGGGAGTTTGTATCTGCTACCGGTGCTGATGAAATGAATCATCTCACAAAGGTGATGAGGAAAAAGAGTGGGGATAAAATCTACATTACTGACGGGAAAGGCACCTTAATTTTTGGTGTAATTACTCAACTTTCAAGGAAAGAACTCACATTATCTGTTTTATCTGCTGAACAACAAAACAACCGATTTGAGAGATTTACGGTGCTTCTGCCAATTCTTAAAAATCCTGACAGGTTTGAATTTGCCTTTGAAAAGTCCGTTGAACTCGGGTTTACTCGTTTTAAAGCGGTAAAATTTCAACATTCTGTTAAATTTGCGGTAAATCTGGACCGTCTTAATCTTAAGGCAATAGCAGCTATGAAGCAGTCACTACGGTCACATTTACCCCGAATTGAGTACTCCGATTCGCTCAATTCTGCCTTGACGCAGGGGGGAATTCCTTTGTATTTTAATCAAAATGCTCCATCAGATTTGTCTGAGGATTTCCGTGATTCAGGTGCAAGCTATCTCCTGGTTATCGGTCCTGAGGGGGGTTTTTCTTCGTTTGAGATCGAAATTTTGAAAACAGGGGTAAGTTACCGGCTTTCCAGAGGGCGGCTGAGAGCTGAAACTGCTGTTATAACCGCTGCATCTTTACTTGCAAATAAGATAGATTTTCAATAAACTTGCCATACACAAAATCACAATCTTTAACGTTTTCCGGGAGGAATACATGGCCTTTACTTTAAATAAAATTCAGTTAATAGGAAATCTGGGTCAGGATGCTGAAGTCAGAGTCACCACGAACCAATATACGATAACAACTTTCAGTATCGCAACTGAATACCGTTATAAGAATAAGGATGGTGAGTGGATCAGCGAGACTACATGGCACAGGATTACTTATTATTTTTCACCTTCGGATTTTCTTAGGGAAAATCTGAAAAAAGGTTCAAAAGTTTACGTGGAAGGAAGAATGCGTTCACGTGAGTACACCGATAAAGATAATATAAAGAAAACCGCATGGGAGGTAATCGCAGAACAGATAATCCCCCTTTCATATAGAGGAAGAGGACCTGAAGAACCGTCTGTTGAATATTCAGCAGGTGGCGCATCTTCAGCCCCGCCTTCTGCCGAGGTCCCCCCCTCAGATGGTGACCTTCCTTTTTAATCAAAACATTGGATACTGAATTATTAATTCAAATAGGAGCACTCGTACTTTTGTTCGGGTGCTCTGCCTTTTTTTCATCTTCTGAAGTGGCTCTTTTCTCGTTACAGAGAAACAAACTGACTTCAAACTTTTCCCGCTATCCGCTTGCCTTGCGGTATATAGATTATCTTCTTCAGTACCAGAAAAATCTTCTCGTTACTATTCTGGTGGGGAATACTGTTGTAAATGTTGCAGCATCAATACTTTCCGTTTCGCTTGTAATGCAACTCGCCGATGATTTTAGCATCCCGGCTCATATTGCTTTATCGTTTGAAATAATTGTACTGACTTTTTTGATCTTAATTTTTGGTGAAATAATTCCCAAAGTAGCAGCCAGAAAAAACCCTGTAAAATTATCACGCTTCTTTTCTTATCCGCTTTACTGGATGAATGCTGTTCTGTTTCCGTTGGCAGAGTTTTTAACTCAGATTTTATCCGCAGTTTTTTCAAAAATTCGTATAGCTGATACAGGGGGTACACTATCACAAAATGATATTAAAAATATCACCGAACTGGGTAAAAAGAAAGGGGGACTGGTTGATGATGAACATGATCTGATTCAGAGCGTACTTGAATCACGCGAACTTTCGGTTGAAGAAATAATGACACCCCGTGTTGATATAATTGCTGTTCATGAAAATACAAATTTAAAAGAATTTGTTTCGCTCTCGCTCTCATCTTCCCACAGCAGGATACCGGTTTTCAGGAACAGTATTGATACGATTATAGGTCTTGTGTATGGTAAAGACATTATTCCATTGATGGGCGATTTGAAAAGTTTTGAGCAATATTCCATATCAAGATTTATAAGACCCGCTATCTTTGTACCTGCGCAAAAAAAAATTCGTGAAATGTTCAGAGACTTTCAGGAAAAGAAGATTCACTTTGCTGTGGTAGTAGATGAATTTGGCGGCACTCTTGGTGTGATAACACTTGAAGATGTAATTCAGGTTCTTATTGGTGAAGATGATGCAGAACTTGAACGGGGAGATACTTTAATTTTAAAGCTGCGTGAGGGAGTTTATGAAGTAGCTGCCGGGGCAAGACTTTCAGTTATTTTTGAATATCTGAATATACCTTTTAGTGAATCAGAGTATGAAGCAGATACAATAGGGGGGCTGATTCTTGAAAGAGCAGGAAGAATTCCTGAAAAAGGTTTTTCAATTGAGTGCAGTAATTTCCGGCTAACGGTTCTTGAAAGGGATCAAAACCGGCTGACAAAAATCCAATTTTATAAAACCAGATGAAAACCGGCTGTTTTCTTAAAGGATTTATCATTTCAACAATACTGCTTGCGGCAGTATTGTATATAGCAATAAATAAGTTTGATGATTATCTGGCCAGACCGGTAAAAGAGTATCTGGTTGGGATGGCTAAAAGTGAGTTTATTAAGGAACTTGATAGTTTAAAACTTGAAGTACCAAAAGACTCTATAACTTCGTTTCTTGACAATGCCGGTGAAACAATTATTTTACTGCCTGGATTTAGCAATGAAAAAATTAGTAGCTTTGCTGATTCACTTGGTAGGGTTTTCGCGGATCAGACAGTAACAGCAAGAGAACTTGAACGTTTACAATATTTATTAAAAGAGTTAAAAAGCAATGAAAAATGAGAGAAAAACAGAACTAAAGGTGGGTATTACGGTTACGTTTGCCATCATCTTTTTTTTATGGGTTTTCGGATGGGCTAAGAATTATTCGCTTACAGATTCAAGGAAAGAAGTTGCTGTTCTGTTTGACAATGTTGCCGGTCTTGAGATTGGTGATCAGGCAACAGTTAACGGTGTAAGGAAAGGGTTTGTAGAATCGGTTACTATTCACCAGGAAGGAGTTCATGTCATTCTCTCATTTGAGTCTGATACCAAACTTCAGGAAGACGCTTTGTTTTCTGTTACCATGCTCGATTTGATGGGGGGTAAAAGAGTTGAGGTTCACCCCGGTGTTGCTTCAAATGAACTTGACTATTCAAAGATTCACCAGGGGCAGTTCGTTGCTGATATCCCCAAAGTTATGGAACTGGTAGGTAACTTTAGCGGATCAATACCATCTATTATGAACAAGGTAGATTCTTCATTAACTGCTCTTAACAGTCTGGTTTCAGATATCAAAATGCAGAACAGTATTCGCAATTCAGTGAGCAACCTGGAGGATATATCGGTTAAGTTAAACGCGATGATTTCTGAAAACAGAAACGGTATCAGAACTCTTGTGCAAAACTCGGTTGATCTGACCAATGAAACAAAGCAGCTTATCGGCGATAATAAAGAGCTTATCAACACTACCTTGCGTGATGTAAATTCTCTTCTCAAAAGTACCGACAAGGTAATTAATGAAATTGAGGGACTGCTCACTGAAACAAAGAACAAAAACAATTCTCTCGGCAAAGCTCTTTATGATGAGAAATTGATATCCGATCTGCAGGAAACATTATCAACAGTAAAAGAACTTACAAAGGTTCTTGTAGATCAGCTTAAAGGCGAAGGTGTAAATGTTAATGCTAAAATCGATCTTTTTTAGTCTCGTCCTCTTTCTTTTCGCATTCGAAAGCACTTTTTCTCAGAACGGACCGCTGGTACGTTCTGAAAATGGCGTTGTTGTTTCAGCCGAAAAACTTGCATCCAAAGTCGGTCTGACTATACTGAAGCAGGGGGGGAACGCTGTTGATGCTGCAGTTGCCGTTGGCTTTGCTCTTGCCGTTACATATCCTGTCGCAGGAAACATTGGCGGCGGTGGGTATATGATTATTGTTTTCCCTGACGGAAAGAGTACTTCAGTTGACTATCGTGAATCTGCTCCTTTTCTTGCAACAAGAGATATGTATCTGGATGAAAAGGGAGAGTTTCTACCCAATCTAAGTCAGAAAGGTGCACTTTCAGCCGGAGTTCCAGGTTCAGTTGCCGGTTTGATTTATGCACAAAATAAATACGGTAAACTCCCGTTTGGAAAAGTTATTCAGCCAGCCATAAATCTTGCCTCAGAAGGATTTCCGCTTCCTGTTTCCACAGCACAATCTTTTGAAAACTCTCAAAGATCTTTCAGCGAGTTTCCTGCTTCCATGAAAATCTTCTCGAAAAATGGAAATTTTTATAAACACGGAGAGATTTTTAAGCAGCCGGATTTATCAAAGACTCTGACAAGAATCAAAAATTCCGGATTTTCCGGTTTTTATGAAGGGGAGACTGCTGACCTTATCGTAGCTTCTATGAAGCAAAATAACGGTATAATCACTCACGATGATCTGAAGAGATATAAGCCGGTTGAGCGCGAGCCATTGCGAAGCAGCTTTCGTGACTATGAAATCATTTCAATGGGTCCGTCCAGCTCGGGCGGTGTAACACTAATAAATATGCTAAATATCCTTGAAAATTTCAATATTGAAAGGAATGAGTGGGGCAGCAGCCGTTATCTGCATCTTCTCATTGAAGCAATGAAACTAGCTTACGCGGACAGGGCAGAACATTTGGGAGACCCGGATTTCTTTCCCGTGCCGACAACCGGCTTACTTTCCAAGGAATATGCACTTAAACGCTCTAAACTAATCGGTGAAAATGCCAGTCCGTCTGCTGAGATTTCATTTGGCAGACCTGAAAGTGAACAGACCACTCACTATTCCGTTTTTGACAAAGATGGAATTGCGGTCAGTGTTACCACGACAATTAATTCAGGATACGGTTCCAAACTTGTTGTGGATGGGGCTGGTTTTCTGCTTAATAATGAAATGGATGATTTTTCGGCAAAACCGGGAGTCCCAAATCAGTTTGGTTTGGTTGGTAATGAAGCAAACGCCATTGAACCCTTTAAAAGAATGTTAAGTTCGATGACACCCACAATCGTACTCAAGAATAACAGACCGTGGCTGATCATCGGAACCCCTGGCGGCTCGACCATTATAACCGGTGTCTTACAGGTTATTCTGAATGCTACTATTTTTAAGATGGAGCTTCGACAAGCCATAGATATGCCGAGAATTCATCATCAGTGGCTGCCTGACGAAATTTTTCATGAGAGGCATGCTCTTTCAGTGGATGTAATAGAAAATCTGAAGAATAGAGGTCATATTGTCGGTCAGGTTCGGCAGCTTAACTTAATGGAGGGGATACTGATTGATCCTGAAACGGGCATAAAGTGGGGGTACAGTGATTCAAGGGGAAGCGGTTCCGCTGAAGGGTACTGATGATCATCGGTGTTGGAACTGATGTTATTGAAATCAGCCGTATCAGGGATAGTATAGAAAAATTTGGCGACAGGTTTATCAGTAAGATTTTTACTGAAGCGGAGATTGCCTATTGCAGTTCAAAGGCAGACCCGGCTCTGCATTATTCCGGCCGTTTTGCGGTTAAAGAAGCTGTTGTCAAGGCACTTTCTCACGTTTACAAGGGAGCATTCATCTTTCCTGAGATAGAGGTGCTGAATGAATCTGACGGCATCCCAAAAGTTTTTCTGAAAGGGAGGTTAGAGGGGGTACTGACAGGGAAGATGGTCATCCATGTATCGTTAAGTCATTCCCTTACTGTCGCTTCCGGTATTGCTGTAATTAGCTCTGATTGACCTTTTACCCGCCTTAAAACCCCCAAAACGCAAATTTGCCTTAGAATAGCACCGTCCTTTTTAATATATTTAAAGTTTGGGTAGGCAAAAATATCCCAAAAATGGCTAAAAAAACTTACAATTTGAGAACTGCAATAATCCGGCACGTAACCATAAAAGCGAGGTGGTCTTCGAAGCAAGAGAAAAAAAATTCGGTTCGCTCAATGCCAAAGTTCTGGTATTAAACCAGAGCTATGAGCCGCTAACGCTCTGTACTGTAAAAAAGGCCGTAATATTACTTCTTCTTGGAAAAGCTGAAGTAGTGATTAAGGACTCCAGGAAACAGGTGAAGTCGGTTAGTAGGGCGTTAGAATATCCAAGTGTTATTAGATTAAAACGCTATATTCAGATGCCTTACAAAAAAGTGGTGCTCACCAGGAAAAATGTTTTGCGCCGAGATGGATACCGTTGTGGCTATTGTGGTAGAGGAGATTTACCTCTTACAGTTGACCATATTATACCAAAAGCGAAGAACGGTACTGATTCATGGGAGAACCTCGTCTGCGCCTGCACTTCCTGCAATAACCGGAAGGGAGATCGTACTCCGGCGGAGGCAAATATGAAATTGCATATTCGTCCAACTGTGCCAAGTCATATATTGTTTATAAAAAACAGCATGGGAAGGATAGAAGAAACATGGAAACCTTACTTATATTTAAGCTGAATTATTGTTAATACCATGAAGAAAAAGAGAATACTCAGCGGAATGCGTCCAACCGGGAAACTTCATCTCGGTCATTATGTCGGAGCCCTTGAAAACTGGATTTCTCTCCAGAATGAGTACGATAATTATCATTTAATTGCTGATTATCATGTACTTACAACACGTCTTGAAACATCAGATATTTATCAGGACTCGATTGATATGCTCATTGACTGGCTCGCGGCAGGGCTGGACCCGGAGAAAAGTCCTATGTTTCGCCAGTCCCAAATAAAAGAACATTCTGAGCTGCATCTGATTTTCTCAATGTTAATCGCTGAAAACCGACTTAAGAGAAACCCTTCCCTTAAAGACCAGATCCGAGATCTCCATATTGAAAACGTTTCTTACGGTCACCTTGGATATCCCGTTCTGCAGGCGGCTGATATCTTATTGTATAAAGGTGATTTAGTTCCTGTAGGTGAAGATCAGCTTCCGCACATTGAAATCACTAGAGAAATTTCGCGTTCCTTTAACAGAACCTATGGTGAGGTTTTTCCGGAACCAGAATCAAAGTTATCAGTATTTGCCCGATTGACTGGTTTAGACGGCAATGCAAAAATGAGCAAGTCGCTGAATAACAGTATTCTGCTTTCCGATGAGCCGGCGGTTGTTGAACTAAAAATAAAAAAAGCCGTTACTGATCCTCTTAAGGTGAGAAAGGGAGACCCCGGCAGGCCGGATATTTGCACAATATTTTCTTATCATAAAAAATTTAATCCTGCTGAAGTCCCTGCTATTGACCGTGAATGCAGAAGCGGTGCCTTAGGATGTGCTGAATGTAAAAGGAAGATTACAACTGCTATTAATGACTTTCTTGCTCCTTTTATTGAGAAAAGAAAAGAACTTGAGTCAAGACCGGATGATGTATTAAACATCCTGCATGATGGTGAGTCAAGAGCTAAAATAGTTGCCGCTGAAACCATGAGTCAGGTTCGACAGGTAATGAGGATCGGCTGATTGTATAAAGTACGTCTTGATCATTTTGAAGGTCCGCTTGATCTACTCCTCTTTTTCATAAGGCGTGATGAAATCGATATCTATGATATACCAATCGCTACAATTACCGGAGAGTTTCTGGAATACGTAAACCTTATACAAATGCTCGACCTTGAAACGGCTGGAGATTTTATTCTAATGGCTTCAATGCTGATGCATATAAAAGTAAAAATGCTTCTGCCTCGTGAGATTAACGCTAAGGGAGAGGAAATTGATCCGCGTGCTGAACTTGTTGCCAGACTGCTTGAGTACAAACGATACAAAGAAATGTCTGAAGACCTTGGATTTATGGAGTCGGCTGCTAGAAAAATTTCTTTCCGTGGTTATTATGATGAAGATGTAACAGAAACGTTTGCGGATACGGAAAAATTTCTTAAAAATATAACAGTTTTTGACCTGGCTAAAGCTTTTAAGAGAATAATGGAGCAGCAAAAGCCGGAAGTAATGCATGAAATAAAAAAAGTAAGTGTTACGATTGATGAGCAGATTTTATATGTAAAATCTCAGCTCGCTGAATTCAAGGAACTGCATTTTCTGAGTCTGATAACCAGCATGCATGAAAAAATCAGAATTGTTGTTACCTTTATTGCACTGCTTGAATTAACCAAGATGGGGGAAATCGGGATTCGCGAATCCTTTGAGTTTAATGATTTTGTTGTTTATAGTATAAGTTAATGGATAGTCTTTATAATAATATCGTCGAAGCTCTGATTTTTTCATCAGATGAGCCAATTCCGCCAAAGCAGATTATTGAGGCGATTAAAGGAATTGATGGTGAAGACATTGAGATATCTGAAGAAGACATCGAATTATGCGTTGATGATCTAAATCGGAAGTACGAAGAGAATAGTTTTTCTTTCAGAATCAGCAGAATAGCCAGGGGTTTTACATTTGCCACTAAACCTGAATTCGCCAAATACCTTGGTTTTCTTTCAACTGAAAAAAGCAAAAGAAGACTCAGCCCTGCTGCACTTGAAACTCTGGCTATTATTGCCTACAAACAGCCGATCACAAAACCTGAACTGGAAGCAATTCGGGGAGTTAATTCTGATTATATCTTGAATATGCTTCTTGAAAAATCTCTCATCACAATTACCGGAAGAGCTGAAAAAATTGGGCGTCCGCTTTTATACGGGACAACAGACGAATTCTTGAAATATTTCGGTCTCTACAAAATTTCTGATTTACCCAAGCCGCGGGAAATTGAAGAAATCATGCAGGATGAAGATTTTCAGGAACAGCGAAGAAAGATATATATGAATGCATTAGAAGAAATAGCGGAGGCATCTGAGTCTGCTTCGGAAAGTCCTGTAATTACCTCAGATAGTCCTGACAATGGAGACAATTTTGATACCCAGAACGAATTTGATAACCAGGATGAAGATATAGATGTTACTCTACCTGAAATAAGTGAAACGGATACAGATGATACGGCTCAATAACTTTATAGCTGCATCGGGAATTTGCTCCCGCAGACAGGCAGACGAATATATCAAGCAGGGAAGAGTGGATGTAAATCGTAAAACTGTTACCGATTTTGGTATTTTTATTGAGCCCGATAAGGATGAGGTGCGTTTTGACGGCGAAAAAATCCGACCAAAAGAACACATCTATATTCTGCTTAACAAGCCCAAAGGGGTTGTATCCACAACATCCGATGAAAAGGGAAGAAAAACAGTAATTGATTTAATTAAGACAAAAGAACGAATCTTTCCTGTCGGACGGCTTGATTACAACACAACGGGAGTGATACTTCTTACTAATGACGGGGATTTTACTAATGTCATGCTGCATCCGGGCAATAAGGTGCCCCGAACGTATATTACTGAAATTCATAAACCGCTTTCGGAAGAGGACCAGCGCAAACTTGAACATGGTTTTGTTTTTGAAGGCAAATTCTCAAAATTTGAAAAAGTGAAAGTGCAAAAGAAAGGGGAAGTAGTTGAAGTTACGGTTACTGAAGGAAGAAATCATTTTGTTAAAAACTTGTTCAAGAAGCTTGGTTATTTTGTAAATGAATTGCATAGGAAGTCTTATGCAAATTTTAATGACAGGGATTTGCCATTAGGTGCATACAGATTTATAAATTTGAACGAAATTAATGCTTTCTATAAAAATTATGTATCTGAGTAAAATATATATACTTTTGATCGGGATTTGTTTCATTTCGCAGTCGGTTTTTTCGCAGAATGAAACTTTTTCAGCCAAAGCATCAACAACTATTGAAGAGCTTAGAAAAGAGTTCGATCAGTTGTTTGATGATCCTGATTTTTTTAACGCACAATGGGGCGTATGTATTCAATCTTTAGAAACAGGCGAATTTCTTTACCGTCATAATGAAAACAAACTTCTTATGCCGGCTTCTAATCTTAAATTAGTTACTACTGCTTCTGGGCTGCAGCTTCTTGGTTCGGAGTTCAGATTCAGGACAGAAATTGGTTATTCCGGTAAAATTGAGGGGACAACACTTAAAGGGGATTTGATTGTCAAAGGATTCGGAGACCCAACCATCAGCGGAAGATATACAAAAGACGATGTTCTTAAATATTTTAATGACTGGGCTGACAGTCTCGTTAATCTTGGGATCGAAGAGGTAACCGGCAACATCATCGGTGATGATAATGCTTTTGATGATATCGGATTAGGAAACGGATGGTCGTGGGATTATGAAAGCTACTGGTATTCAGCACCCTCGGGAGCCCTTTCGCTGAATGATAATTGTGTTGATATAGTTGTAGCACCTGCTAAACGAGGCGACAAAGCAGACATTAAGATTATTCCTGATAATAAATATACGGTAATTGTAAACCGCGTTATAACAGTACCTTTCGACTCTTCAGCAGGAATTGAAATATACCGTGAACGGGGAACTAATGTAATAACGGTTTCAGGTAAAATCAGAGAGTCCAGCAAGCCGGTTAAATTGTATGCCACTGTAAATAACCCGACACAATATTTTGTTGTAGTTTTAAGAGAGGTTCTAAGAGATAAAGGCATTAATGTTCGCGGATTTGCAATTGATATTGATGATCTGCAAATTGAAACAGAATCAGATTTTACCGTTATATTTACCCATGAGTCACCGCCTTTAACAGAGATTATTAAGGTTATAAATAAAAACAGCCAGAACTTTTATGCAGAACAGCTTCTAAAGGCAATTGCCTATCAAAGAACGGGATTAGGAACTTCAGCAGCCGGAATACGTCTGATAAAACAAATAACACCACGTATGGGTATCAACTCAGATAATTTTACTATGGCTGATGGTTCCGGATTATCACGCCTTAATCTGGTATCAGCTCAGCAGTTTGTTTCTTTACTTAGATATATGTACCGATCAGATAATTTTAATGATTTTTATAATTCACTGCCAATTGCGGGTAAGGACGGGACGCTCGCTGACCGGATGCGAAAATCTGCCGCATTTGAAAAAATCCGTGCGAAAACAGGATATATTGGCGGCGTGAGGAGTCTCTCCGGCTATGCAGTAACAGCAGACGGCGAGACGGTTGCGTTTTCGATGATTGTAAATAATTTTACAGTTCCTCTTGTCCTCGCGGAAAATTTGCAGGATATGATCTGCCTGCGGCTCTCAACACTTAGAAGAAAATAGGAGAATACTTGGACCAGTATATAGTTGAAGATACAAATAGTCTTATAGAAAGAAGAATAGAAGAAATTCAACTTCTTCAGGAGCGCGGTGTTAATGTATTTGCATATTCTTTTGATACAGATTCAAATGCAGCTAAAATAAAAAATGAATTCGTTGATGAATCATTAGCCGAAGTCTCTATTGCTGGAAGAATTATGGCAATCCGTCGTATGGGTAAAGCGAGTTTTGCATCTATTCAGGATCAGACCGGAAGAATTCAAATATATATTAAAAAGGATGATGTCGGCGAAGTCTATGAGAATTTCAAGCTCATGGATATCGGTGATATTATTGGCATAAGGGGTTATACCTTCAGAACCAAAACCGGTGAAATATCTGTTCACTGCCGCGAGCTTTTACTTCTGGCTAAAGCGGTCAGGCCAATTCCCATTCCAAAAGAGGTTACTGATGAGCAGGGGAACAAAACGGTATTTGACCAGTTCGCTGATAAAGAACTCCGGTATCGCCAGCGTTATGTGGATCTGATTGTGAATCCAGAAGTTCGGGATGTTTTTGTTAAAAGAAGTAAAATTATTTCGGCTATGAGAAGGTTCCTGGATGACAGCGGACTTCTTGAAGTTGAAACACCGGTACTGCAGCCGCAATATGGAGGGGCTTCTGCAAGACCATTTGTTACCAAACACAATGCTCTTGGCATTCCGCTTTACCTTCGCATTGCAGATGAGCTTTACCTTAAGCGTCTGATTGTAGGCGGATTTGAAGGGGTATATGAAATTTCAAAAGACTTCAGAAATGAAGGAATGGATAAAACTCATAACCCTGAGTTTACCATGATGGAGTGTTACGTCGCATACAAAGACTATAACTGGATGATGAATTTTGTGGAGGATATGGTCAATTATATTGTAGCAAAAGTATTTGAAAAGACTTCATTTGAGGTTGACGGTGTTACCATTTCCTTTGGAGGTAAATGGAACAGAGTAAGTATGGTTGAAGAGATTAGAAAGAAAACCGGGCTTGATATTCTTACGGCAAATGCAGATGAATTGACCGAGGCAGTTAAAACGCACGGCGGAGAAGTTGGAAATGTCCGTACGCGGGGAAAGCTGATAGACGAACTTTTCAGTGTAACTGTTCAGCCGGAATTAATTCAGCCCTCATTTGTAATTGATTATCCGGTGGAGATTTCACCGCTCGCTAAAAAGCACAGAGATATCCCAGGACTGGTTGAGAGATTTGAAGGATATATATGCGGCAGAGAAATTTGCAATGCATTCAGTGAATTAAACGATCCGTTTGATCAGCATGAAAGATTCAAACAGCAACTTGCAGACCGCGACTCAGGTGATGACGAAGCTCAGGTTTTGGATGAAGACTTCATCAATGCTCTGCAATACGGTATGCCTCCAACAGCGGGACTTGGAATCGGGATTGACCGTTTAGTAATGCTGTTGACTAATCAGCCGTCAATACGGGACGTAATTTTATTCCCTACAATGAAACCTGTCTGACGGATGAAGCAGATTTGCTATCTGATTATTTTTCTTTTAGGGTCTGGTTCCGGATCAAAGCTATTTGCAGGAGGTCAGGATTCCTTGTTATATATCAGCAAACTTGAACTAATGAATCTGGTCAGAAATCAGCAGAACCTTCCTTACGAAATGAATCTGACTGAATTTTACCCTAATGTTGATGTTAACGCTCAGAAGATTGACTATCTGATGTTCGGTTTGCTTGGCACTGCTACTCTGGGCACAGGATTGGCAGTACATTTTTATCAGGCGAATGCCTGGTGGAAGGAGCAGAGAACGGGGTTTAAAATTGTGAACGACTGGGACTATGCTCTCTGGATTGATAAAGTAGGGCACTTCTACGGAACAGGATTAATGCAGCATGTTTTTTCAGCAGCTCTTGAAGGTTCTAAATTCAATCTTGAAAACTCCGCCTGGATTGGCGCGGGATTGGCTTTAAGCTTTCAGTTATTTGTTGAAATAGAAGATGGGTTTGGCCCTCAATGGGGTTTTAGTCCGGGAGATGCCTTGTTTGATGTTTTAGGAGCATCTTATCCGGTATTTCAGTATTACTATCCTCATCTGAAAAATTATCAGTTGAAGTTCAGCTATTATCCGGTTGATTTAAATAAGGTGAGTCCGACTTCAGGTCAGAAGCATATTCTGATAGATGATTATTCAGGACAGAAATTCTGGTTGTCTTTCAGAATGAAGAAACTGCTTCCTTATGACATTGCAAAGATCTGGCCTTCATGGCTGGCTCTGGCAGTCGGATACGGAGTAAAAAATCTGGACGGCTCCGGAGGCGGGCAGAAAGATGTATATATTGCTTTTGATCTGGATATAGAGGCATTGCCACTTCACGGAAAAACCTGGGGTTTTATTAAGAATACATTAAATTATGCACATTTCCCTATGCCGGGTGTCCGAGTGACAAACAATGTGGCTTTTTTTGGTCTTTGTTATTAGAGTGTTTTGAAATTAAGTATTATCATCCCGACATTAAATGAAGAGAAACTTCTTCCAAATTTAATGATCCAGCTTCAGGAGATTAAAAAAAAATACCCAGATGTTGAGATTATTATTTCAGACGGAGGTAGCAAAGACAAAACTCTGACAATAGCACATGAATTTGGATGTACAATTGTGAAAGATGAAGCAATTAAAGGAAACATTGCTTCAGGTAGAAACTATGGCGCTGTACATTCAAAAGGTGATGTGTTGCTCTTTATAAATGCAGATATTCGTTTCCAGAATCCTGCAACTTTTTTTGACTATACTTTTAATAATTTTTCGTCAAGCATTTTTGCTGCTATGACTTGCTACGTCAGAACTTTCCCTGAGGAGTCCCGTCTTGCAGATGAGATTTTTCATACTTTTTACAATGCCTATTTTATATTTTTGAATCGTATAGGTATTGGAATGGGAAGGGGGGAGTGTCAGGTTGTTAAGCGAAATATTTTTAACGAAGTAGGTGGTTATAATACCCAACTGGCCGCCGGTGAAGATTTTGATTTATTCAGAAGAATTAGAAACAGCGGTCAGAAAATATTGTTCAATAGAAATTTCATAGTTTATGAATCACCCAGACGTTACCGTAAATTAGGTTATTTGGGTGTTGCCTCTCTATGGACAAAAAATGCAGTTTCGATTCTCCTTAAGAATAAATCTATTTCCAAAGTCTGGGAGCAGGTGAGATAAATGAACCTTCGTCTTATACTTCTGTTTGTAGCCATCGTATATACAATCTGTCCGCAGGAGTTTCAGGTTAGTAAAAATCATGCTGTTAACGGTTTTATTGATCGCCATTTTGCCTCAGTCGGTAAAACCACAGAAAATTTTTTATATCCGGTTCACCGTGATTTTATTTATACTTTACTTAGGGAAATTGAATCTTCAGGTGTAACTCTTACGGAAATTGACAAAAATTTACTTGGGCAGTACCTCTCTGAATTCGGTACTCAGACAGATCAGAATATACAGAACTTAACGGATTACAGTAACTATAAATTCTTTTCTCCTAAGGAGAGTTATTTTTATTTCAGCGGAACCAGAGACTCTTTTTCAGTAGGTATAAATCTTCTTGCGGAAATAGGATTTCACTCAAACTTGGAGACCAGTACGTCATCAAGAACCGTACTTCTTGGAGGCGACCTTTCCGCTCGGTTCGGTCAGCATCTGACCTTTAATTTAAAAGGGCTAAATGGCATTTTTTCGGGAGAAAAATCTTCTATAAGAGAGCAAAGAAGGTACAGCACAAATTATAAGCTGATGGACGATCCTAACTCATCTTTTTTTGATGAGACTGAGGGAAACGTATCGCTGACCTATCCGGGAATCACCTTTACCTTGGCAAGGGGAGATTTATCCGCCGGGTTCGGTAAGTTTTCGCCGATAATCAGAGATTTGTATCCCCGGAGTGATTACTTTTCTCTTAATTTAACCTATGGGATACTCAATTACACCTTCGCGCATGGTTCGCTTTTAGCAGATCCGACCTATTTGTCAGACAGTATAACTGGCGGAATAAGGGAAATTCCGGAAAAGTATATTGTCTATCATAAAGCAGCTTTTAACCTGACTGACGGGATAAAGGTTCACTTTGGTGAGATGGTTGTTTATTCGGGCAGGGGTATGGATTTGGGATATCTTAATCCGTTTAACTTTTACAAAACAGTCGAACATTCCAAGATTGACCGGGACAATACAGCCCTTTTTAGTGCTTTTGAGGCCATTTTGCCTTTTTCTTCAAAATTTTATCTCACTCTGCTAATGGATGATATAGATTACTCAAAGCTGGGAAGCGGGTGGTGGGGAAACCAGACCCTTCTTCATGCAGGTCTGACCTCTTTTCCGGTAATATCCCACTTACCCATTGAAATTAGTCTTGAAATTTTGCAAATTCAGCCCTATGTTTTCTCTCACAGGATAAAAAGAAATAATTTCGCTAATTTATCAGTTCCGGTTTGGGGAGAATTTTCTCCCAATTCGATGAATTACCTACTCTCCTCAGGAGCATGGCTTTCCGGAAATTTCCATACAAAAGTAAGTTATACTTATACTTTAAGGGGAATGAATGAATATGATTTGGCAGGAAATCTGGTAAAAAATTATGGTGCGAATGTAAATGAGGGACACCGTACCTTTGACTCTGAGTCCATAAATTTTTTGGATGGGATGCAGGATAAAATGCATACTTTGGAAGCTGAGTTGATTTATCAGCCGGCAAATAATTATTTTCTGAAACTGTTTTATAAATTTTCTGATTCGACCATCAGAACCATTAATTTTGCTTCATTATATTTAACAATTAAACTCTGAAAAGGGCCAAAATGAATTTTAAAAAGTTCCGAATACCTCTGCTTGTCTTAGTTCTTACGACCGGTCTTCTGTTAGGGACTCAAATTCAAAAAGTAATCTCTGGAGACAATCTGCTTGAGAATATCAAAAAATTTAATGATGTTCTTACGTTTACGGAAAGATATTACGTTGAAGATGTAGATACCCAAAAGTTGGTTGAATCAGCCATAAAAGGTATGCTGGATGAACTCGATCCTCATTCAGTTTATATTCCGGCAAAGCAGATGCAGTCGGTTGAAGAAGAATTCCGAGGTGATTTTGAAGGAATTGGAATTGAATTTCAGATTGTTAATGATACTCTAACGGTTGTAACCCCGATTACAGGTGGGCCTAGTGAAGCACTTGGTATAATGGCCGGTGACAGGATTATTAAAATTGACAGTGCAAATGCTGTCGGATTTACCAACGATGATGTAAGAAAACGGCTGAGAGGACCGGCGGGCACAAAAGTTAAGGTGCTTATTGTTCGAGCCGGGGTTAAAGAGCCGATTGAATATGAAATAACAAGAGATAAAATCCCGCTTTATTCAGTTGATACCCATCTGATGATTGACAATGTGACTGGGTATGTAAGCATTTCAAGGTTCGCAGAGAAAACCACTGATGAACTGATGGAAGCGTTAGTTGATCTTGACAAAAAAGGAATGAAGCAATTGGTGCTTGACTTAAGGAATAATCCTGGCGGTTACCTGAATCAGGCCTTCCAGATCGCGGACCTGTTTATTGAAGGAAATAAGAAAATTGTATATACGAGGGGCAGAAGACCTGAATTTAATGAAGACTATTTTTCGAGCCGTACGTATCCTTATGAAAAGCTTCCGTTGATTGTTCTCATTAATCGTGGTAGTGCTTCCGCTAGTGAAATTGTTTCTGGTGCTGTGCAAGACTGGGACAGAGGTCTGGTCGTTGGTGAAACTTCATTTGGCAAAGGATTAGTTCAGAGGCAGTTTCCGTTACCTGATGGAAGTGCAATCAGGTTAACCATCTCTGAATATTTTACACCATCTGGGCGCCTTATTCAGAGAAAATATAAAGATAAAAAGGAATATTACGAAGAAATAGCTGATCGTGAAGAAGAGCCGGAAGGTGACAACATTGATCACTCTACTGAGAAGGATACTTCACGTCCCGTTTATAAGACAAACAAAGGAAGAGTTGTTTACGGCGGGGGGGGGATTACACCCGATTTTCTCATTAAGAATGATAAAATTACTGATTTGACAACTTCACTGCTCAGAAAGAATGTTTTTTATCTCTTTGCATTGCAATATCTTGATAAAAACGGAAGCGCCATCAAAAATAAGTTTAATGGTGATCTTGACCAATTCAAAAAAGAATTCCTGATCACTTCTGATTTATTCAATCAGTTCCTTACCTTTGCTAAAGAAAAAGAGGTAAAAGTTTCAGACGATGATCTGAAAGCTGACAAAAAATATATTGAAGCACGTCTCAAAGCTCAGATTGCAAGAAGTTACTGGAAGAATGAAGGATGGTATTCAGTACTGCTTACTGAGGATAACTACGTTAGTAAAGCTATGACGCTTTTTGACCGGGCTAAAACCATGGCGGGAATCTGATTTCATGAAAAAGATTCTGCTTTTCTGCGGAATTGCAGTACTGCTCATGGTATCTGGTTATTTATTTAACCCCCTGTCAGCAAAGGAGAATGAACCGGTGAGGATTCAGCTTTCTTCTTCTGAAACAGGACTTCTTCCCGGCGAGGAGATAACATACCTGGTGCGTTACGGATTCGTGAAATTGGGTGAAATCCGGCTTAAAGTTATAAATCAAAAAACAGAGAAGGGGGAGGTGATTTATAACACAATCGGTTATATAGATTCTTATTCAGGTATTCCTTTCGTGGATTTACACCAAATTTACGAGAGCAAGGTAAATAAAAACTTTTTTAGCAATTTTTTCAGGGGGACGGTTAAAAAGGAAGAGTACACAACTTTTACTGAGTACTATTTTGATTATCACAATAAATTACTCAAAGTAAAAAAAGGAAAGGTACATCCTTATGAAATATGGACTGATTCAAGCGGTATTGCTGAAACAGAGTTTCACGACGGACTATCTATTTTTTATTGGGCAAGAATGAACCTTGGCAATAAAAAAACTGTAAAGGTACCTTGTTTTGTGAATGAGGAGAAGGTTTATGCACTGGTAAACTACCACAGCAAACCTGAGACAATGGAGATAGATGCAGTTGATTATGAAATTCCTGTATGGCGTTTAGACGGTCATACCGATTTCGTTAGTGTCTTCGGGCTCACCGGACATTTTGAGGGATGGTTTTCTCAGGATGAGGCCTGCATCCCTATAGTTGCTAAACTCAATGTAATTATCGGAAAGGTCACAGTTGAACTTATTAAATGGAAAAGACCAGGATGGAATCCGCCAAGAGTAAAGAGTTAACACTGAAAACAATAATTTCTTACAAAGGAATTTCTCCAAAAATTGATAAGAGCGTGTTCATTGCTGACGGGGTTAGGATTACCGGTGATGTGGAAATCGGAGAAAGAAGCAGTATCTGGTTTAATACAGTAATACGAGCGGATGTTAATCATGTCCGGATTGGAAGTAATACCAATATACAGGATAACGCAACCCTGCATGTTTCTTATGACTCAACTCCTCTTATAATAGGAGATAATGTAACAGTTGGTCATAACGCTATTCTACATAGCTGTGTTGTAGGTAATAATGTGCTCATAGGAATGGGTGCAATTGTACTGGATAATACCATCATTGAAAATTTCTCGATGATTGCTGCCGGAGCTATGGTGCGACCGCACTCAAAAATTGAAACGGGTAAACTTTATGGCGGAATACCCGCGAAGTATATAAGAGATTTGACGCAGGATGAAATGGAGTATTTCCAGAAATCATCTGATAATTATGCTTTGTATGCTTCTGACTATATGAAAGAAGAATAATGAAAAAAGGGCGGGTCAATATTTCATTTCAAAAGAAATTGACTATTGGTGCAACTGATATACGCAAGATAGTCAGAAAAATGCAAAACCTGCTCGGATTTGATCTTGAGGAACTGACTTTATCATTTATACTTGATAAATCAATACATGAGATAAACCGGGAATATCTGAAACATGATTACCCGACTGATATAATCACTTTTGATTATTCTGACAAAGATAAAATCTTTGTTGATGGTGAAATTCTCATTTCTTTTGAAACAGCAGCGGTTAACGCAAAAAAATTTAATGTAACTCTTGAAAATGAAATTACCCGTTTGGTAATTCACGGAGTTCTTCATCTGCTCGGTTATGATGACAAAACTCCATCAAAAAAGAAAATTATGAAAAATAAAGAGAACTCTTTGCTAATGCAGGTTCTTAATTCTGAAAATAAGTTTTAACGACATTCAATGGCGAAAAAATTAGTAATTGTAGAGTCTCCTTCAAAAGCAAAAACGATAAATAAATATCTTGGGAAGGATTATGTCGTAGAGGCAACAATCGGTCACATCAAGAATCTTCCTAAATCAAAATTGGGAATTGATGTTGATAATGGCTTTGTTCCTCAATTTGTTACTATCCGGGGTAAAGGGGATACGGTCAAGAAAATTAAAGACCTGGCAAATAAAAGTTCTCATATATTCATTGCAACTGACCCTGACCGCGAAGGGGAAGCAATTGCCCAGGATATTGCAGATGTCATTGATGAAAAACATTCTGAGAAAATTTCAAGAGTATTGTTTAATGAAATAACCAAGAATGGTGTTAAGAGGGGAATGGATGAGCCCCGTCCTATTAATACTGATCTTGTTGCATCACAGCGTGCACGCCGGGTTATGGACCGCATTATCGGTTACAAAATAAGTCCTTTTTTATGGCGTTCAGTAGTTTCTGAAGCAGCAAACTCACTTTCGGCCGGCAGAGTGCAATCGGTAGCGTTGCGTTTAATCTGTGAGCGTGATGCTGAGATTGATGCTTTTATTGAACAGGAATACTGGTCAGTCGGCTCAATCTTTCTGACTGATAAAAAGGAGGAGATTCATACCAAACTCCATAGCATTGACGGAGTTCAGATAAAAACTCCGACAAAGGAAAAAAAATCTGACGAGAAAACAGAGTCGGAAACTGCCGCGGTTAAACACTCAAAATCCATGATCATTCAGAATTCTAAAAATGCTGATGATATTATTGCAAGAATCAAGAAGGTTAAAGATTTTGAAATAAGCAATATTGCAAGAAAACATACTAAGCGAAATGCCCCTCCACCATTTATTACAAGCACCATGCAGGCGGAAGCATCGAAAATGCTTCGTATGAGAGCTAAACAAACAATGATGTATGCTCAGCGTCTATATGAAGGTGTAACACTTGGTAATGAGGGATTAGTGGGTCTTATTACATATATGAGAACAGACTCAACGCGTTTAAGTGATGATATATGTAAAGAAGCTTCAGATTTCTTAAAGAATACTTATGGTCTGCAGTACGCGCCAGATACAATTCCTCTCTATGGAAAGAAGAAAGGTTCTAATGTTCAGGATGCACACGAAGCAATCAGACCTACTTCGTTAAAATATACACCTGAATATGTTAAGCCCTATCTTGATGATCATTCGTTTAAACTTTATAGTCTGATCTGGAAACGGTTTTTAGCTTCACAGATGAAACCAGCCGAGTTTGAAACAACTGTTGTTGAAATTACCGGCGATGAATTTCTTTTTAAAGCATACGGACAAGTCTTACTTTTTGACGGTTACACCAAGTTGTATGTTGAACAGGAAGAGTCCACAAAAGAAGATGACAGAGAAGAAGCGAAAAATGATAAAATTCCGGCAGGGTTAAATAAGCATGATCAGCTAAAGCTCAAAGTTGTAACTCCGCATCAACATTTTACCAAGCCCCCTGGTAGATATACAGAGAGTTCGCTTATAAAGGAATTGGAAAGTCTTGGAATTGGACGACCAAGTACCTATTCTATGATCGTAAGTACTATTGTTGACCGCAAATATGTTGAATCCCGTGAACGGAAAATTTATGCTACGGAGCTTGGAAAGAAAATTAATGCAATTTTGATAGAGAACTTTCCGGGTATTATAGATACCGGCTTTACTGCCCGGATGGAATTAGAACTTGATCAGATTGCCCAGGGCGAATATACCTATTCGGGTGTACTGAATGATTTTTATAATCCGTTTTCATCTGCACTTTCGGTCGTTGAAGACAAGATTGAAAAAATCATTTGCGAACTTTGCGGTGGTGAAATGGTCATACGGTACGGCAGGTTCGGAAAATTCTTGTCATGCAATAACTATCCTGAATGTAAGAACATTAAATCGCTCCGAGAACTGGCCGCTGCTAATCAGGAGCCGGAATATACTGGAGATACTTGTGAAAAATGCGGATCGAGGACTCTTTTCAGAAATGGAAGATTTGGTAAGTTCATCGGTTGCGAAAAATATCCTGAGTGTGATTTTATTAAAAATATTACTCTTAACATATCTTGTCCAAAATGTAAGGATGGCGAAGTCCTTGAAAGAAGATCGAAAAGAGGCAAGATATTCTACGGCTGTTCCAGATATCCGGACTGTGATTTTGTCGCCTGGAATAAGCCAACAATGACGAAGTGTATTGCCTGCGGTTCGCCGTATATGGAAGAAAAATACTCAAAGAAAAAGGGCAAATACCTGCAGTGTCCTTCCTGTAAAGAAGAAGTAATACTTGATTCACCTGAGGAAGAATCTTGAATGACATTAGGACGATTTCCAAAAGTTTCCTGATTTATGCTGAAACAGTCTTGCGGTATTCAGAAAATACGATTATGGCTTATCGCAAAGATTTGGATAAATACGCCTCTTTTTGTGAAAAAACCGGAAAAAGCAGTATTGACCTTCATTCCAGACGTACCGTCATGGGATTTATGGCGGAACTTAACCATCAGGAACTTTCCAAAACCACAGTAACGCATTATCTTTCTGCTATTAGAAAGTTTTATGGTTATTGCCTTGAGCAGGGCTTGCTTATGCACTCACCGGTTAAGGGTGTTTCAAACCCAAAGTTAAAAAAGCTGCTACCTGACACAATTTCTCAGCAAGAATTCATTGATCTCGAAAAAAAATTGTCTTTAGCCCTTGACTCTGAGTCAAATTATGTTAAGTTTATGGTAGCATCAGTTTTTGAATTATTATACGGGTGTTCATTGAGAGTATCTGAAGTCTGTTCAGCGCAGGTACACGACTATAATAGCCAGGAAGGAACCTTGAGAATAACAGGTAAGGGAAATAAAACCCGCATAGTGCCTGTCGGGGAAAAAAGCAGGGTTATCCTGGATTCTTATCTCAGATTGCGCACAACTTCTTCCGACTTACTAATTACTGATGAAAACGGCAAACCACTTTATTCCAGAAAGATTCAAAGACTGACGGAGAAGTATCTCAGAATGATAACAGGAATTAGTAAAAAAAGCCCTCATATTTTGCGTCACAGTTCTGCCACACACATGCTTGATAACGGTGCCGCACTAACAGCGATTAAAGAAATTTTAGGTCATTCTGATCTGAAAACAACACAGATTTATACTCAGGTGAGTATAGACAGACTTAAAAAAGTCCACAAACAATCACATCCAAAATCTTAATTTCCCAGGAGGATTTATGCAAGTACTAATAACAGCAAGAAAATTTACGGCAAGAGAGACTTTGAAGGATTTTATTGACGCTGAAGTAAAGTCTTTGGAAAAAATCGCCGATGATATATTGGATGCTGAAATGATTCTAAGCTTCGAGAGCAATAACAACAGTGTAAAAACTGCTGAACTTATATTAAAGATACCCGGTCACCTCGTTACAGCAAACGACAGTTCAGATGAATTTGAGAAAGCTGTCAGAGGGGCTGTTGAAAAAGCAGAACGTCAGATTATTAGATTAAAAGGTAAGAAACAGAACCACTGATATGTCATTAATAAGCGAAAAATCTGTAACTGTTAAAAATTCCATTGATGTACGATTTTTCTACGAGAATGTAAAAAACCGTTTTAGTCTTGAACTGCTGACTTCCGAATCAGGATTCGACAGAAAAATACAGGACCCTAATGTTCATCGGCCAGGGTTAGCCCTGGTCGGGTATCTTGATATTTTTTCTTATCACCGAATACAAATTTTCGGTAATACTGAAATGAAATATCTTAAAAGTCTAACCGTTGAAGTAAGGCGTGCATCACTTGAAAAATTCTTTTCTTTTGACATCCCTTGTCTGGTAATAACAAATCAGAACAAAATTTTTGAAGAAATGTCGGAGTTGGCTGAGAAGTATAACGTGCCGGTTTTTGTCTCCCCATTCTCAACCACTAAACTTGTTTATTTTATCAGTGATTTTTTAGACGACCAGTTTGCGCCAAAAGTGTCAATTCATGGGTCGTTTGTTGATGTTTATGGGGTTGGTCTGCTTTTTATCGGAAAATCAGGTATTGGCAAAAGTGAAGTCGCACTGGATCTGATTGAAAGAGGTCACCGGCTTGTGGCTGACGACCTTGTTATCCTCACCAAGAAGGGGGAGGGAATACTTATGGGCTCAGGTACCGATATTGTGAAGCATTTCATGGAAATAAGGGGACTGGGGCTGATAAATATTGAGAAAATCTTTGGAATCAGGGCGATTCGGTATCAGAAACGTGCTGAGGTCATCGTTGAGCTCGAAAATTGGGACCCTGAGGCGGATTATGACCGTACCGGACTGGATGAAAAGACCATGCCCATCCTCGGGGTAAATATACCTCATATTAAGCTGCCAATCATCCCAGGTAAAAACATAACGGTGATTTCCGAGGTAATAAGTCTGAATTACCTTCTTAAGCATTACGGATACGATGCAGCCAGGATTTTGCAGCAAAAGCTGAACGACCGACTTAAGGTCAAAAAGGGGGAGATCGGCAGGGGAGTTGACTACTTTGAGCATGATTTTGAGTAAATTCTGATTGATTTACTTCAGTCAGAAACTTGACTCACATCACACTTTTCCTTATCTTCGCACCTGTCTATGCCAAAAATTTATTACTTTTCTGAAAATAAGCTCAAGATCGTTGAACTTAAGAAGAATAAGCTAAAAAACGCCTTTATTGCGGTTTTTAGCCTGTTTTTGACCGGTTCACTTCTGATTATCGGACTTAGTTATTTCGGTGTTCTGAATACCGAGAAAAGTGTCTCATCTATTAAGAATGAGAACGCTTTACTTGTCTCAAAATTAAAAGAAGTAACATCAAAGTATCAGGTTCTCAATACGGAACTTGACAGTTTAATCTCTGTTAATAACGAACTGCGTATCGCTGCAAACCTACCCCCCCTAGAAAAAGATGACCGTACATTAGGAAAGGGCGGAAGCATTTCCGGTGGGCTGTTTGATTTCCTCAGCGGCAATAACAAAAAAGAGATTCAGGCCTCGCTTAACTTTATTGATGAAGTTGAAAAAAAGTTTGATTTTGAGAGAAATAATTTTGTTGATATTGCCAACACACTTAAGGGTAACCAGGAGCTATACAGGTCTATACCTGCTATCAAACCCAGTGATGGAACACTCGCATTGCATGGCTTTGGAATGCGAATGCACCCTATCTTAAACATTAAGAGAATGCATGAAGGGATTGACATTATCACACCAGTCGGAACTCCCGTTTATGCCGCGGCAGATGGAGAGATAGTATTTGTCGGACGAAACAGCGGTTATGGGCTCATGGTCGAAATTGACCACGGTTTTGGGTACAGAACCATCTATGCTCACCTCTCCAGTTCACAGATTAAAGAGGGATCGAAAATTAAAAGAGGAACATTAATCGCGAAGACTGGAAATTCCGGTCTTTCAACCGGACCTCATTTGCATTATGAAATTATACATAAGGGGATAAAACTGAATCCTGAAGAGTTTATGTTTGAGAGTTCTGAATTATTTATCACCGATATCACATCTGCCAGGAGTAATAATTGATTTGGACTATTGAATTAGCAAACTATCTTGATGATGCTCCCTGGCCAGCCACAAAAGAGGAACTTATTGACTTCGCAGAGAGAATAGGTGCTCCTCTTGAAGTAATTGAAAATCTTAAAGAACTTGAAGATTCAGATGAACCCTACGAGACCATTGAGGATATCTGGCCGGACTACCCGACAGATGAAGATTTCTTCTATAATGAAGACGAATTATAAGGCACTGTAAAGTGCCTTTTTCTTTTTATGAGTAACAAATTCTGGAACGGTGTAAGAGGTCACGAAGCAGCCAAACATCTGTTTGAGACTCTCGTGCTTAATAATAAAATTCCTTCAGGTATCATACTTATCGGTGATCATGGGAATGGTTCTGATTACCTTGCACTTAAATTTTCTCATCTCCTGCAATTGTCAAAATCAGGTATTTTACCTGAAAGGGATACTCTTCCTATCCGCTTTGAAGAGCCGTTTATAAAATATATATTCCCGCTGATGTCAGGAGCCGGGGAGGACAGCAAGAGTGATAACCCTTTCTCAAAACTTCCCAAAGATACTATAGACAATATCAAATCCGAAATTGATTTGAAGAATAAAAATCCATATTATCAGATAGATTTGCCCAAGGCAAACGTTATAAAGATAAATTCTATCAGGAGTATCAGGACTTATCTGAGCATCAATTATGATGATTTGCCCTACAGAACTGTGCTTATTTCACGAGCAGAGGAGATGGGGGATGAGCCACAAAATGCTCTTCTTAAATCACTGGAAGAACCACCGGAAAAGGTAGTTTTTCTTCTCACTACAAGTAATGTCAGTTCCTTGCTCCCTACAATCCGGTCAAGATGTTGGGAAGTAAAACTACCACAGCTCAATGATGAGGATATTTATTCAATCCTTACGGAGGAGTTTTGTCATAGTCCGGAAGAGGTGAATGCTGTTATTCCTTTTGCTGAAGGAAGTGTTTCAGAGGCACTGCATTTAATTGAATCTGATATGAATCTTATCACAGAGAAAGGAATGGAAATCCTGACTCATGCCACAGCAGGAAATATGAGCACTGCTTCTGAAAAAATGGATGAACTAACCAAGGAAGCAGGAGAGCAGAGTTTACCGCTTTTCATTCGTTTTGTGTTAAGCTGGTTTAAGGATGCATTTAGATATAAAAATGAGGATTGTAAACTGGTTATGCCTCAGTACAAAGAACGCTATGAAAAATTTGTAACGAGGTTTCCGGATGTTGATTTTAACGGTGTCGTATATAAAATTGAAACTCTGAATAAAGTTATGAATGACAGTTATATGAACAGGAGCGGTATTCAATACCGTTTGTTTTTTGAGCTGGCATCGGTGATCAATCCTCTTATTAAACAATATACAAAAAATAAGGTCTTATAACATGAATAAAGCAGTAATTACACATCTTACAAGAACGGCAATAGGATCATTTAACGGATCACTTGCGGGGTTTTCTGCTCCGCAGTTAGGAAGCATTGTTATTAAAAAGCTGCTTGCTGAAAGCGGCTTAAATGCTGATGTAGTTGATGAAGTAATATTGGGAAACGTACTCACTGCTGGTATTGGTCAGGCGCCAGCCCGTCAGGCAGCACTTTTTGCAGGATTACCCGAAAAAACAGAGACACTTACAATTAACAAAATGTGTGGAAGCGGTTTAAAAGCGGTTATGCTTGCTGCGCAGGCAATTCAGTTGGGTGATGCTGAAGTTATAATTGCAGGAGGACAGGAAAGTATGTCCAATGCTCCTTATCTACTTTCAAAAGCCCGTAGCGGATATAAATTAGGTCACGGACAGCTCCTTGACTCAATGATAACAGACGGTTTATGGGATGTATATAACAATATACACATGGGAAGCTGTGCTGAAAAATGTGCCAAAGACTTCAGCATGAGCAGAAAAGATGTGGATGATTTTGCCATTCAGTCATACAAACGAGCGCAAGAAGCCCAGAAAGCCGGAAAATTTAAGGATGAAATTACTCCGGTTGAAATTAAATCAAAAGAAGGAGTAAACCATTTTGACACAGATGAAGATGTCACAAAAGTTAACTTTGACAAAATACCTGGATTACGACCGGTTTTTGAAAAAGATGGAATTGTAACCGCTGCAAATGCTTCAACACTTAATGATGGTGCTGCAGCAGTTATCGTTACTTCTGAAACGAAAGCAAAAGATCTTGGTCTTATGCCGCAATTTGAGATTATAGCTCAGGCATCTGCTGCGAAAGCACCGGTGGATTTTACAACTGCGCCGGCAGATGCTATTAATAAAGTTCTTAAGAAAGCCAACCTTTCTATTAGCGACATCGGACTGTATGAAATTAATGAGGCATTTGCGGTTGTTTCACTTGCTGTAAATAAGTTAGTGGGACTTAATCCGGATGTGGTAAATGTGAACGGCGGAGCTATTGCACTTGGTCATCCTATTGGTGCAAGCGGAGCCAGAATCCTTACTACACTTGGATATGAAATGAAAAGAAGAAATACCGAATTTGGTCTGGTATCTCTGTGCATCGGCGGGGGAGAGGCATCTGCCGTAATTATCAGAAATATAGAGTAAAGGAAATAAGATAATGATAAGGAAAGTTGCTGTAATTGGTGCCGGAACCATGGGTAACGGAATTGCTCAGGTTTTTGCAAGTAAAGATTTTTCTGTTCAGTTAATTGATCAGAACGAAAAACTTTTAGAAAAAGGACTAAACACGATTTCAGGAAGTCTTGACAGAATTATTAAAAAAGGTAATCTTACCGAAGTGCAAAAGTCAAAGATTCTGAGTAATATAACTCCTGGATCAGGTTTACATAATATTGCTCCAGATTCAGATTTAATTATCGAAGCAGTGTTTGAAAACAAGTCGGTTAAGCAGGATATTTTTAAGACTCTTGAATCTTTTGTCATGCCAGAGTGCATTTTTGCATCTAACACAAGTTCCATCTCAATCACTGAGATTGGCTCTGTGTGCCGTCAGGATCGTTTTATCGGTATGCATTTTATGAATCCGGTACCGGTTATGAAGCTGGTTGAAATCATCCGGGGATATGCTACCAGTGACGAAACATACAATAACATTAAGAATGTATCAGTTCAGCTTGAGAAAGTGCCTGTCGAGGTGAAAGACTATCCGGGATTTATCTCAAACCGAATTCTTATGCCAATGATCAATGAAGCAATTTATTGTGTTATGGAAGGTGTCGCTAACAAAGAGGATATAGACACAGTAATGAAACTCGGTATGGCCCATCCCATGGGACCTCTTACACTTGCAGATTTTATCGGTCTGGATGTGTGTCTGGCTATAATGGAAGTACTTTATGGCGGGTTTGCTGACTCAAAATACCGACCATGTCCATTATTGAAACAGATGGTTGCCTCAGGCAAGTTGGGCAGAAAGACCGGTGAAGGATTCTTTAAGTACTGATAATTGAGTATAAGGCCGGGAGAAATCCCGGCTTTTAATAAGCAGCATGTGTCGCATAATGTATAACCTGTAAACTAATTAGAGCAGAAAAAGCTATCTTGCCCGCGGCAAAAAAACTAATTGGATCGGAGCGATGGCGAAACGGTCAATTTTTGGTACGATTTTCGGCGATCTGTTAAGGTCGCACGAAATAACAAATTTGGGGAAACTTTTATGCGCAGAATTTGAGTTAATACTGTTTGAGATGAACGCGGGCGAGTGGGGCGATACCCTTTCCCTTGATTTAATCGCGGATCACCTGAACAAAAACCCGGAGCACATACTCAGGGAAATAAAAAAATTACAGCGCAACGAATTAGTAAGGGAATTTTATGATATTGAGGTAATCCGGCGCGGTTCAAATTTTCGATCAGAAGTTTTAATTACCAAAAAGGTAATAAATAAACTTTTCCTCACAGACAGAACCGAGGAAACCACGCAAGACCTATTTATGCAAACGGCGGCGTATGTAATACAGAAAAATAAGTGGGTAAAATATAGCGTTCAAAAACTTTTAGCACTCACAAAAGCGGCAGACTCAAACGAATTATTAAAAGGCGTTCTTTACGTGAACGCAAAACAACGGCGCGGCCTTGTTGATAATTTTATTCCATATTTAAAAAGTTGTTTCGACGAGCGGGGAAGATTTAAGTATGATCTGATAAATAACCTAACTTCAATTCACCAAAAGCAATATATACCGCGCGCGGTTGATCCCTTTGCTTATATCGTATCAAAAGAATATGAAAAACAGTTAAAAGAATTGCTTAAACGGCGAAACTGTCAGGTTCATTATTTTATTGATTCTGTTTATGCAGTTATTTACAGCATAACAGAAGCAGGAAAAGAAAGAATTATATGGAAACTGTTAAAAGAGGAGAAAATACCGCTATTGGATATTAAGTTAGTGGGAGAGATGCCAAAAACTTACGTATCAAAAAAATTAAAAATATCCCTGGATCACGAAGACGAAAACCCGGAACCAGAACCAGAGAGAGGAGCCGCCTAATGACTGGTTTTTTTATTCCTGACTTTATTATTTATGCAGTATTGTTTTATTTCAGTTGTTATATATCAAACAAAATGGAAAGGTTTTTATAATGAGTTTAAAGTATTATTCAGAATTGACAGAGGCGAAAATCTTAGAACAAATAAAGATCATAAGAAAACAGTTGAAAAATTGGAAAACAGATAATTTTAACAAACAATGGAGAAAATCAGTAGGATATATCAGCTTAGATGAGCTAAAAAAGTTTGAGGAAAACTCAAAAGAATTAGTTGATCTTGTCCTTTTGCTTAAATCATTGAAAGTATATCCCGCGGAGAAGAGATGAAACCTGAGAATATGTTTAACCGCGAAATTCATTATTTCATCTGCACATCAGACGGCTATCGAAACGACAGGTTAGCCGTTAATGATCCGGAGCACGAAACACATATTTTACGCTATATCAAAAACGAAGCTTTAGAGCTGAACGCTGATATATCAAACAAAAATGATTTTCACTTGCAGCGATACGAACACGGTAAACCGGTTGAAAAATTTAATTACAAACTGATATTTTGGAAACAAGAGAGGATATTTTAATGACACAACAAATAACGATCAGACTTACACCAGAAAACGCGGAACGGCTCCGCCGCCTGGAATCTTTGTTAAACCTTAGCAGTACCGCCGTTTTAAATTACGTAACATCAAAAACTCTCCCGGATATGTTACACTACTTTGAGCACACCGGGGAAACTGTCCGGGAATCATTCCGGGAAGTTTTAAACGATGATCTTACCCGCACCGTATCAATAACACCGCGCGCGCGCAAACGGATAAAAAAACGTCAAAAAGTTAGTTAAGGGCTGTTTATTTTGGCTCCG
>JADLAF010000195.1 GCA_020848375.1 Ignavibacteriaceae bacterium
AACAAAAATTTAACATTAGTCAATAGAAAAATTTATGCTAAATGAAAATATTTTGGGGTCTCCGCCGGTAAGGGTAAGAAAAATCGGGGGGGGGGGCGATTAGAGAATCTGCAGCGCATGAGCGAGATTTTCAGCGGAAATCAGCCGGGCTGACTTTGAGGATGCGGAGAAACTTCACTTACGGTGTTTTGAGTTGTTTGATTCTTATGGTTTTTTAAGTATTTTTAGTGAATAACCCATTAATCTTAGGGATTTTGCCCCTTTCAGGATCTTTCAGTGAGAAAGTTCTGCTTAAAGACATTTAACGGCCTGGTTTTATCAGGGCATAATCTGGAATATTCATTTTTGGGCGGGCAGAATTCATTTACTTAATTTGGATTTTCTCGGAATCCCTTGAAACAATTATCAGCCTATCAGGCAAAGTATTTTGCGTTTGAGCTTACCAGGCGCTACCCTTCAGGAAGTAACCAAAAAGTTACATCTGCCCTTTTAGATGCCCGGGTTGATCTTAACCCCCATCAGGTGGATGCTGCACTTTTTGCCTTAAAATCCCCCCTCTCAAAAGGAGCTATTCTTGCCGACGAAGTAGGATTGGGTAAAACCATTGAAGCTGGTATTCTTCTGTCGCAGTTCCGGGCAGAACAAAAAAGAAGATTACTTATCATTTGCCCCGCAAATCTTAGAAAGCAGTGGAATCAGGAATTGTTAGAAAAATTCTTTCTTGATTCAATGATACTGGAAACAAGTAACTTTAAGGAAATGCTGAAATCGGGGAAACATAATCCGTTTGACCAGAATAGGATTGTGATATGCTCATTTCAGTTCGCACGATCGCAGGCGAATTATCTCAGCCAGGTTAACTGGGAACTCTGTGTAATTGATGAAGCCCACCGGCTTAGAAATGTCTATAAGCCGAATAATAAAATAGGGAATGCAATTAAAAATACATTGGTCGGTGTCAGAAAGATACTCCTGACTGCAACACCACTGCAGAATAGTCTTCTTGAATTGTATGGGCTGGTAAGTATTATTGATGAATTTGTTTTCGGAGAGATAAAAGATTTCCGAAACCAATTTATGAAAAATGCAGGGGATGATAATCACCATGAGTTACGGGACCGTTTAAAAACACTTTGCATCCGCAATCTGAGACGCCAGGTTCAGGAGTATATAAAGTTTACGAATAGAATTCCTCTTACAATAAGATTTGAACCAACTGAAGCTGAGCACCAGCTTTATACGGAGGTGAGTGAATATCTCCGGGGAGTTACGCTTTATGCACTTCCAGCTAGTCAGAGACACCTGATGACACTGATTCTCCGTAAATTATTGGCTTCTTCTACTTATGCAATCGCCGGAACTCTGGCGGGACTTGTCAAGCGGCTTCAGGAGCTTGTTGAGCAGCAAAAACGGGAAACCACAATTAAAGATGTTCTAACTGACTTTGAATTGTTTGATGACTATGAAGATGAATCAGAGAATGATATCTCTGAGGAAAAAACGATTTACCTTACGCAGGAAGAATTAACTGCAATTGAAGAAGAGATCAAAACTCTTAATAATTTCAGACAGCTTGCTGAATCAATCCGTCACAATGCTAAAGGGGAGAAACTGCTTCTTGCCCTTAAGGAGGGCTTCGCAGCGATGGATACTAAAGCCGCGCGTAAAGCGATTATTTTCACTGAATCCACAAGAACGCAGTTCTATCTATATAACCTTCTTGAAGAGCTTTATCCTGGAAAGATCGTTCTATTTAATGGTTCGAACTCTGATGAATTTTCAAATAAAATTTACAGATCGTGGTTTAACAAGAATATCGGATCAGATAAAATTACTGGTTCTGAAACAGCAGATAAAAGATCTGCAATAGTTGAATATTTCAGAGATGAAGCTGAAATTATGATTGCAACCGAAGCGGCTGCTGAGGGGATTAATCTGCAGTTTTGCTCTTTGATTATTAATTATGATTTACCCTGGAATCCGCAGAGAATAGAACAAAGAATTGGAAGATGTCACAGGTATGGACAAAAATATGATGTGGTGGTAGTAAACTTCCTTAATATAAAGAATGCGGCTGATGTCCGTGTTTTTCAGCTTCTTGATGAAAAATTCAGATTGTTTAGCGGCGTTTTTGGGGCAAGTGATGATGTACTGGGGAGCATTGAATCAGGAGTGGACTTTGAAAAACGTATTGCTGAGATTTATCAAAATTGCCGCACTGATTCAGAAATAACCCGGCAATTTGATAATTTGCAGAAGGAACTGGAGAATAAGGTAAACAAAAAGATGCTTTCAACCAGAGAAACACTCCTGGCAAATTTTGATGATGAAGTTATTGAAAAACTTAAACTCCGTCTGAATGAAAGTAAAAGCTCAATCAGCAAATATGAGAAGATGTTTTGGACACTCCTCCGCTTCGAACTTGATCCTTATGCTGAATTTTCAGACGACGGATACAGGTTTAAACTTAACATGCAGCCCGTTACTGGTGAGCAATTCCCCCTTGAAACCTACTCAGCAGGTTTCTCTGAGGAAACTTCACATCACCTGAGACCGGGTCATAACCTTGCCAGGCGTCTTATAGAACGGAGCAGAACACGAACGCTCCGGCCGGCTAAACTGACTTTTAATCTTACGGGCTACAAAGGAAATATTGCCGTTCTTACACCTCTTATTAATAAATCGGGATGGCTTTGTTTACAATCGCTTACTATCAGTTCATTTGAAACAGCAGATTTCCTGATTCCCTTTGGTGAAACTTCAGATGGTATAGAAATAACCGAAGATCAGATTTTAAGAATGCTGACCCTGCCTGTGCAATCTTCTGATGATTTGCAGATGGATTTAGGGGCAAACCAGATTGAAAAGACAAAGAAAATTATGATAGAAAAACTCCTGAATGAATTATCCGTAAAAGATAATGCATATTTACAGGTCGAAATGCAAAAATTACACAAATGGGCGGATGACCGGATTGCCTCGGCTGAACAGGCAATTAAGGATACAAAAGCAAGAATTAAAGAGCTTAACCGGGAAGTGGTTAAAACAACTAATCCGGAGGAACAGCTTGCCTTGCAGGAACAATTGAAAAAGCTTGCCTCAAAGCAAAAAAAACAAAGGCAGGAAATATTCCGGGCAGAAGATGAAATAGCTGAACGCAGGGACGGGATGATACTTGAAATTAAAAAGAGAATGAAACAGGAAATCAGAGAGGAAACTCTCTTCACCATTGAATGGAATATATTATGAGCGTGTCTAATTACGATAAACTGATTGATGTTTTAAATGAAGTTTTTATGCTTGATAAAGCTGAGCTTGATTTTGGCATTTACAGGATTCTAAATCAGAAAAGAAATGACATACAAAAATTTCTTACTCAGGAGCTTATTCCTCAGGTAAAGGAAACTTTAAATGAAAGTTTATCTATAGATACTATTGCCCTTGAAAAGGAACTTGAGGAAGCAATCAAACAGGCCGCACAGCTTGGAGCAGACCCGGATTCACTGCCCCGGGTTAAGGAACTGAAAGCACGCCTTGCGGAGACCGGTGATCTGATTGCTCTTGAAAATGAAATTTTTTCTCTTCTGACAACATTCTTTAAACGATATTTTGATACCGGTGATTTTATATCTAAAAGGAGATATAAAAAGGATGTTTATGCAATCCCCTATGAAGGAGAAGAAGTTAAGCTGCACTGGGCAAACTCAGACCAGTATTACATTAAAACAAGTGAATACCTTAAAAATTACCGTTTTACTCTGAGCAACGGAAAAATAGTTTCCTTTGAACTGGTTGAAGCCACCACAGAACAGAATAACAACAAAACTCAGGGAGATAAAGAAAGAAGGTTTGCGCTTTATAGTGAAAAACAGTGCTATGCGGAAGGTGATAACTTAACCATTTTTTTCACATACGATCTGCAGGACAAAAAAATAAAGCAGGCGGACCTTTTAGCGCAGACCTTTGATACACTTAAAGCTCAAATACCGAAGGGGTTTGAGGAACTTCTGAGCACCCGCCCAACGGAAAAAGACAAACATAGAACTTTACTTCAGAAGCATCTGACAGACTACACAGCACGAAATACTTTCGATTATTTTATCCATAAGGACCTCGGGGGTTTCCTGAACCGTGAACTTGATTTCTTTATAAAAAATGAGGTTTTATTTATTGATGACCTCAATACTAAAAGTGAACAGGAGTTTCTTAAACAGCTTGGTAAAATAAAAGCGCTTAAAAGGATTGCACAAAAAATCATTGCATTTCTGGCACAGATAGAAAACTTTCAGAAGAAACTCTGGTTAAAAAAGAAAATGGTCATTGAGTGCAACTATTGCATTACATTAGACCGTGTGCCGGCGAAACTGTATCCGGAAATTTGTAATAATCAGGAGCAAATTAATGAGTGGATTAATCTTTATAAGATAGATGAAATTGCCGGTAAAGAATCCGATGACTTGTTCCCTGATGGAAAAGAAGTTTTTTCTAAACCCGTAACCATTGAGTTTCTTAAACAAAACTCTTTTCTTCTTTTGGATACAGCTTTATTTTCGGAGGATTTCAAATGGAGACTACTGCAGGAGATTAATGATATAGATGGAATGATCGATGGACTTCTGATCAAATCATTTAACTTTAACGCATTACGATTATTGTTAGATAAATATGAAAAGAAAATTAAAGGGGTTTACATAGATCCCCCATATAATACAGATTCGAATTCAATACTTTATAAAAATACCTTTAGGCACTCTAGTTGGCTTTCCTTAATAATGCCAAATCTTCTCGAATCTCAAAAAATGGAGATTGAACAAACAGGTGTACATGTTATAGCTATTGACAAGGCGGAATTATCGCGTTTGATGCTTATGTTAGAAGATATTTGGACAGAAAAACTTATTACTCCAATTTCGATAATACATAATCCGGGTGGTACCATGGGTAAAAATTTTTCAGGTACTTCTGAATTTGCCATTTTTATCCATGATGATAAAATCAGAGTAATTGCCCAAGAAAATCGTGAAGAGGATCCAGATATTCGAGAGTTGATGAATACAGCGAAAGGAAAAACAAATAATTATCTTAGAAGTTCAGGGCGAACATGTTTCTATCCGATATTAGTGAAGAACAACAAGGTCGTAGGTTTTGGTGATGTATGTTTGGATAATTATCATCCCCCCCGCAATATATTGAGAGACGATGGTGTAATTGAAGTATATCCAATAGACAATGATAATGTTGAGCGTAAATGGGTTTTAAGTAGAGAGACTGTTGAAGAGTGTATTGGCGAATTATTTGTTAAACTTGATAAAAGTGGAGTCACAAGAGTATATAGAGCTAAATCTGAAATTAACTTTAAAACCTGTTGGACTAAATCTGAATATAGTGCAAAAAAATACGGAACAGAGGTATTGGGTGACATTATGCCAATTACCCGCTATACAGAACCTCTGTATCCAAAATCAATTCATTTGGTTGAAGATTGTATTTACGGAATACTAAATTATGCAGATGGGATAATACTTGACTATTTTGCTGGCTCAGGTACTACAGCACACGCAGTAATAAACTTAAACAGAAACGACAATGGAAAGCGCAAATATATTTTGGTTGAAATGGGAGAATATTTTGATACGGTGACAAAACCAAGAGTTCAGAAAGTAATATATAGTAAAGACTGGAAGGATGGAAAACCGGTAAGCAGAGAGGGAATAAGCCATTGCTTTAAGTATATGACTCTTGAAAGCTACGAAGATACACTCAATAATCTTGTCTTGAAACAAACAGATAGTCAACAGGCAGCACTTGAGGTGAACACCAAATTTAAGGAGGGCTATATGTTAAACTATATGCTGGATTTTGAGACGGAGGGGAGTCTGCTCACTATGGAATGGTTTGAAGACCCTTTTAATAATTACCTGAATATTACAAAAAATAATGAAACAAAACCTGTAAAGGTTGACCTGATCGAGACTTTTAATTATCTGATCGGGCTCACCGTGATTAACTATGCTTTGCCAAAGGATGGGTTCAGAGTGGTTACAGGAGTAAACCGAGAGAATGAGAGGATACTGGTTGTCTGGCGCGACTGTAAAAAACATAATGGAGAGGCGTTAAATCAGTTCCTGCTTAAGAGTAAATATAACCCATTGGACGGTGAATTTGACCGGATTTATGTAAACGGTGATAATAATGTAGAAAATATTAAAACCGGGGATGAACGCTGGAAAGTAGTTCTCATAGAAGAAGAATTTAAAAAACGTATGTTTGATTACCAGTAGGAGCTGTTTTATGTCAGATATTAAGTTGAAATCGTTTTCACTAAAAGGGTATAAGTCAATCAGGGAACTGGAAGGTTTTAGCCCAGGCCCCATAAATATTCTGATCGGGCCTAATGGTTCTGGTAAAAGTAATTTTATATCATTCTTCTGGTTCCTTAGCCGTATGCTCAATTCGGTTGGCAAACTTCAGGAGCATATTGCATATCTGGGAGGTGCGGGAGATATTCTTCATGACGGGCCTGATGTTACAAAAAGCATTGAGGCACATCTTGAAATTGAGAATAAGCAGGGATTCAATGAATATAGCTTTAGCTTAGGTTTTGCAAAACCGGATAAACTAATCTTTCGCGAAGAGAAGTACCGTTATTCTGCGAAAAAATTTGATGAGAAAAGAGATTCCTGGACAAATTGCGGATCAGGCCATGAGGAGGCAAAACTTCCGGAAAAAACGAATGATACTGCTGCAATAATTTCAATTTTATTAAAAAAACTGATTGTTTATCAGTTTCATAATACCTCTTCAACAGCGAATATGAGATTGAAATGGTCACAGGAAGACAGCCGCTGGCTCAAGCAGAACGGTGATAATCTTGGCAGCTTTTTGTACCGAATCCAAAATGAGGAACCACTTTACTATAAAAGAATTGTTTCTTATATCCGGCTTGTTCTCCCATTCTTTGATGAATTTGATCTCTATCCCGATTTTGGTAAAGTTCTTTTACGATGGAAAGAAAAAGAAAGTATTAAGGTGTTTAATGCCGGGCAGGCATCTGATGGAATGCTCCGGACAATCGCTCTGATAAGTCTTCTTGGACAGAACCCAAAGGATTTGCCGGCAGTACTTTTTCTTGACGAACCGGAATTAGGTCTGCATCCGAGCGCGATTGATCTGGTAGCTGGGCTAATAAAATCTGCATCAGAACATTGTCAGGTATTTGTTGCCACCCAATCCTTAAGTCTTGTAAATAATTTTGAACTTAAAGACTTGGTTGTGATTGACCGTAAAGGGAGAGCATCAGAATACAGAAGACCCGACCCTCTGGAGTTTGAGGCATATCTTGAAGAATACACAACAGGACAACTCTGGGAGAAAAATGTTATCGGGGGGAGACCCTGATGGATATTAACATTGTTGTAGAAGGTCATAGCGAAGAAAAATTTGTAAAATCAGTATTGGTCCCTCATTTTGCTTTAAATGGAAAATATTTGTATGCAAGACGCATACTGACAGGATTTGATGCAGAAAAACCAGTAAAGGGGGGACTTCTTAAATATCAAAAATTGAAGTCCGACATTCAAAAATGGATTAGGGGAAAAGAGAACCGGACTGATATGTATTTTTCAACTTTTGTAGATTTATATGCCTTCCCTAAGGATGATGAGAGTCCTTATACAAAAGAAATCCAGGGAATACAGGATTCTTATATTAAGATTGAAAAACTTGAAAAAGCCATCTATGAAGATATAGGAATAAAAAACTTTTTACCTTATGTCCAGTTACATGAATTTGAATCTTTTATTTTTGCAGATTTGAATAAATTGGGAGATCTGTACTTTGAAAACAGGACTGCGGTAAAAGCTCTCGAAAGGGAGACCAAAAGTAAGCCGCCGGAACTGATAAATGAAACAACAGAAGGTGCGCCCTCGAAAAGAATAATTAAACATATACCAAAATACGCGGGTGAAAAAGCTCATTCCGGGCCTTTAATAGCCGAAGATATTGGTATTTCAACTTTGCGGGCTAAATGCAGGCATTTTAATGACTGGATAACCCGGCTTGAGGAATTATAATTAATGGCCAAACTCAGCGCATCATTAGTTTTAAATAAGTTTATTCTTTCGCTCTTTGGCGTAACAGATTTACAGGCAATTTCTTCAGACCTGAAAGATGCAGTTCTCGAGGGTTATGATGAAAATAATGTATCATACTTTTACCATGCACTCGTTGACGGTATGTTTACCAATGAAAATATACCAAAAGAATTGCTTCTTCAGTATGATCAGAACATTTTTTCGCATACGAGCAAAATTGGTATTAAGAGAGAACATCAAATCAGATGGAAGTATTTTCAGTACCTAACCCTCCTGTTTACTGAAATTTATCTTGACAGATATTTTACTGATAAAGAAAAATTATGTACGGATTTGAACAATTTCCTGAGGTTCAATCACGGCAGAAATAAAAACGATTTTTCAGCGGTAACGGACTTTGAATTAAGCGCAATGGTTAACGACCTTAATAAGCTGGCATACTGGAATGCAACCGGTTCGGGTAAAACACTCCTCATGCATATCAATATACTACAATACCGGTATTACCTGAATCGTTATAATTTATCTGATTCTTTAAGCAGAATT
>JADLAF010000196.1 GCA_020848375.1 Ignavibacteriaceae bacterium
AAATATGGCGGCAGTGTGGAAGCAGTGATGAAATATTGTAATGAAATCAGCCGCGAACTTGAATTTGCAACCGGATTTGAAGAAGAGACTGCAAAACTGAAAGCAGGTATCGAAGCGCAGCGGAACATCTGCGGAGAAGCGGCTGTTAAACTTTCAGAAGAACGGCGCAAAGCGGGGAGCAAAATAAGCAAGAGCATTATCGGGGAGCTGGTTAATCTTGGTATAGTAAACGCGCAGTTTGTTATCCGCCAGGAGCAGCAACCCGCCGTGGGAAATGATTATATATATGCAGAGAGTAACAAAGTGCGTTACAGCAGTGCAGGAATTGATGATGTTGAGTTTCTTATGTCAGCCAACGCAGGGGAGGAGGTAAAACCTCTGGCAAAAGTTGCTTCGGGCGGTGAGGTCTCGCGTGTTATGCTTTCGCTCAAGACCATTCTGGCGAAGAACGACCGTCTGCCCCTGCTGATATTCGATGAAATTGATACCGGTGTAAGCGGACGCATTGCGCAGAAAGTTGGTAACGCGCTCAAGAATTTGTCATCGTTTCATCAGATTATAGCCATCACGCATCTGCCCCAGATAGCGGGACTTTCAAATCATCACTACTCCGTTGAGAAGCGGGAAGAAGACGGCAGGGCGTTCAGTTATATACGGGAGCTCACCCTTGAGGAGAAAGTGGTTGAAGTGGCAAAACTGATGAGCGGTGAACTGGTAACCGAGGCAAGTTTGAAAGGAGCGAGGGAACTGATGGGGATTCAATAACACAAACGTATAAAGGAACACCATGAAAGCTTATGAAATATCATTCAGAATTGATAAACGCAATAAAATTCAATTTCCGGAAAATCTGATAAAAGTCCTCCCGAAAGAAGAAGACATCCGCGCCATAGTCCTGATGAACGAACCGAGTGAAAAAGAATTCCGCACCGAAATGCAGACCATACAGGGGCAGGAGTACGGATACTCGTATATAAACACGGATGCGGTATATGATGACTTTTAATAATTAGTAATTAGGAGTTAGTAATTAGTAATGGGAGCGGGGTCGGAGGAAAAGTATGCATCGTGAAATTATTAAAAGACAATAATTAATGGAGGCAGTGTGAAAGAGAATGTCATAAGAGATAAGAGTTTGCAGTTTGCTGTAAGAATTGTGAGACTCGCGAATTTTCTGCGGGAGGAAAAGCGTGAATATATTCTTTCCAAACAAATTATCCGGTCTGGCACGGCGATTGGAGCATTAGTCAGAGAAGCAAAGTATGGCGAATCTACCAATGATTTTCTGCATAAACTGACCATTGCACTCAAAGAAGCCGGTGAAACAGAATATTGGTTAGAACTGCTTTTCAGGACGGATTACATCTCAAAAGAGCAGTATGATGCAGTAATTAATGACATTCACGAATTAATAAAGATTCTGACTGCAATAACCAAAACCATAAAATCTTCACGAAAATAGCTGAAGGTTTAAATTAATTACCAATTAACAACTAAAAATTATTACTAATTATTAACTCCTAATTGCTTTTTTTACTAATTACTAACTACTAATTACTAATTTCCCAAGTTACCTGAAGATTTAATGTCCATTCAAAAAGAAATTGCCAAAAGAAAAACCTTCGCTATTATAAGTCATCCCGATGCGGGAAAGACGACTCTGACGGAGAAGCTGCTGCTATACTCCGGTGCGATTCAGATTGCCGGAGCGGTGAAGTCCAACAAGATTAAAAAGACCGCGGCCTCTGACTTCCTTGAGATTGAAAAGCAGAGAGGCATCTCGGTTGCAACATCGGTGCTTTCTTTTGAGTACGATGATAAAAAAATCAATCTGCTTGATACCCCCGGTCATAAAGACTTTGCTGAGGATACGTACCGTACTCTGACTGCTGTTGATTCCGTCATCCTGGTGATTGACAGCGTGAAGGGCGTTGAGGAGCAAACCGAAAAGCTGATGAATGTCTGCCGGATGCGAAAAACTCCGGTGATTATTCTGATCAACAAAATGGACCGCGAGGGGCAGCCCCCGGTTGATCTGCTTGATGAGGTTGAGGCAAAGCTGGACATCAGAGTGAGACCTCTGACCTGGCCGGTCGGGTACGGTCAGAGCTTTAAGGGTGTATATAATATATATAAACACTCTTTTGCGTTCTTTACTTCAAATAAGACCACCATTGAAGATGATATACAAACCTTTAAGGATCTGGATGACCCGGCTCTGGCTGAAGTGCTGGGGAGCAGCGTAGCAAAACTCAAAGAAGATCTTGAACTGATTAACGGTGTCTATGAGGAGTTCACCCCTGATCTGTATCTGAGCGGTGAGGTGGCGCCGGTGTTTTTTGGAAGTGCGCTTAATAACTTCGGTATTAAGGAATTGCTTGAAACTTTTTGTGAACTGGCACCCATGCCCGCTCCGAGGGAAACCACCAGCGGTATGATTCAGCCGGACGCAGAAAAATTCAGCGGATTTGTATTTAAGATACACGCAAATCTTGATCCCAAGCACCGCGACCGCATTGCATTCCTGCGGGTCTGTTCAGGCAAGTTTGAACGTAATAAGTTTTACCATCATGTACGTTTGAACCGGGATATGAAGTTTCCGAGTCCTGCAACATTTATGGCATCCACAAAAAATGTAATTGATGATGCTTTCCCCGGTGATGTGATCGGACTGTATGACTCAGGAACATTCAAGATAGGTGATACCCTGACCGAGGGAGAGAATTTCATGTTTAAGGGAATACCGCGCTTCTCACCGGAGATTTTCCGTGAAGTGCGCATTACGGATCCGTTTAAGTCAAAGCAGCTTGAAAAAGGAATCCGCTATTTAACAGATGAAGGACTGGCACAGCTTTTCACACAGAACCTTGGCACTAAAAAAGTTGTGGGAGTTGTGGGTGAGCTGCAGTTTGATGTAATGAAGTTCCGGCTGTTTCATGAGTTTGGCGCAAGCTGCGACTTTTATCCTTTGAGTTTTCATAAAGCGCTGTGGGTAAAATTCAGTAATGAAAGCGAGATTGACGAGCTGAGGCGAATCAGATATAACAATCTTTATTTTGATAAGAATAATAATCTGGTATATCTGGCAGAGTCAGAGTTCTCGCTCAGAATGGCGCAGCAGAATAATCCTAAAGCGCAGTTCCTGACCAGCGTTGAGCATAATGACCAGACAGTGGAGTTAGAATTATTCTATAACGAGTCAAATTCTTTGCAAAAGTGAAAGAAAATTGTAAGTGTTACGATGCTTTGTTTAAGATCGGCATAAGTTTATATGAAGACAGGAATAAACCCGTGGCAATTATTCTGT
>JADLAF010000197.1 GCA_020848375.1 Ignavibacteriaceae bacterium
GCGGTCATTGCCACAGCAGCAGTAAAAAGAGAGAGTTCGCGTGAAAGAAGTGTTTCCTCACTGTTTGCCTCAGCGTTCGAGGCACTCAGGGTTTTCCAGCGATAGGCGATCATTACTGCACCCATCAGGGCGAAGGAGCCGATCAGGGAAATCAGGAAGAGATATACCACCATTCCAGGGTCAACAAATGAGTGAACCGAAGCATCACCAAGCACACCGCTGCGGGTGAGGACGGTGCTGTACAGAACCAGGATATATATACTCATCGAAAGGATGAGATTGGTAACTGCATAGCGTCCGATGCGGTTCGGGTCTTTCCCCTGATCTTTCCGCTGCACAACCATGGTGTGGATCGCAGCAACGCTTATCAGCCAGGGAACCAGACTGGAGTTTTCAACCGGATCCCATGCCCAGTAGCCGCCCCATCCGAGGATTCCGTATGCCCAGTAACCGCCGAGCATAATGCCGAGTCCGAGCACACCGGCTCCGCCCAGAACCCAGGGGAATGACTGACGAACCCAGTCACGATAATCATTTTTAATTAACGCAGCCATTGCAAATGCAAAAGGTACGGTGCCCATTGCGAATCCGATAAAAAGAATAGGTGGATGAATCTGCATCCAGAAATTCTGCAGCAGCGGATTCAAACCTTTACCCTGTGTAATAACATCATTAACAGACATTCCGAGTGAAGAAAGCACCGGGAGGATATCAGAGCTTATCTTCAGAAAATTAGTTCCGTTTGAAGGGTCGCTGAAGAAAAAGCCCTGCAGCGCCTGAATACTGAATACCGCCTGACTGACGTTCTTCACATCAACAAAAACAGGGTCAGTCCAAAGATAAGCAAACGGGCTTTTAAGCAGAGGAGAAACCATCACCAATAAAAATGATGTTGCCAGAGCGTATATCATCATCAGACGGGGTTCAAGGTCACCCATCTTTGAAGCATAGGACTGCAGGAAGATACCGATGATCGCGGTAAGAAGAAGCCAAAGCATGAAGCTGCCTTCCTGTCCGGCCCAGAAAGTGGCGATCAGATAACCAAGGGGCAGATCGCTGCTTGAGTAGCTGTACACGTACTTATACTGGTACTGATGGGTCAGGATAAAATAGAGAAGAATGGTTGAGGCAATGATAACAAGCATTGCCATTGCGTGATACGAAAGGCGGGCGAGCGCGAGTGTGTTTTTTGCACCTCTGTAGGTGTAAAAATACATAACCATCGAAAATACACTCATGGCCAGCGCGAGAGTTAAAACAATGCTGCCGATCATATTTTTACATTCTCCGGATGGTCGCCGCCTTTTTCTTCATACTGCTCTTCATATTTTGAAGGGCATTTGGTGAGGATATCTTTTGCGTGGAAATAGCCGCCTTCATACTTACCGGTTACCACAACGCTGGTAGCCACCTCAAAATTATTCGGGATAGTTCCGTCATACACCACCTTCATTTCGCGACCGGTTTCATCCTTCATATAAAAACTGAACGTTTTATTCTGTTTGTCTATTTCGTAATTCTTTTCTTTCACCCAGCTTCCGGTTGCTTTAACCGTTCTGCCTTTTTCCATAACCGTGGTGAAGTCACTTACGTACTGAATGTTGCTTTGCGTAAAGAGATAGATCATGAGACCGAGAAACACGGTAACAATGATGCCTCCGAACATAAATTTATTCTTTTTCATAGCTGTCATTTCCTGCTTATTTTTTCATTTCCTTTTCAATGCTCTGCAGACGTTTGTCCAGGACGTAGAGATATCCAAAGACGCCCCCCCACACGATGAGCGCGATGATTAATACGATATATATTGCGTTTTGTGATAAAAAATCCATTGATTCCTCAGTTGTAACTTTTTTGTACTTTTTCTTTTAATGTCAGAGACTTGTGCCCTACCGACCACATCCAGTAGTAGAGAACCGTAAAACCAAAAAGCGAAAGGTAGAAGATCAGAAGCATATTCTGATCCATCTTAAAATTAACGACCGGACCGGAGTGGCTGTCATCGGCTGAGCCAGGGTGCAGTCCCCGCATGATTCTCGGCATGATGAACACAAAAAATGGGACGGTAATAAATGAAATTATGGAATACACTGATGAAAGTTTTGCGCGTTTTTCATCATCCTCAATTGCCGAACGGAGCGCAAAGTAAGCACCGTAGATAAGCATGAGAGCAAAAATAGAAGTTTGCCGCGGGTCCCAACTCCAGAAGGCGCCCCAGGCAAATTTTGCCCAGATTGCTCCGGTAACCGTTGCCAGGATGGTGAATATCATGCCAAGCTGAGCTGCTGTGTATGCCTTATAGTCATCTTCAATCCGTTTTTTACGCAGATACATGATGCTGAAAACCGTGGACATGAAGAACGCGATTACCGAAACCCAGCTCGTGGGGACGTGAAAAAAGACAATTTTTGCATTCTCTTCCAAGCCAGGAATGAGAGGAAACTCATACCAGTGAGCCGGTTTCTCAACTATGGGAAACGCCATTCCTGCCACTATGACAAACGATATCAGCAGAAAAAGAGACACTTTCAGAATGTTGCTTTTCATTTTCTCTATTTATTTTGTGATTAGCCCTTTTAATCTTTCCATATAATGTCGAACAGGAGATAGGAAGCGGCTATCATGACGACATTATAACTGCCAAGTACGGCAAGTTCTACTAAAGACTCATCAAAAGGTGTGCCATCCATGGACATCTTTGTTGTTTCGATGAGTGTAAGCATCAGCGGCAGAAGAATAGGGAACGCCAGTACCGGGTAGAGGGTCCCTTTTGAGCCCGCTTTTGAGATAATAGCCGCAATTACCGTTGATGCCGAGGCAATCCCGATGTTCCCCAGCAGGTATGCTGCAAGGAAGAGGGAGAGATTTTTCAGCACAAAGGCCTCAAAAAGCAGACTGTAGAGCACCAGGATGATGATATTCATAGAGAACATCAGCACCAGGTTAAACATAAACTTACCTGAGAGAACTGTTTCCGGGGTTGCGCTTAACTGAAGCGCCATGACCGTGCCCCGTTCTTCCTCAGAAACAAAAGTACGGGAAAGACCGGACATCGCTGTAAAGAAGACGATAACCCAGAGTAAACCTCCGGTCAGGTAATCGGAGATTTTCTCCTGACCTATTGCGTAAAGTATTACGCTTATGGTAACGATGATAAACATCAGTAAAGAGTTGATAGCGTACCGGGTACGTATTTCAGATGAAAGATCCTTACGGAAAAGTGCTATTGCCTGTTTCATCTGCCCTCCCCGTTCCCGTTATTTTTATAATCACCAAGATATATTACGCGTGAACAGAGTGCAAGGTCGCTCTCCTCGTTGGACGCGACTATCACTACGTGCTCACAGGCGTAGTCCCTCACCATATCGTATATCTGATTTTTTCCGGCAATATCCAGATTGGAAACCGGTTCATCAAGTATCAGGAGTGAGGGCTGATGCTGAAGGGCAAAAATGAATTTGACCCTCTGTTTCATTCCTGAGGAATAGGTTTTTAGCAAATCGTCTTTCCGTTCAGTCAGACCAAAATAATCAAACAAATTCCTCATTCTCTCACTGCTGAATTTACCTCCTCGCACCTTAGAAAAAAAGTCAATATTTTCTTCCGCCGTGAACTCATCATAAAGCATCAGATAAGGGGAAGCAAGGCCTATAATGCCCGGCAGCTCTTCATCCTCAGCTTTTTTTCCGTTCAGTTTATGTTCAACCGCTCCTTTTGAGGGAGTCAGAAGTCCGGCAATGATTTTTACAAAAGTGGACTTCCCTGAGCCGTTGATGCCTGAGATACCATAGATACCGGGACCGGTTATCTCAAGATCTATCCCCCTGAAAATCAGGCGGCGTCCGAACACTTTAGTCAGTCCGCTGACCGAGAGTGAATAATTATTCATGTATTACCGTGAATTTTCCTTTCTGCACAAAATCATCCCTGCGCAGGATGTAGATATATATCCCCGAGGGGAGCTTTTCATTTCTGAGACCGGTGACCGGAGACCACTTCACCACATTCTGTCCTTCAAATGTGGTTCTGACCACGGATGACCAAATCAGATCCAGGGATGCGGTATATACCGCAAAATCCATTTCACCTGAAATCCGGCTTTGTTCGAGCGGAATAGTAAGACCACTGTGGCGGCTGTAAAAAAACGGTGAGGGGTAAACATCCTTCATCACAGGACCGCCAATGCCCCCGGATGGTATATAATAATTATTCAGTACGGCTGCATACGACCAGAATACCGGCTGAAGCACTTCAGTCCTCAGATAATAATAATCAGTTATCTTTTTTGCCTCAGGCGAACTGAAATCAGAAAGCAGCATCTTAAGCCCCATCAGAGTGTTCATACTGTCAATCCCCAGACGAACATCCCCATTCACGTAAATAACAAACAGCGTATCGCTCAGACCGCCGCGCGTGTTTATCGTCAGTATATAATTCACTGAAGCCGGCTTCAGCAGAAACTGCATAGTCAGCAGGGAGGAGTTCATATTCGCGGTTACTTTTGCTTTCACTGCCGGGTATGCCTTCCCTTCTTCAAAATATCCGGGCTTAAAACGGTAATTGGTAAAGTAGCACCATACTGAGAACTCGTGCAGTGCCTCCTGAAACGAAAGTCCGCGGTCGGTGAGACTGAACTGTATTGCATCAAGCGCGCGGTAGCTTTTGAGCAGAATCCACTGATCGGTAAACAGCGTCAGGTCATTGTGTTTATCGCGGAGGTATATATTCCAGTGCGCCAGGTTGTAGCCGGAGTTCTGCCCAAATGAGCGATCGGCTCCGTTAAAAAATGAAGGAAGATATCCGTAATAATCATTCACGGTGTCAAACACAAACTCCTCCATCGCGGTGGAAGTCATTTCGTAAAACCAGGTATCCAGAATGCCTCCGTTCTGCTGACGGACAATATAGTTCCCTATCTGAATGCCGTGATGAATTTCATGAGCAACGGTAACGCGGGCTGCTTCAATGCCGGTGGTATAAAACCCGAGGAAGTCATTATCCATCATAATGTAACTGGTGTGACGGCCTGAACCGGGGACGATCTCATCTTCTAACTCCGTAAAGCCATAGACCCCGCCCAGATTGAGGATGTATATATCATACAGCGAGTCTCCCCCCTGTCCGTTATCAAAAGGAGGTGCGGGGAAACCAAGATAAGAGGTTTCATATATATATGATGAGTCCGCGGCAATCAGAAGCTGATCAATATCATAAGCGGGTGCGTCATTACCCGAGGTGTTGTAGTGCACGCGGAAATAACCGCGCGGCGTAACGACCGATGTATCAGTAAAGGGGCGAAAGAGCAAAGCAGGGAGAGACTTTTCAGGACCATCAATCAGACGGCTGCCAAGCAGTACATCATTCACCAATCCGAATGCACATTTAACCGGTTCCCCCTCATAGTTTGGGGAAAGAATCATCTGCAGAGAATCTCTTTTTGCCGCAAGCGATATATGCGCTCCCTCACCTGCCTGCACCGGACTGCTGAGGATATATATCATAAGCAGTGTGACTATTCTTATCACAATCCTCTGAACCTTATAAATCCGTCTTCAGAAGAGGTTACCAAATAACTGCGGTTGCGGGTAAGTTTGCGCACGAGCATATCACTGATATCGTCAGCTCTTCTGATTTTGCGGGAGACTGATCTTCCGTCAGTGGCAGAAAAACTAAGATTCAGCAGTTCGCGCGGTTCAGCCGTCAGGAACCATACGGAAACTTCCCTGCCGCGCCGGCGCACAGAAATTTCAGACTCCTGTTTCGTGGCATCCCAGGCAGCATCAGCTCCTCGTTTATTGTCTATATACGCTGTAATACGCTGATTCCTTATTAAAAAAACATCTTCAGTATCCTTTTTCACCAGACCGCAAACTGCCTCGCTCCCCCTTTCATCAACCGGAATCAGGAAAAATGATTTTGGAGATATCTTTTCTTTTTCTGTTCTAAAAAGGGTTAAGCTGGCTTCAGCAGTTCCCAATTTACGGTATTCTAATGTAGTGATCAGACCGGTGTTTTTAAAGAGATAAGCTCCGCCTTCTCTGTCAATCAGGGTATGTGCGATGGCTGTTCCGAGTTCAATCTCCTGAATCCGTTCCGCTTTCCCCTTCCTGAAGGCAAATCTGCGGTAGCGGAAAGTGCCCGCCCTGCTGATGATGACGGCGAATTCAGTTTCCTGCCCTCCTGAAACAAAACGAATATCCTCAATCCTCCCGTCAAGATACAGGTCTTTCCGTTTAATTTTAAATGATTCAAGATCAGCGCTGACCAGTTCAATATACCGTCCTCCCTTTTTCCAGAGGATAATTGACTTCACTACCGGATTATCATCATTTACAAAAATCCTGTCCGGCTCTGACATCACCGAAAGCGAATATATCTGTGAAAGTCTGCCTGCGCCGTCACGCAGCAGAAAGCTTAGTGACGAAATTTCCTTATCATAATAGACCAGATCTCTGATACCGTTATTCCCCATATCAAACGTGCTCAGCGTAACCGGTCTGCCTCCGCTCACCATAGTCAGTTCATCGGCCGGGGAACCGGTGCGGGTCACGGTGTGTATATATCCCGCTGAGTCGAGCAGGGCAATGCCATCAATGAAGCGGCTGAAATAATTGGTGATATCAGTTATCCCCTGACCGTTATAAACCATAAAGGGCTTAGAAAATTTTTCATCCTCAGTCTGAAATAACACGGCTGCTCCGCCCGAAGGGAGATACAGAAGCGCCAGATCAATACGGCCATCGCGGTTATAATCACCGATAACCATCTTCACCGCACCCTGATCCGCCGGTACCAAAGCAGTGCGTGTATATGCTCCAGTCGCCTCAGCATAATAAATCATGACACGGTTATCATACAAAATCAGAATATCATTGTATCCGTCAAGATTGATATCATACGACCAGACACCTTTAACGCCGTCTTCCGTGCTCATGCTGCGCTCAAAACGGAACGCACCGCGGCGGTTGTTGCTGAAGATATATACCGCGTGGCGAAACGGCGACCAGGCGAGTATATCCGGCAGCCCGTCATGATTCACATCGGCGAAAAGCGCAAATTCAAATGATTCTCCTTTATTCACCCGGGTTTCCTCAAAACCGCTTCCTTTTGAAGTCAGCACGCTCATGCCGCTGTAATTAATCCCCGCCAGAAGTATATCCGGGGCACCGTCTCCGTTCACATCTTCTGAAGAAACAGCACGAGGATAACCGGTATGCTTAAATGATTTTTGCAGGGAGTAGTTTCCTTTTGCCGTGATAAGTGCTGACTCACTTCTGAGCAATGAAGGCGAGGTCAGAAAGAGAGATTCCCCCTTCACCCCCTTTTCACGCAGATTGAGTATATATTCAGCTTTAATTGAAGGGCGCACTTTCCGCTCGGTTCTTAGTTTGTTCCCCCTGATTCCGGCAACCAGTTCCATCTCTTTCCCGCTTCCGCCATAAAGCAGAAAGTCAGTATAAGCATCATCGTTATAGTTCAGAGTAATAAAAGAGGAGTAACCGGAAGGAACCGGATAGCGGTCATAACGGACAAATCCTCCGACCGGAATCTGGGAAAGCAGGAGTTCCGCCGGCAGGAAAAGAAGAAAGAATTTATGAAAGAGTTTTTCTGGCAGAAAGCCGGGCATCACGTCTGACAAGCGCTTCGTCGTACCGGCGCTTCTCCTCATCTGTTTCGGGAATTACAGGAAAGGCGGGCACGGGTTTCCCTGCGCCGTCAACCCCGACAAATGTTAGATATGCTGAATTTGAGTGTGTTTTGGTCCCCTGTATATATGACTCGGTATGAACCTTCACCCCGACCTCCATAGAAGTTGTAAAAACACGGTTTACCGAGGCAATGAGAGTAACAATTTCACCCAGTTTAACCGGATGGTGGAAATCAATTTTGTCCACAGAAGCGGTAACACAGGTGCGGGAGGAGTGCTTTTGCGCGGCAAGAGCAGCGCAGATATCAATCCAGTGCATAAGCTGTCCGCCGAGCAAATTGCCAAGCGTGTTTGTGTGATGCGGCAGAACCAGTTCAGTCATGGTAACAACCGACTGGCTCATGGTTTTTCCTTTCATCTAATTACTCGAAAGGACCGAGGGAGCAAGTTTTGTCTGAAGATCAATCATTTCCTTCAGGGCGGCATCTTCAGGGAAACGCTTTATAAAATTTTCAATTTCCTTAAGCGCTTCCTTGTTGCGAGAGCGCTCCGCAAGCAGACGGATTCTGGCGGCAGAGGCAAGCGGAGCATATTTGGTATCATGATAGATTTCCGATACCAGTCCGTAGTATTGCAGTGCGGCGGTGTAATACTCCATCTTCTCGTAGATATAGCCGCTGTTGAATTCCTTTTCGGCGAGCTTTTCCGTCAGCGTTTTAATCCGGGTTTCCGCCTCTGGTACACGCTGGTCTGAGGGGAAAAACTCTATAAACGCCTGGAGCTCTTCAATAGCTTTCCGGCTGTAACGCTGGTCGAGCGAAAAAGGGGGTGAGAGCTGATAATAGCATTCAGCAAGCATAAACTGTGATTCCGGCACAAAACTGCTCGCTGGAATATTGCGTATCAGTTTGCTGAACTCACTCGCTCCGATCAGAAACTCAGCTCGTTCAAATCGGGACTTAGCCAGATAAAACTGGGCATCGTCGAACTGCTCGCTTCCGGGGAACTGAAGGAGGATTGCCTCAAACTCATTAATAGCCAGATCGTAACTTTCGTCGTTGAAGTACTCCATTGCAACTGCAAACCGCTCTTCAACGGTCATATTTGCAGTCTCCTTTAGTCCTGCACATCCTGCAAAAAACAGAAGGGTGAGGGGGAGTAAAACCAATGCTCTCTTAAACATTCATTATCCTGAAAATCGAAAAATGTGCCCGTTTTAGTTCAGCCCGGATAAAACAGGGCAGAACGGGGATTATTTAATTACAATTACGAAATTTACGGAAAACAGACTAAACTTAATGGGTAATTATAAAGTATGAATTGTGAATTGTGAATTGTGAATTTTTTTCTGTGGAAATCTACGGATTCTGCAGGAAACGTTCGGGGACAGTGGTGAGAATAATAGAGAATTTTTTCTGCGGAATCTGCGGGAAACGTTTGGGGACAATGGGAGAATGTACAATGGACATTTGAGAATTTTACTTCATGGAATTTTGCGGATTTTGCGTTTTCAGTCTTGGGTCGAGGGTGAAGGGTTCTACTGAACCGGTTCTGATCTCCTGAAAATTCGGATGACGGGTGTTAATCACAAAATTGTATTCCCGTGGTATCAGCACTGAGTTCACTTTAACGATGCAGCTCAGCCCGGAACTATACCAGCGGTGACCAAATTCACGTGTAATTAACTGGCTTTGATGGGTGTTGGAAATTTGCACGGATGCAGTCTCAGGAATCAGTTCTACCGCAATTGTATCAGGAATCAAAATTTCGGTGATGTAAAACTCCCCCGCTGAGGCATTTCCGCCACGGTGTACAAGGTTTTCCAGGCAGGCAAGCGAGCGGTGCTCAGAAGCATAGAGAACATAATCCCCCTCATAATTCCATCTGCCGGAAATACCGGAAGCCGTAAGCTTCCCCGCCCAGTGTGGTGAGGTTATCCGGTAAACCCTCATCTACCCGGCTTATCAGGCAATATCGCCGAATTCAATGCGGCCGAGCTCTTCTGAAATCAGGTCAATACCTGACGCGGTTGTGAGGAGAGTTACGGGTATCAGCCCGGTCAGACCAAAGGAGGGTTTAGACATCCACGCCCTGAAATTTTCAAGAGAGCCCAAAACCTTTGCCCCTTTTTTGTAAAGCTCTGTAATTTTAATGAGCAGTTCGCTTGAAGAAGGGGGCAGGGTAACCGGTGCTGCAAGGTAGCGGTCAAGAGTTTTTCCGGAAATACTCAGGATTGAGGCTACTGCCTCTTTGCGGAGCCCTGTCAGAACCAGTACTTTAGGTACCCAGGTCGAGGAAACGCCCCTGGAAGAAACTCTGAAAAGCTCCATACGGTCTCTTATTAAAAGCATTTCTTCATCCTCTGAGGATTGTGAATAAATATCTTTTGCCATGATGTTTCTAATTTTTCTATCCAAATTTAAGGATTTTTGTCCGGATTGTAAAGACAAATGTCGGAAATAACTAGAAATAGTGAATCATGAAGTATTTATTTCCAAATCTGCATAAAAGAGAGGGGGCGCACTCGAGTAAAAAGTTGAGGGGCAAAATCTTCTTTGTGGCAATTTTTTTTTTGCGCGTGTTTGGGACCAGGCACATTTGTGTTGAAATGATTGAAAAAGTGAAAATTTTTATCAGGATAGGAAAAAATTAAAAGCAACTGTATGTAACCGATCATCTCTCCGGTTCATCAACAATCATGTACTTCTGCTCGCGGCCTGATTTTATCAGCAGTTCATTCACTTCCCTCTTCAGCTCAATCATGGTCAGTTCACGACCTACCGTCAGACGGTGAAACTTCTCAAGTTCTTCCACTCTGCTTTTAAGCACCTCCGCCGCCTGCTTCCTTTCGGTGATATCATTTGCCAGGACCATTCTGGCTTTTCTTCCTTCAAAATCAATGCTGTAAGAAATAATTTCGACATAGAAAATCTCCCCCTTTTTATTTTTATGTTTCCATTCCCCTGAAAAAGAATACCGTTCCGCTTCCTGACTCATATTTTCAAATAATTTTGGCACCTCATCAACTGGTCTGATATCCGTCAGTTCCATGTTTAAAAATTCTGCTTTACTGTATCCGTATTTTTTTATTGCCGCTTCATTCACTTCCAGGAAACGCAGACTCTGCAGATCATAAACCCACATCGGATGAGGATTGCTCTCAAAAAGCAGGCGGTACTTCTGCTCACTCACCCTGATCTTCTCATTGGTGTCTGACGGCTGTAATTTTTGGAAGGTCAAATCGCTGATGAGCTGAGTCATATTCCGAAGGAATGCCATTACCACTTTTACTGTCTCTTCAGAAACAACGGGCACTTTTTCAAGAGCATCCAGATATTCCTTCTCATCAAAGCCATATTCCATTGCCTGCTTCCTGAAATAATCAACATCCGGTTGATTATTAAAGAACTGGCCTGAGAAGAGATTCGCGATATGCTCCCCGTTAATAATCAGAGGAACTGCAACATCAACAAGCCCATTTAAACAGGGATAATAATGATATTCTTCCCCTTCATTCATTCTGCCGGCAAGCAGGGTATCACTAATTGTACACTTTTCTGCCGTAACCGGATGCACCCGGTGAAAGTCAGTACATATCCGCCTCCAGCCGGATTTTGACAGCACATTTCCTTCAAGATCAAGAATTGCTGTTACAAACCCGGTTGATTTATTAAATCCCTCAAGCAGTATGTCAATTCTTTCAAAATCTAACAAATCCAGTATTCTCTGATTCCTCACCGCACTAACAATAGAATTTGTAAAAATGAAATATAAATAAAAATAGGACTTATTGTCATCGAACACGAATCGCAAATCACGATTTCATGGGAGAGATATTCTGGTAAAAAAAAGAATACAAGGGTGCAGAAATCTGACGGATGCAATCTGACTTCGTCTGAGAAATCCTCCGGGGAGGATAGAGATTGAAGCTCTGTTCTCATTCGTGAAATCAGCGGGAGAATTGTTGCTTCTCGTTGTGTATCAAAAACAGAAAACTCTGTTGAAACTTATAAAAACTTACCCGCAATAATGCATCCGCAGCCGTCACATTTTCCATTCCTTACGCGGTTCACTTTTACATTATGCCAGGTTCTTTTAACCAGTTCTTTTCCGCACGATGGGCAGAAGGTAATCTGTCCCTCATCCCAGTGTATGTTACCTGTATATACATATTTCAAACCGGCTGATTTTGCCAGCGCATACGCGCGTTTGAGCACAGTGGGGGAAGTGGACTTTTTATTCAGCATCTTATAATCAGGATGAAACGCAGTGAAGTGTAGCGGAATCTCATCACCAAGATTTCCAAGGATCCAGCCGCACATCCTTTGTATCTCCTCATCAGAATCATTTTCACCGGGGATCAGGAGCGTGGTAATCTCCAGATGAATATCTGTTTCATTCCGCAGCCAGAGGAGTGTGTCCAGTATATCCTGCAAATGGCTAAGTGTCAGTTTATGATAAAAGTTTTCGCTGAACGCTTTCAGGTCAACATTGGCGGCTGATATATCCTTAAACACTTCTTTGCGCGCGTTCTGGTCTATATATCCCGCGGTAACCATGACGGGATGAATTCCCTCCTCACGCGCGAGTTTCGCGATATCAATCACATACTCGCCGAAGATGACCGGATCATTATAGGTAAAGGCAATTGAAGGAGTGCGGTATTTTTTCGCAAGAGCAACAACCTGTTCAGGAGTGACATACATGGAACCTTCAGCGTCAAGTTTTGCCTTGCTGATGGACCAGTTCTGGCAGAATTTGCA
>JADLAF010000198.1 GCA_020848375.1 Ignavibacteriaceae bacterium
ACCCTGCTTTCCCTTATTGCTTCAGGCACAGCCGGGCTGGCAGATGAGACAGTGCGCGACTTCTGGAAACAGAATCAGTCCCCTTTTCTTGACGGACTTTTTTTTACGGATGAGTATTACGGAAACCACTATACCATGATACCCATCGCCGGTATATATACTTATGGTCTTTGGGCTGATGATGATGCCGCTAAGCAAACGGGGCTTAAACTGCTTACCGCTTCCACTCTTTCAATACTCTATAATATGATCATAAAAACAGCCGCAGGACGAAGCCGCCCCTTTAATGAAAAAGGCAATCATGATTTTAACCCGTTCAGTTTCAGCTTTGAGCAGACCTCATTTCCCTCTGGCCACACAACCTTCACCTTTGCCATTGCCGCCGTGCTGGAACAGGAATACCGTTCCGCCGGTATAACAGCAGCGGCATATACCGCGGCCGTGATGACTGCCATGGCGCGGATGTACCATGATGTGCACTGGTTTTCTGACACCGTCTTCGGCGCGGTTATCGGTTACTATATCGGCAAATTTGCCGCTGAAGAACTTGACCGACTCGATACAAAGAATTTATCAACCGGATATACATCAAAACCATTTTTCACCATAACCATACCACTGAGGTAAATATCATGAAAAGCGTTCTTTGTTTTCTTTTGCTTCACTCACTCGCTTTGGCAAATATCGCCATGCCTGGTTTCTGGCAGACCGGAACCGGCCGGACCTTTGTTCACTTCTTTAAAGAAGATGCAGCGCACTCAGGTAAAGTGCTGATGATGGAAGAAGAAATAACCATCGCACTCTATAAAAATTTTGCCGCTGTTAAGGGAGTATATATTATGCATAACAGCTCCCCGGATACCATTACCATACGGACCGGATTCCCTGTTTCCGGAAGCGCAAACAGCGGGCTCGACCGATCTATTCTCTTTGAAGACCTGCACGCGCTTACCGTATCAGTAAACGGCACTGCCACTGATGCGCTTAAACTGGAAGAATATATAAACAAATATGCACCCGAAACACTCCCCCAAACCCTCCCCGCAGATTCTGTCTATAGCAATGTTTACAGTCAACATGATAACTGGTATGTATGGGAAAGCTCCTTTCCTCCGGGTCAGTCGGTTGTTACAGTTTATTATCTGACCGACAATAGCTTCGGTCGGATCAGAGAGGGATATAACAACCAGAAAGCAAACCTCTTCTCATATATACTCGAAACAGGCAAAACCTGGGGCGGAACGATTGGCAAAGGAACAGTTACTCTTTACCTGATGGACGGGCTGACAGAAGATGATATAGAAGGCATCACACCAGCGGCTGAATTTGCCTGGAACGGAAAGAACATTCTGCAAAGAAGATTTGAGAACCTGAACCCGTCACCTGGAGATAATCTCCTGATCCGTTACACTCCCTCTGAAGCAGGGTTTGATATAAATAACTTAGACGTCAGCCCCGCTGTATATTTTACCGCCGTGGACAGTCTGGCATCACTGAAGACTGTCGTCAATGCCGGCACAACACTTCCGGAAGGCGATTTTGAACCCGATTCTGAAATCCTCGGTTTCGGCCTGAAAATACTCGGATACCTTGCCGGCGGAGTGTTTCTGTTTTACGGAATAAAATATCTTGTTAAAAAGAAAGAATGAGACTGACCGACCGCGGGGGAGAAAAGTATATACAGCCAAAGGAGATTTACTCACAAGAGTTACGGTGAACGGGTTTTATGGTGAGATGATAACCGCAGGCGACAAATCTTTCTTCAGTTGTATTGCAGGCAGTATTGGGCTCTGATATATATGTATATATATCAGAGCTCCGTAAAATTGCGCAGGACCTGCAGCCCGACCTCGCCTGACTGCTCCGGATGAAACTGAACTCCGTAAAAATGTTCCTTCTCAATCACTGAAGAAAACGCTTTCCCGTTCCACGACACACCCGTGGTCTCAACTGTTTCGGGGATAAAGAGACTGTTGCGAAACATAAACTTTTCCCTTTGTTCAAGTCCCCTCCCTATTACTCCCTCTTTAACAAACTCAACTTCGTGCATTCCGCTATACGGAATTTCGGGCGCTTCAGCATCAAAACGGAATACTTCCGTGGAATAGAGCCCAAGACAGGTAAGGTTTTCCGCTTTAAAATATTCACAGAGAAGCTGCATGCCGGAGTCAATAGCCAGCACAGGTTTTTTAATCATCCTCATCATCGAAAAAAGATTCATCAGGTGGATATTCCTGATAACTTTTTTCAGTTCATCGCTTCCCGGAAAAATCAGTTTATCCGCGTGGCATATCTCGCTTTCATTAGCCGATATACAATACTCCTGATTCAGTTTTTCCAGCCCCGCTTTTATACCTTCTAAATTGTCTTTTCCGTAATTAATAATTGCTATCATGATCAAGTCTTCTAAACATTTGTTCCTGTCACCGGATGAGTGACTCCGAAAAGAGGTGAATTCAGAGAATTATCTCCGCATTCATAAAAATATATTTTTTTATTGAAAATTATTATTATTTTTTATACCTGAAAAAATAGTTCACACTTTGCCCTAATTCAATGAACAAAGGCATACAGACTGTTTTTCTGCCTGGTAAATAAAGCTCGTTCACAAAACTAACAGAAAGTAACCTTATGGCAAAGGTTTCCCGAAAAGATGCTGCGCTTCGTATCTGGCTTAAACTGCACAGATGTTATATCTCCGTTCTCACGGTTTCAGGCACCTCTCTCCGAGAATATAAGTTATCCGAATCTCAGTTCGGTGTGCTGGACTATCTCGCAACTCGTGGCTCCTCAAAAATCGGAATTCTCTGCAGTAAAATGATGGTCAGCGGCGGTAACATGACCCTTATCCTTGATAATCTTGAAAAAAACGGCAATATCCGCAGAATTCACAGCCGGGATGACCGCCGGGCTATTATCGTAGAAATTACCGAAAAGGGTGAAAAACTCTATGCAAAGGTGCTCGATACTTACAGTCATGCCATGAGCACAGTGCTTTCGGTTTTAGATGAAAAAGAACAGGAGTCCTTTGCTTCTTCGCTTAAAAAACTCGGACTGAGCATCTCTGAACGGATTGAATCGGGTCAGATGATGCACCCAAGAAAGAAAATCACCGACTCCCTGAATGCCTGAACGGAAGGATACACCTCGGTACCCGACAACTCCGGAGTCTGTTTTTTTATTTCCCGGCAGTCTCGACTGTTCTGAACATCTGACCGATATGTTTATCTACATGCGCGGTGTAAGTCAGAAGCCAGTCTTCCAACGACATCTTCCCCCGCTCCGGATGAAAAGCTGACCGGCTCCATTCATCATCCGTGAGGGTTATCAGCATCCGGTAGTTTGCCTCACGCACAGTTTTGAAGAGAATCATAGACATATCAATGTCCTGCCCGGCGTAGTTCAGTTGCTGTGCCCATTTGTCCTGATCATAAACCATCAGCTCAGACCCGGGTTCTGCCAGCATTTTTCTTGCCCGAACAAAAGCATTCACCTCACTGTCAGCCAGATGAATCAGAATCTCTCTTACACTCCATTTTTCAGGAGCTGGCTTAAAATCCCAGAGCTCAAAGGGGATGTTTTTCATCGCTTCCGAAATTTTTTTATATCCGTTCCGGTAGTCAATTAACAGAGCAGCTCTTTCCATTCAATTCCTCTGATATATTCATAAAACAACAATATCAATTTACAATGTACAATGAACAATGTACAGGGGAAAAATTAGTAATTAGTAGTTAGTAATTAGTAAACATTTGCCCGGACCACTGCCTGCATAAACCAGACGGGTATCAGCGATTTTCCTTAGTTCAAACTTCATAATTCATCATTCATAATTACCATTAGTTTTCTATTTTTACAGACAAAATATTTCCGGATATCATGAAAGCACTCACCGTTTATTTTTTCCTGTTTCTCGCAGCCCTCCCCCTCCATGCACAGAAGGGCAATATCATGTGGATTGATGCCACCGCCAACTTTGAACGGATGAGCATGCCCGACTCTGTTATATACTACCTGAATCTCTGCAAGGAGCTCGGTTTCACCGATGTAGTTATTGACATCAAGCCAATTACCGGTGAGGTGCTTTACAAATCAAAAACCGCTCCGCAGATGAAAGAGTGGCAGGGCTTTAAGCGCAGTCCGGACTACGATCTGCTTGCCCTTTGCATTGAAGAGGGTCACAAAGCCGGTCTTAGGGTTCATGCTTCGTTAAACGTGTTTGTTGCCGGACATAACTTTTTTGACCGCGGACTTGTATATACCGGCAAAGACCACTGGCAGTCGGTCAACTATACTGACTCCGGTCTGGTTCCCATCTCAAAGCTAAAACATAAATACTCTGCTATGACCAATCCGCTGCTCGAAGAAGTGCGCAGTCATGAGCTTAATGTAATACACGAGGTAGTTGCCCTTTACCCTAATCTTGACGGCATACTGCTCGACCGCGTGAGATATGACGGCATCGAAGCTGATTTCAGCAACATCTCACGTACCTCGTTTGAGTCATTCCTTGGTGCTACAGTTGAAAATTTTCCCGCCGATATATACACCTACAGAAAAGATGAAAGCGGAAAGAGCATAAGGGTGCCGGGCAAATTATACAAACAATGGCTTGAGTGGCGGGCTTCGGTTATCTGGTCATTCTTCAGGGAAGCACGTGAGGAAGTAAAAAAAGTTAACCCCGGCATCCTCTTCGGAACCTACACCGGCGCATGGTATCCCCTTTATTATGAAGTAGGCGCGAACTGGGCATCAGACACTTACGATCCTTCTCTTGAATATGACTGGGCTTCAGCCGGATATAAAAAATATGGTTACGCCGGGCTGCTTGATATTTACACCACAGGATGTTACTTCTTTGAAGTGACCATGGAAGAGGTTGAAAGCAATAACGCCCGCATCAGTCAGAGGACGGAAGCAGCAATGGGCACAACACGGGAGTACTGGTACTCAGTTGAGGGTTCTGCAAAAATTGCAATGGAAGTTATCGGTGAAGCAGTTCCTGTTATTGGAGGACTCTATGTTGAACAGTACAAAAACCATCCGGAGCAGTTTACCAAAGCAGTGCAGATGTGCCTGAAAAAAACAGATGGTTTGATGATATTCGATCTGGTACACATCGTTAACTACGGCTGGTGGGCTGTCCTCCAAAACGCGATGATCTCTAATTGATAGTTGATGATGGAGAATTGGAACACGATTAATGGATTTCACGATGAACGGGATTAAAAGCCTCCTGCACTGAAGACAGATTGTCATCTGTCTGTACGAAATTCTAAGCCCTGGTCCGTATTAACTCTGCGGAACTTTGCGCTTCAACTCTGCGAACTTTGCGTTAAAAAAATACCGCCCCTTGAGACAGATTGTCATCTGTCTGTACGAATCAGTTGTTCTTTCCGATTAAAATCCGCGTACCCTTGGCAAGAATTATTGACCATCATTCAATCCTAAAACCCGAAGGGTTGGCATTATTGTAGCACACGCCATGACCCCGGCCACCCAAACCCGAAGGGTTGAAATTATAATTGATAGTTGGGAACGGAGAATTGTGATCCATGGTCGCGGAGTTCATTGTACGGAGCTACCATCCGCAGGGCAGTTTGCAAAGGAATGGGAACACGATTAAAGGAAGATCAGGATTTACAGGATCCAACCTTGAAGTGGTGACATTTTCGGATCTTGGTTCAAAAGAATAAGCCCCAATTAAAGGCGGGACGAGCCTAATAGGATTAAATAAGAATGAAGACTTGACTGAATGTAAGATTTTCGCCTTAAGTAGTTTTTTTCTATTTTACCGATGACTTTTCTTAACAATCTTCCTGGGGGAGAATAACTGTTCCCCTCCCCGGATTTTTCAGATGGAAGCAATAACAGTTACAGCCCATAGAATATACGCCCTCAACAGAGGACCGGCAAACTCCCGCTTCACAAAAGCAAGAGGCGGTCTATGACTAAATACTCTCTCCCCTTGTCCAAATCCGGTAAACCCGGTTTTATCTATTCTTTTCCTACTAAGAACATTACCAAGTAACCAAGCTGATATGAGTGCAGATAACCCCATACTTAACAGTCCCTATTTAGAACCCACACTGCATTATAATACCGACTCAGAGGGGCGTCTCGATTATACCGATAAACGGGAAGGGAGAAGAATCTTTAAACCCGATGCCGCAGTAATTCCGGACAAACAAAAAGGTCAGAAGGAAGTTTTTGAATGGAATGATGATACCGCAGGATACGGGAACCACCTTATTAATCTCTGCCGAAGGGAAATAAAACTCTGGCGCGAAGCCGGTTACACCGGAACCACCCGTGTCACAAAAGAACTATTAAACTTCTGGTTCAACAATCCAGACCGGTTAGTTACTAAAAAATTGTTCTTTGCACAGCAGGAAGCAGTTGAAACTGCTATCTGGTTAAATGAAGCGGCCGAAAAGTCGAATGCCGGTCAAAATATTCTGAACATAATCAGGAACGGACAAAAGACCGCCAGCAATGATCCCAAACAACAACTGCCCCGGATTGCATTTAAGATGGCTACCGGAACCGGTAAAACCGTTGTCATGGGATGCCTTATCTGTTATCACTATTTTAACAGACAAGAATACCGGAACGATACCCGGTTCGCTGATTATTTTTTAATTGTTGCTCCGGGTATCACCATTAAAGACCGCCTTGGAGTTTTGTTTGTTGATACAAAAAACAAAAATCCGTTATATATAGAAGACTATTACCGCGTGCGCGGGCTGGTTCCGCAAAACATGGAACACCGCCTTGAGAATCTTAACGCACGGCTCATTATTACCAATTACCATACATTTGAACCGAAGATTCTCCAGGGTAATAAACGCAGCCCTTTTGATGGTAAATCAGATCTGGAGGGGAATAAAATTGATACCGGTAACAAAGAAGATTTTTCACAGGTTATAAAACGAGCTCTTAGTAAATTTAAATCTGGCTCCCGGCTGCTGATTCTTAATGATGAAGCTCACCACTGTTATCTGCCAAAACAAAAAAGTAAAACCACCGAAGATGAAGAAGCTGACGAGAACGCTAGGGCAGCAGTCTGGTTCAGCGGTATTACTGAAATTGCCAAAAAATTTAAACTGCAATCAGTTTATGATCTTTCCGCAACACCCTACTATCTATCCGGATCCGGTTACGAATCTTATAGTTTATTCCCCTGGGTGGTCTCTGATTTTGGACTGATAGAAGCAATAGAAAGCGGATTAGTTAAAATACCGTTTCTGCCGGAATCAGATAACTCGCAGGATATTAAGCAGGCAATTTTGCGTGATATATATACGCATGTGGCAAATGACCTGCCAAGAAAAGGCCAAAAGAAGAAAAAAGCTGAAGCAAAAGAAGAAGGCACAAAGCTAAAAGAGGAGCCGCCCAATCTCCCCGTAATAGTTAAGGGGGCATTAGACCAGTTTTACAATCACTATAAAGACTATGATGACGGTCTGCGAAAAAGTAATGAGGAAGCAAGAAGTTTGTTTTCAGCTCCGCCGGTCTTTATCATTGTCTGCAATAATACTTCTGTCTCAAAAGAGGTCTATAAATTTATAGCCGGATACGAAATACCTGATGATACCGGTGAAACAAGAATTGTGGACGGTCACTATGAACTTTTCTCAAACTATGAGCCCTCTGCCGGCAGATTAAAAAAGCGGCCACCTACCCTTCTGATTGACAGTAACACCCTTGAGGAAAGCGAACAAATTAATGAAGATTTCAAAAAAATCTTTGCCTCTGAAATTGAAGAATTTAAGCGCGACTATACAAGAGTTCATGGTCAGGGGAGTACAGACAAAATTTCTGATGCTCAGATTCTGCGTGAAGTTGTAAATACCGTTGGTAAAAAAGGTAAATTAGGAGCTCATATACGTTGTGTGGTTTCCGTTTCCATGCTTACTGAGGGGTGGGATGCTAACACGGTTACTCATATAATGGGTATCAGGAAATTCGGCTCACAACTGCTCTGCGAACAGGTAGCCGGACGCGCCTTGCGCAGGATGAACTATACTCTGCAAGGATATGACAAAAACGGTAATGTAACTACTGATAAACGAAAAATTGTTATTGAAAAATTCCCTCCTGAATATGCACACATTATTGGCATTCCCTTTAAAATATTTAAGGGCGGTGAAACCACAACGCCTCCCCCGCCGAAGGACTATACCCGGATTTATGCTTTACCCGAACGTGCAGAGCAGCATGAAATTACTTTCCCTCAGGTCGTGGGTTACCGGGTTGAAAATGCAAACAATGAGCTGAAATATGACTTCACCAATGTTGAAGATTTTGAAATAGACTGCTCTCAGTTTCCTCTTCAGACTACAATGGGCTCTGCATTTCTCCCGAAAGAAGATACTTTGGAAATTCAGAGTGTTTTTGAAAAACGTAAACAGGAAATTATTTACCTGATTACCAAAGAACTTATAAGGTATCACTTCAGCGATGATGACCGCAACCCCCAGTTTCAGTATTTCAGAAAACTAAAGGAGATAGTTGACTACTGGTACCACAGCAAAGTCAGGTTAATCGGGGAGAGTGACGAGAAATATAAAAAGCTGCTCTATTTTAATGAACCTAAAATTATGGCAGACCACATACGCCGGGGCATAAACCCTCATATCAATACCGTAGAATATATCCGCCCGGTGTTCAACTATTACAATATGTTTGACAGTACCAAATATGTAAATGGCAACACCATAAAAGAGGTTTATCCTACCAAAAAAAGTCACGTAAATTTTGTAGTGGCTGATACTGACTCCTGGGAGCAAATTGCAGCTAAGACCCTTGAGCAGATGACGCAGGTTGAAAGTTATGTAAAAAATGCTTTTCTGAATTTTAGCATACCCTATGTAAAAGACGGAAAGGATAAAAAATATTTCCCTGATTTTATTGCAAGAGTTAAAACACAAAGCGGAACCGTGAAAAATCTGATTGTTGAAATAACCGGGATGAGCCAGGAAAAGGAAGAAAAAAAGTGGTACGTTGAAAACCGATGGCTGCCCGCAGTAAATTCAATGAAAGATAAATACCAATACCCCGAGTGGCATTTTATTGAAATTGCCGGCGATATAAGAGATATTAAGAATCAACTAACAATCAAAATAGACCACATCTAACATGACAGTCGAAGAACTTAATAGAAAACTTTTCGAACTTTGCTCTATGCAGGCAGAAAACGAAGTTGTTGAATTTAAAACAGCAAAAGAAAGTTTTGATTTCCAAAAATTGGGAAAATATTTTTCCGCCCTAAGCAATGAGGCAAACTTAAAAAGCAAGAATGAAGCGTGGTTGGTTTTTGGTGTTGAAAATACTCATAAGAAGATTGTCGGGTCAAACTACCGAATAAATAACCGCGCATTACTAGATAATCTAAAAAGTGAGATAGCCAATAAAACAACCAATCGAATTACTTTTATTGAAATATATGAACTTTTCGTTCAGGCAGTCCGCGTTGTTATGTTTCAGATCCCACCGGCACCAAGGGGAATCCCAATTGCATGGGAAGGTCACTATTATGGCAGGGAAGATGAATCATTAAATGCCCTAAATATTGAAGAATTTGAACGAATTCGCAAACAGGCAACCCAAGCTGACTGGAGTGCTGTTATTTGCGATAATGCAAGTTTAGACGATTTAGACCCGCAAGCAATCAACAAGGCAAGAGAAAACTATAAGAATAAATTTCCGGAGCAATCCGATTTAGTTAACTCCTGGAGCGATGAAACTTTTTTAAACAAAGCCAAGATAACCATCAGGGGAAAGATTACTCGTGCCGCAGTTTTGCTCTTAGGTAAACCTGAGTCGGAACACTTCATTAGTCCAGCGGAAGCCAAAATTAGATGGATATTAAAAGATAATCACAACACTGAAAAGGATTATGCCATTTTTAATTGTCCTTTTATTCTGAATGTTGATGATGTTTACAGGAAAATCAGGAATTTGAAATATCGTTATATACGCGATAATTCACTTTTCCCCGAGGAAGTTGACCAATACGAACCATTTTTAATACGCGAGGCACTCCATAATTGTATAGCGCATCAGGACTATTCCATCGGGGGAAGAGTTAATGTTATCGAAAAAGAGGATGAACTTGTTTTCACCAATGGGGGTGAGTTTATTCCAGGTACTATTGAAAACGTAATTCAAAAAGATGCTCCGGAGGAAAGATACCGTAACCCCTTTCTTGTTACAGCCATGTTTACTCTCAATATGGTTGACACAATAGGCAGTGGTATCCGCCGAATGTTCAATTTTCAACGGAGCCGATTTTTTCCAATGCCTGAATATGATTTGTCAGATAACAGGGTTAAGGTTACAATCATCGGAAAGGTGCTTGATTCTGATTTTGCCAAAGCTCTTCTTCAAAATCCTGATTTATCACTTGAAGAAATCATCATGTTAGATAAAGTTCAAAAACGAAAAGAGCTTCTCCCTTTCGAAGTTGAACATCTTAAGCAAAAAGGATTAGTTGAAGGAAGAAAACCGAATCTGCATATTTCCGCTAACGTTGCAGCATCTACCGGCCAATCAGTTGATTACATGAAAACCAGGGGCATTGATGACGCGTTTATTCGAAAAACAATCATTGACTATCTTGAAAAGTTTGGTGATGCTAAAAGAGAGGTTTTTGAAAAAATTCTTTTCAATAAGTTATCGGAAGGATTATCTGACAATCAAAAACGGACAAAGATTAAACATACTCTGCAAGCCATGAAAAAAGAGGGGGTGATTGCTTCCGTTGGGAAAAAATGGACGATTTCAAATTCCGGAGCATAAATTCTAAGTGGTTGATTTTCAAGTACTTATGAATGTTTTTTTTGAATTATGGACAATTTTGGTCAAAAATGGACATTTATGGACATTTATGGACATTATGGACATTTATTGGCACTCATTTGCATTTATAGACATTTATGGACACTAATAGACATTTATCGGCAAAGGGCACCATTAAAAAACTGGCAGCATATTGAAATTCTGAGGTAAAAGGTTAGACGAACATTAGATGATTTTTAGACAAACTCAATAAAACTATGGCAAAGAAAATAGACAGCATTAAGCACAAATCTGATACGCGCTCCCACATCCCCAGCAAGGAGGAGGCAGGGTACGAAGATGCCAACCCAAAGGTTCAGACCGGGAGAAAAATACTGGAACTCCCCAAAAACCCGGTGGTGCACCGGGGGCAGGACCCTGAGCTTTTCTGGCTGAACAAATATAGCAATGACGACCGCGATGACCTGCTCAGGGTTGATATCCGCAGTCTTTACCGCCACGAGCATATTGCCCCCGAAACGCTTATCAGAAATCTTTATAGAATTAAAGAAACCGAAAGCCCTCAAACTGATTTATTTTCCGTAAACGAGCTCTTTGGAAATGCACTCGAAAAAGATGAAGTTGAAAAAGTAAGCGAGTACTACCGCCATCAGGATGGATGGACTAACCGCCTTATTCAGGGAGACAGCCACCTAGTTATGGCAAGTCTGCTTGAACGGGAAGGTATGGCGGGACAGGTGCAAACCATATATATTGACCCCCCTTACGGAATAAAATATGGCGGAAATTGGCAGATAAAACTAAACAACCGCGATGTGAAAGACGGCAACGATGAAGCCCTCACCGGTGAACCGGAACAAATAAAAGCATTCAGGGATACCTGGGAGTTAGGCATTCACTCCTACTTAAGTTACCTGCGCGACCGCTTACTTATCGCAAAAGAATTATTAACCGAAATCGGATCTTGCTTTGTGCAGATTAGTGATGAGAATGTACACTTAGTAAGATCATTAATGGATGAAGTATTTGGTAGTGAAAACTTTATTGTTTCCATAATTTTTGTGAAGACATCTTCAAAAGAAAGCAAGCAACTTGCCCCCATTTATGATTATATACTTTGGTATGCTAAGAACAAAAATCATACGAAAGTAAATCATTTGTTCTTAACTAAATCAGATAAAACACTCGAAGAACGTTACCATCGATTGGAGACCAAAGATGGGAAAATTCTTAAATTAACTAAAGAACAACTTGATGGCTCCGAGACTATTCCGGAGGGACGTAGATTTACCGATCAAGGGTTATTAACATCTGCCAAAGCTGCCGAGAGTCCCGATGATGACTTAGTTTCGGGAAACTCTGAGCCATTCGATTTCAATGGTAGAACTTTTACACCACCAAATGGAAAACGATGGAAAAAATCCCACAAGGGATTGGAGAGATTGAAGTCATTAGGTCGGCTATATGAAGCATCCAACACACTGAGGTGGAAGCAATACTTGGATGACTTTCCCTTCGTTAGAGTTGAAAGTTTATGGACGGATACTGGGTACGGAGCTTTAATAGGAAATATGAAGTATGTTGTTCAGACAACAAACAAAGTTATTGAGCGCTGTCTTCTAATGACTACCGCTCCAGGTGATTTGGTATTAGACCCTACATGTGGTAGTGGAACCACCGCATTTTTAGCAGAACAGTTCGGTCGAAGATGGATTACTATTGACACGAGCAGAATAGCAATTAACATAGCCAAACAACGCCTGATGACTGCTGTTTATCCATATTACAACTTATATGATGAGCAAGGGGGAGACATACGGCAGGGATTCAA
>JADLAF010000199.1 GCA_020848375.1 Ignavibacteriaceae bacterium
AATCCCACTCTTTCCGCCATTTTTTATGAATATTTAGTTGACTGAAAAGCGGGTGAACGGGAAACCGTTCCGTGGGTTCTCCACAGGACGCTGCGCGGAATCCCACTCTTTTCACCTTTGTTTACAAATAGCTAAATTCTGTTAACATAGCTGTTAAATCTATGTACCACGCTTATATTCTCAAAAGTCTAGTAAATGGGAAACACTATTTCGGAAGTTGTGCCTCAACTGACGAGAGACTGAAACAGCATAACGCCGGGAATGTTCGTTCAAGTAAAGCAAACAGACCCTACGAAATAATATATACAGAAACCTTTCAAACAAGAAGTGAAGCTTATCGCCGTGAAATGTTCTTCAAGACGCTTGAGGGCAGAAACTGGCTCAAAAAACAAAATATTTTGTAAGCTGTAATTTGAGCTGCGACCTAGACTATTTGTTCATTATTAGAGATAATTTCGAAACATTGGGATCTCTTTTTTTTGTAGATGAAGGAGTGGCTGAACTGGCTTGAATAGAAAATGGTTTGAGGGAATCCGTTCCGTAGGTTCCCCACAGGACGCTGCGCGGAATCCCACTCTTTCCGCCATTATTTTACTGACCGGATTATTTAATAATTCCGGTTAGATACTCTAACCAGATTATTCCCCACGAAATTACAAGACCGGTAATTGTTGCGGGTATCCCGTATCTCATGAACTCCCCGAACTTAATCACAATCCCATACCGAAGTGTTATCTCGGCAACTATGAGATTTGCCATTGCTCCGACCAGGGTAAGATTCCCGGCAATGGTAGCGGCTGAGGCCAGTGCAATCCAGAGCATTTCACCCGCACCGGATGCTTTCATTAAGGGCAGGATGAGAATAGTGAATGGAACGTTGCTAACGATTTGTGATAGTATTAATGAGAGACCATGAATAACACCGAGTCCGTTAACATCATTGCTTAACTTTACACCGTCTGTCAAGAGGGAGAGAAGATGCTCCTTCTCAAGGGCATGAATCACTATGAAAAGTGAGGCGAAAAAGAGTAGCAGTACCCAGTCAACTTCTTTAATAATTTTTGACGGTTTAATTTTTCCAAACAGCAGAATTGCCGCACTCCCGAACAGTGCAATTTCGGGATATGAAAGATTAACAGAACCGCTCAGGAAGAAAAGCGCAATAACGGTAAAAAAGATGGGCACAGAAAACTTCATTGAAGCAAAATTATAACTCAGACCCGGAGCACTAAAGGAAAGTTTTTCCTCCGATCTGAAATCCTCTTTCGTAAAAAGGATAATGACCCAGTATATACTGAATAAACCGATTACGGAAACAGGCAGAAGCAGCAGTAAAAATCTGCCGTAGGAAATGCCTGAAGCTATACCAATGAGCATATTCTGAGGATTGCCTGTTACAGACATCGCGCTGCCAGTGTTTGAAGCAAGAATCTCAGCTATTAAAAAGGGAAGCGGATTTAATTTAGCTGATCTGCAGACAGCAATTACAACAGGTGTAAAAAGTAGTACTACTGCATCATTCACCAGAAATGCACTTGCAAAACCAGTTATTAAAATGATATTAAGCAGAAGCCCCCGTCTGGTTGAGGAAAAAGCAATGGTTTTTCCAGCGATAAAGTTAAAAAATCCGTCAAGTTCGAGAACGGTGATAATTATCATCATTCCCAGAAGCAGCCCTATCGTATTAAAATCAATTGCAGAAACAGCTTCTTCAAGAGGCAGTATTCCGGTGATGACCATCAGAACAGCCCCTGCAAAAGCAGCCGAAGGGCGGTCAATGTTGATACCCGGAATACGGGTGAAAATGATTCCTGTGTAGGTAAGCAGGAAGATGATTAAAGTCAGATTTTCCAATAATTAGCTTATTTTTCTGATTCGAAATTTACTGAATGAAACCCGGAGAATATCCCTGAATTTTTTAAAAAATTATCATAACCATATCCATCAAACGATGCGCCTCGCGGTTCCGGTAGTTATCGGGCAGGTTGGGCATATCATGATGGGGGTGATCGATAATGCGATGGTAGGAAGATTAGGTCCGGTTCCGCTCGCTGGTGCTGCCATCGGGAATGGTCTATTCTTTACCGTAATGGTAGTGGGTATTGGTATGTCTTATGCTCTTTCTCCTCTTACTGCCATGGCTGCAGGAAAACAGAACACTGAGGAAATAAGCACAATTTTTAAACAGGCCTTTTACATAAACTGCATCACGGCTCTTCTGCTCATGAGTGTTACTTACTTTGGGGCTTACCTGATTATATATCTCGATCAGCCCGCTGATGTACGAGATCTTGCTATTCCGTATATGCAGACACTTGCTTTTTCTGCGGTCCCGCTTATGCTGTTTCAGCATAACCGTCAGTTTATAGAAGGGCTTTCCATCATGAAGCCGGCTATGTATATTACACTTCTGGCAAACGGAGTGAATGCATTTGCTAACTGGGTGCTTATTTATGGCAATCTTGGTTTTTCTGAATACGGACTGGCTGGAGCGGGATATGCAACATTTATTTCGCGTTTATTTATGGCACTTATGATTTTTGGGTTTGTTAACAAGAGTAATGAATTCAGGAAGTATTCGTTGAGCCCCTTTCCTCTGAGATTTGAAAAAAAGCAGAGTATGAGGATTCTAAAACTTGGCAGCGGAAGTGCTTCGCAATATTTTTTCGAGGTAACCGCGTTTTCTTTAGCAGCAGTAATGGTTGGCTGGCTTGGTGCAATACAGCTTGCTTCGCATCAGATTGCAATTAGTGTTGCTTCAATTACCTATATGATTACTGTCGGAATTTCATCCGCTTCAGCGATAAGAGTAGGCAATTACCTCGGGCAGGGGAACCGCCAGGAAACCAGATCGGCGGGAATTGCGGCTCTGATTCTTGGGGCTTCTGTTATGGCCGGATTTGCGGTGTTATTGGTTATCTTCAACAACTTCCTTCCGACACTTTATATCAGTGATCCGAAGGTAATCAGACAGGCGGGAGTTTTATTGCTCTTTGCGGCTCTTTTTCAGGTATTTGACGGAACCCAGGCGGTTGGACTTGGAGTACTAAGGGGTATTTCTGATGTAAAAGTTCCAACAATCATAACTTTTGTGGCGTACTGGGGCATAGGGCTTCCTGGTGCTTATCTGCTCGGGTTTACGTTTTCATTAGGAGTTGGGGGTGTCTGGACGGCACTTTCAGCGGCGCTTGCGGTTTCAGCCGCACTTTTGACCATGAGGTTTCTGAAAATGACAAGAAATATCCAAAATAACAGAAGTTAACCAGGCCACTCATGAGAGGAAAACAGGGCTATACACTATCAATTTACCGTTTGTCAGATATATTACCTGCTGATCAAGCGTATGTCTATATTTGAACCGTAACAAAAATCTAAAAGGTAAAGCCATGAAACGTAGATTATACAGATCAACCAGAGAAAAGATGCTTGCTGGCGTTGCAGGCGGTCTTGCTGAATATTTTGAAGTCGATCCGGTGCTTGTCCGGCTGGCTTTTGTTCTTCTCTTTTTCTTTAACGGAGTCGGACTTCTGCTTTACATCGTGGCAATCTTCATTATTCCGCGGGATGATTCAGGATACCGGGCTGCTCCGGAAACAACTGCTTCTTCAGGTCAGACTGAAGGTGAAAGTTTAAATCAGAACAGTGAAGAATCAGAAAAAAAAAGTAAGTCAAGAATGATCTTCGGAGCAATTCTTATGGTAGTGGGTGCTCTCCTGCTTCTTAATGATGTCTTCCCATCAATTGACTTTGGAGATATCTTCCCGCTGGTTCTGTTAGGACTCGGAAGCTGGCTTATTTACCCATACCTTTCTTCACGCAAAGAGGTAAGCCAATGAAAACGAAACAGATGTTTTGGGGTATTTTCTTCTTAACAGTAGGAGTACTCCTTTTACTTAACAACCTTTTGGAGGATGGTGTTTCTCTGAATGGTATATACGAATACTGGCCGCTCCTGCTGATTCTGGCGGGTGCCTCTATTATGGCCAAAAATCAGATGGTGAAAGTGGTACTTTCAGGGCTTAACGGGCTTATCCTTGCTCTAATGCTCTATTCTTTTATAAGTGCGCCTTTCAGCTTCTTTCACTGGGATACCGATACAACGGTTGACTATAGCAGTGCGGCGGAACATCTGATGGACTATGACAGCACTATCCAGTCAGTGTCGCTTTCTCTGCATGCCGGTGCCGGTGCTTTTGCGGTAAACGGTGACAGCGAAAAACAATATACGGTTGACGGAAAAGGCGTTTTTATTGTCTCTTCTAATCATACTGATTCTGTCCTCAATCTTAAAGTTGAACAGGATGAAATTGATATAGACCTAAGCGAGAATCAGGATATTCAGAACTTTATAAACATCGCTCTGAATAATGCTCCTGAATACTCATTTGATATTGCCCTTGGGGCAGCAACTGCCAATCTTAATCTTGGTGACCTGAAACTAAAGGATTTCAATTTAAAAACCGGAGCAACTTCCATTGATTTAACGCTCGGAATGCCCTCCAGGAGTGAATATGAAGCAACAATAGAGATGGGTATGGGTTCAGTAAGCATCAGGGTTCCCAAGGATGCCGGCGTTCAGCTTGATATGAATCTGCCTCTGAGTGCTACTGATCTCAGTGAATTCAAAAAAATTAAGGAGAATATCTGGCAGTCTGAGAATTATAGCACGGCTGCCAAAAAGATTCACCTTAAAATAAACGGCGGATTTTCATCTTTAAGAGTTTCCCGGTTCTGAAATAATTTATTATCAGAAAATGCCGGATTTTAGTCAAATAAAGTCCGGCCTTTTTATTCCTGTCACAGAAATCACATCATTATTTATCATATTTTCCTTATTTTTCCCATCATAACTAAAGTTTATCGGGTGTGGGTAAAAAACAAAAAGCAGATGAAATTCAGTTTAACTATCTTTTCCGGTTTGAAAACGGTAAGGAAAAGAAATTTATCCTCCGCCTCAAACGGGAAGATCTGAGCTATATTCTTCCGGAAATAAGGGAGATACCTGATTGGGCACTTCTGAGGAATTTCAGATGTCAGCATTGCCCTCTTGATGAAGCTCTCGTTAAGTATTGCCCTGTTGCGGTAAATATCGTAGATATCATTAATGAATTCCATGACCTTCCTTCCTTTGAAAATGCAGAAGTACTGGTTCAGTCAACCAACCGTAGTTATCACAAAAAGACTTCACTGCAAAGTGGGGTGAGCAGCATGATGGGAATCCGGATGGTTAGCTCCGGATGTCCTGTGATGGGTAAACTGAAGCCAATGCTTCATTTTCATCTGCCTTTCGCTACACTCGAGGAAACACAGGTTCGCGCGCTTTCCATTTACCTTCTGGCTCAGTACGTAAAAAACAAAAAAGGGGGAGCTCCTGACTGGGAGATGGAAGGTTTGGTAAAGATATATGAAGATATCCGAATGCTTAATCTGAACGTCTCACGCAAAATCGCTGACCTTGAGGACAAAGACACAAGCATTAACTCCCTGGTCATCCTTAACAACTTCGCTGATTATGTCACATTCACTATCGATGAATTTATGATAGATGATCTGGTGACTTATGTCAGGGAATTTATGTAAGTATCATCCTGTTGTTCCACATTCCATGAATTAAGGAGGGCAAATGAATCAGAAATCCACACGCCTTTTCTACCTTCTTGGCGCATTCTTTGTCGCGAATGCGCTGTTAGCAGAATTTGTAGGAGTAAAGATATTTTCACTTGAAAAATCTTTGGGCATCACACCTTTCTCCTTTTCATTCTTCGGAGTCGAAAACCTTTCTTTCAACCTTACTGCCGGCGTGCTTCTCTGGCCAGTGGTTTTTATAATGACTGATATTATAAACGAGTATTTCGGCAAAAAGGGTGTCCGACTGATGTCCTATACAGCGGCAGGGCTGATTTTATACGCTTATATAATGATATACTTTTCAATAGCGATACATCCTGCTGATTTCTGGATTGGTACCGGTGAGCAAAAAGGGGTGCCGGATATGAATGCAGCTTTCAATGCAATTTTTGGACAGGGGCTTTGGATTATCATTGGTTCATTAATTGCATTTCTGATCGGGCAGCTTGTTGATGTAATTGTTTTTCATTATTTGCGCAGAAAAACAGGTGAGAGCAAAATCTGGCTAAGGGCTACTGGCTCAACCCTGGTATCACAGTTTATAGATTCATTTGTTGTTCTGTTTGTTGCCTTCTATATCGGGGCTGACTGGAACCTTACCTTAGTCCTGGCTATTGGCGTTGTTAATTATCTTTATAAATTTATTGTTGCTGTGGCACTTACTCCTTTTTTATATATCATTCATGGGATTATTGACCGCTTTCTCGGCAGGGAAGAATCTGAACGTTTGATGGAACAAGCTGCTTCAGATTCCTGAAAAAACTCTACTTTACCATTTCCCTGAAAAAAGTAATTATGAAAATATATACCACGGCTGGAGAGGCCGCTAAAGTTTTTTGCGATTTGAAAACAAACGGTCAGATAACTGACGAGGATACCGTAACGCTTCTCTATGATCTGAATATTATTCAGGAACGAATGGCGTCACTGAAAAATACTTTTCCGGCAGATACACTTCATACAGCCGCTATTAAGGCGAATCCGCTTGTTTCCGTATTAAAAATGGTTAACGGATGGGGCGTTGGACTTGAGGCAGCAAGCCGCGGAGAGCTTGCTCTGGCTGAAGCTGCCGGGGCAAACCGGGGGCAGATAGTTTTTGACTCACCTGCTAAAACTCAGGAAGAAATACTTTATGCTCTTAAACGGAGTATATATCTTAATACTGATTCCTATAACGAAATTGAGCGGGTAGAAGAATTCTCAGCTTATAATCAGATTACATCAGGTGTCGGTGTGAGGGTGAATCCTCAGGTTGGAGCAGGGACAATATCATCAACCAGTGTCGCGGCACAGGTCTCAAAATTTGGTGTTCCTCTTGATGAAAGCGACAGATTAAAAGAATATTATCTTAAAAATTCATTCCTGACGGGAATACATCTTCACATTGGTTCTCAGGGGTGTCCACTCGGGCTTTTGGTGAAAGGGGTAAAGAAGGTCGCAGCTTTTGCAGAGGAAGTTAATGCGGAATCTGAATCATTATACGGTGAGCAGAGAATTAAAACTTTTGATCTCGGCGGAGGGCTCCCCGTGGGGTATTATCATGAGAAATCTCCGGTGACTATTAATGATTACGCTGAACTGCTAAAAAAAGAAGTTCCCGTACTTTTTTCTGGAAAGTACCGGCTGATAACTGAGTTCGGCAGATATATATATGCTAATGCCGGAACAGTACTTTCCCGTATAGAATATGTAAAGAAATTTAAGGATGCAAATATCATAATGAATCATGCAGGGGCTGATTTATTTCTTCGTAAAAGCTATAATCCCGGCGACTGGCATCATGAAATATCGCTTATGAATAAGAATGGCAGCGTTAAAGCCGGTGACTTTAAGGAGCCGTATTTGATAGCAGGTCCTTTATGTTTTGCAGGTGATATTATTGAAAGGAATGCTATTCTTCCTGAAGCCGAAGCGGGGGATTATCTTATCATACATGATACGGGTGCCTACAACCTGAGTGCATGGTCACGCTATAACAGCAGACAGATACCTGTTGTATTTGGATATAACCCTCTGACTGGTTCTATAGAGGTTCTCAAGAGAAGAGAAACGCTGCAGGAGATTGTAAACTTCTGGAGCTGAGGTAACTAAATATATAAAAATTCCGAAAATTAAATCCCTCAGTGATTATTAATCTCTGAGGGATTTCGATTTCCAGGGATACTATTATTTTAACAATAACAGTTTCAATGTTTTGCTGAATTCTGTTCCGCTTGCTCTGAGCAAATAGGTGCCGCTGGCAAGACCATGCCCGTCAAGAGTAAAGTTGTGCTTGCCTGCCGGTAATTGAGCGGATTCCTGTATTACTGCTATTCTTCTGCCAATCATATCATAGAGTTCAATTTTCATAACAGAAGGTGCCGGCAAAAACAGACTAACCGAAGCAGCAGGATTAAATGGATTCGGGTAAGCAGAGAGGTTAAAATCTGTAATGGTTTGAATCTCTTTTACGGTCACCACGGGGAACAAAGGTACAATTTCCGGCGTGCTTTCATTCCACAACCTGTCAGTTGAGGTGATAAGATATAAATATGGATTCATTGAATCTACAACTGTGGCATGAGTGTATGATGTCGCCTCTTTCCTGACTATGGCAATAATATCAGTCGCTTTTCGCTGATAATTCAGAACTGAATCAGGATGCGGGTATCCGGTGTATTTGTATAATATATAGCGGTAGGGTACATCTCCATCGGAAGCAGCCGCAGGATGAGCCCAGGTTATCCTTACCGACTGAGGGTTGATGGTAAATTCACCCACAGCAGGGGGCAGTGAAGGAATTGAATCTAGCCAGGGCATGGGTGGTATCAAAGCAGGGTATTTATATAAATCATTCCGCAGTGAATCCTGAACTCCAAGCAGGTTATTTGTTATTGATTTCGAGCTAAAAAAGACACTTCCTGCCACTTTATCAAAAGTTCTGATAAACCTGATTTGATGAGGCATCTGAGTCGGGTTGAGCCAGGTTGTATCCTGTGAACCATTACCGATTTTGTAAGCAGCATGACCAACAAATACCTGACGGTTAAACGCATTATCATTCCACCAGGGGGTTAAAACTTCAAATCTTGCAGGAGGGAATCCAATATTCCAATAAATCTGAGGATTGATATAGTCAACCCAGCCCTCCTGAACCCATTTTCTTGAGTCTGCAAATACCTGATCATAGCTTTGGAACCCGCTGGTGGCCGAACCATCGGGGTCTGTTGACTGATTTCGCCAGATACCGAACGGACTTATGCCGAACTTCACATGTTTCTTGACCGATTTAATGCTATCCCGAACCATTTCGACGAGCATATTTACATTGTTGCGGCGCCAGTCATTCTTGTCGGTGAACCCCCTGGGATACTGGATGAAGGTAGAATCATCATCAAAGACAACATTGGTTTGAGGATATGGGTAGAAGTAGTCGTCAAAGTGAATGCCGTCAATATCGTAACGGCGCACTACATCCATAATAACTGATGTGACATAGTCCATAACTTCCGGATTGCCGGGGTCGAGCCATTTGTAAACCCCGTACTCCTTAACCCACTGCGGCTTTCTCTTGCTGACGTGTGAGGAATGCACACTGCTGGTGTTTTTATTCATTACCGCGCGATAGGGGTTTACCCATGCGTGAAGTTCCATCCCTCTTTTATGGGCTTCATCAACCATAAAAGTAAGCGGGTCGTAAAGCGGATTCGGGGGAGTGCCCTGTGTGCCAGTGAGCCATTCGCTCCAGGGCTCAATGTTACTGATGTAAAACGCATCGCAGGTTGGACGGATTTGAGCAAAAATGGTGTTAATTCCGTTCAGTTTATGACGGTCAAGCAGTGTTATAAATTCACTTTGCTGTTGAACCGGTGTAAGGTTTTTGCTGGTTGGCCAGTCAATGTTCGTAACCGAGGCAACCCAAATAGACCGCACTTCCCTCAAAGGGGAAACGGATTGTGGGTGCGGAGTCTGGCTCCAGAGCAAAAGCAGAGTTAAAAGTAGAGAAAGTTTCATGTAATAAACCGGGAATTTTGTGGAAACAAAATAGGTATTGGGTCACGTTATTCCAAAACACAATTCAGCAAGAAAGAAGTCTTTACGGGAAAACGAATACACTGATTTCAGACAATCCCTAAATACTTCCCTCTGTCACGTATTATTTCCGAAGATACCAAAGAAATTTATAGCGCAAGTGCATTTGTTAGTTTAGTGATGCAGATTATTCACACTTAAAGAGGTACAGAAATGAAAAAGTTCGTCCTTCCGTTTTTCCTGTTTTCCCTTATTCTATCAACAGGTTTTATGTACGCAGGCAGTCCTTCCGGTTCAGTTTCAGCAGCACAGAAAGAAGTGATTGTTGAAAGTCTTCTTAACGGACTTTCCTCCGGTAATATGGGGCTAATGGTTAGTTCAGCACAGTTCCTTGCTGAATATAAATCAGTCCGGTCAGTTATTCCGCTTATGCAGATGCTCCATGAATCAGAGAATGAAGAATCAAGAATTGCGGCTGCACTTGCATTAGTAAAGATTGGAGATTCACGCGGAGTCTTTGCTGTTCGTCAGGCAGCTCACTTTGATGAAAGTGAACAAGTACGAGATATGTGTATGAAGTTCTATTGCGCTTATCTCTGCGGAAAGACCGACCAGTGATTTGTGAGAAGTAGTCAGCCGGATATATAAAGTAATATATCCGGCCGGCTGCTAATCTAAACCTTCCTCGCTTATCAATAACGCAAGCAGAGTAATTGCAGAGCTGCCCAGAGCAAACTCCCTCGGATTAACTTCACTAAAAACATCATTCGCTGAATGATGATAATCAAAGTAACGCTGATCATCAGGAACATATCCTATAAGCGCCCTGGTGTTCTTCAAGAATGAAATATCAACTCCGCTTCCTCCTTTACTTATCCATTCGATACCTGTCCTTTTGAGAAGGGGAAGCCATTTTTGCATATAAACGATGGTAAGTGAGTCAGAATCAACGCTAAAACCTCTTGGAGTAAATGCGCCCCTGTCTGATTCAATGGCGGCGTAGTGAATCTCGGATGCTGCCTGTGCATAGTCAGCGTACGTTCTGGCACCTCGCACACCGTTTTCTTCATTCATGTAAAAAATGCAGCGAATGGTGCGAGAGGGTTTAATATTTAGTTTTTTAATGATGGACAATGCTTCAAGACTTTGAACGCAACCGGCTGCATCGTCGTGTGCACCTTCTCCTTGGTCCCATGAGTCAAAATGTCCACTGACAACAACAATCTCATTTGGGTATCGGCTTCCTTTTATTTCGCAAATCAGGTTATAAGATTCTGCATCCGGATTAATCTTGCAATTCAGTTTAAGATTAACCTTTGATTGCGGGTCAGATTTGATTCTTTGACTTAAAAGTTCAGCATCCTGAATTCCGATTGCAACATAAGGAATTTTGGTTATTGTTGTATCGTAACGTATCATACCGACATGGGGAGTGTTATCATTTCTGGTCGTAATTGATCTCAGTATTGCAGCAACAGCACCATATCTGGCTGCCTCTATTGCACCCGTTGAACGGTAACGAACTGCTATTCCGTATCCAGCGAAAGTGTTAACAAGACTGTGGTCAAAAGGGACATTATAAAAAACGATTTTCCCTTTAATTTCTGTGGCTCTTGCCTTCAGTTCATCATAACTAGAAATCTCAACTACTTCAGCAGAGAGACCGCTCTTTGACGTTGCTACACTGCCTCCGAGTGCGGCAATACTCAGTTTATAATTCTTTCGTCCTCTGGTAGTAAGCAGCGCTTGCTCAACATTTCCTCTTTCCCAATGCGGGACCATGGTTTTTTGAAGCCAGACAGAATCAAAACCCATTAACTCCATTTTTTGTTTTGCGAACATGATGGCCTTGATGGATTGCTCCGAGCCGCTTAAACGTGGACCGATTTTACAGATTTCTCCAAGGAGATCATATCCCGTCAGTTCTGTCAGTGCTATTGTTATAACTGAGTCAGCGAGTGCCGTTGTAACCTTATTGGGTATCCCGGGTTCGCCGGAATAGCCGGGGTGATTCAAACAACAAAGAAGCATCAGGAAGAGCAGATTAATTTTCATCTGGTTTAGTATATTGTCTTTATAAAATAATGAATAGGAAGAGCAATGCAAAATAGTGATGCTGAACATTATATTAAAGAACTTGCTTTAATTCAACATCCGGAGGGGGGATTTTACAAAGAAATTTACCGGTCACTGGAAGTTTTTACGCCGGAAGATATAAATTCGGAGAGAAACTTTATGACCTCAATCTATTTTCTCCTGAGAGCAGGAGAATTTTCTGCATTTCATCGGCTCAAAAGTGATGAAGTTTGGTACTATCATACTGGTGCGTCTGTGAGCATTTATATTATTGATAACGAGGGGATTCTTAAAACCCACATCCTGGGACCGGAGATTTCAAAGGGGGAAAAACTGCAGGTTATATTTCCTAAAGGAAGTTGGTTCGCGGCTGCACCTTTGGCGGTGAAAGGGTTTTCCTTATTCGGTTGTGCCGTATCACCTGGATTTCAATTTGATGATTTCGAATTGGGAACCAGAAGTATCCTCTTGCAGAAATATCCTCAATACCGTGAAATTATTGAGAACTTTACGTATTGTTAGTTCAGACTACAACATCATTTTTGTATGAGCGGATCCCCAGAATTATTCCGGTTCCGGAAAGCAGAAGGGAAACCACGAGAAAAATTAATGTTGTGTTAAGCAGTATATCATTATTAAAACTTTTGTTTGAAATTCCATGATTTTGAAAATAGAGCCGGATATTTGGAGTGAGGAGCAGCAATTCTAACATAATATATCCCATTGAAATAAGGAATGAGATTGATGCCCCGGAAGATGAAGAAATGCGAATGGGGTTCTTCTCTTTGAAGTTAGGAAATAGCCCTCCCATTCCAAAATTAACCGATGCAACTGTAAAGGTCGAAATGAGAGTAGCAAGAAGAGAAAAAAGATAAAGTTCTCCTTCAAATCTTTTGTTGGCAAAATGTGTTAAGCCCAGACTGAGTAGCAAAATCACTACCAAGAGCGCGGAAAATTTACTTAGTGCATAACGATATATGTTCACAGGAGCAGAGCGCAGCCGCCAGAAGATTTCACCTTCCAGACTCAAATGAGGAAAAATAAAACGTAACGCCAGAGTCACAATCATGAAATGGATAAACAGGAAAAACATCAGAAAAACCGTTGTCTGCGTTCCGGGGTCATAACTTAAAAACATTCTGAACGGCCGACCTCCTATACTTCCGGTAAAAAGTACAATAAGAACTATCAAAAGCGCAAGGTGCAGAACCTGCACTGGTTCACGGAGAAAGAGAAGATATTCTTTTCTAAACAGACTTCCAATTTTTGGGGATGTATATGCATCTGCCGGTTTCCATACCGATGTAAGTTCTGTTTTCATTTTCTTTCCCGATGAAAGTTCTGAAACTACCTGATAACTGCGAAAGAAATATTTTTCTGCTATCAGAAGCAGCGCGATAAAAAAGAAAGCTGTGAGTGATAGAACAATAATGAAGTAAGACAATGCAAGATTATAAACTTCCCGCTGAATCCAGTAGAGGGCGTCTGCTAACCAAATACCCGGGAAAATCTTTATAAAAGGGGAGTCAAGCGCGCTCAGATATAAACTCAGCCGGGCTTCCAAATAGGAAGACTGAGCAACAAGTTCTACAGGGTCGTTAAGTTTAAAGAATATTACTGTTACTGCTATATATCCTGCCGCAATAATTCCAATGGTTAATTTTGGTCCTATTGACTCAGCAATTCTGACAATTAAAAACAGTATCAGCACTCCTAATATGCCCGCCAGAAGTAAAAAGGGGAGAACCAGACCTGTGAGTACTGCAAGATAGAATCCTACAGACACATTAAAGTAGCTACCATAAGCCAGTAAAGCAGAACAAATTATCAGAAAAAGAGTACCGGAGGAATAGAAAAAATTGTCAATGAATTTGATGAGAAATACTTGTCTGAATGATACGGGTCTGGAAAGGAGAAAATTCACCTCTTTTGAACGATAAAAGGTTGCAAAACCGACAAGGATATTTCCTGCGCTCACCGTTAGGAAAACCATGAAAAGTATAATGGCTGCAAATCGATGAAAGAAGAAAAGACCTATTTTATAGTCATCCAGCAGCAACTGGATAACTTTTTCCGTGAAGAGATACATACCCGCTGCAAAGCCGGCATAGACAAAAAGCAGTGAGAGATTTTTGACGATTTCTGTAGCAGATAAATCAGTCTTACTGATTCTCATGTTTGCGAGAAACTTATAATAAAATAGGTGCCGCAGCAAAGTTATTTAACCAATTCGAGGAAGAATTCTTCCAGTGAAAGGAAATTTTTTTCCTGAAAATCTTTGAATGCTTCTCCTGGACCGTCAAAAATGAGTATTCCGTCTTTAAGAATCCCAATGCGCGTGCAAATTTCTTCAGCAACGTTAAGACTGTGAGTTGTCATCAAAACCGCAGACCCATTTTCGACGAGGAGTTGAAAAGTTTCCTTAACCAATTTAGAGCTTTGCGGGTCCAGTCCCACCATTGGCTCATCAACTATTATAAGTCCTGGATTATGAAGCAAAGAAGAAGCTATTGAAATTCTTTGTTTCATCCCCTGTGAGTAAGTTTCTGTTCTCCTGTCAATCCAGGTCCCTATTCTCAGGGTATCCGTTATTTTATCAATGCTCTTTTTTAGGTCTGCATGAGAAATATTAAAAAGCCCGCCGGAAAAAAAGAGAAACTCTCGTCCGGTAAGTTTTTCATAAAGAAACGGCTGATCAGGGATATAGCCAAGCCGGTTTTTTGCAGCAGCAGGGTCTTTATCCAGATCTTTGCCGTCAATAAATATCTTACCAGAGGTTGGGCGTAGCAGACCGGCAATCATTTTTATAGTGGTTGTTTTTCCGGCACCGTTGGGACCGAGAAATCCATAAAACTCACCCGGCTTAATCTGAAGGTTCAGGTTCTCAAGCGCAGTAAAACTGCCATAACTTTTTGTCAGGTTCTGTAGTGTTAGCATATATGTGTGTAACAGCGGAAGGAGTATGAGGGTTCCGGCAGGAGTTATCCTTCGATAACTCTTACATCTTCAGATGAAATGGTAATAAGATCCTGATCGGTAAGGTTTGAGACTGTGAGGATTCTCTCCTCCTGGTTGCTTATCGCTTTGTAAAGCACGTTACGTACAGTGCGTGCATTACCGAAGTTTTTATCGCGCGCATTATAGAGCATGGTAAAATAAACCAGCAACGAACGGGATGCTCCTTCATCAAGTTTATATCCGCTTTTCACTGCAATGGAGAGTGCTATATCAAGCATCTGTTTCGGATCGTAATCGTCAAATTCAAAGAAATTGGTGAAGCGGCTTCTCATGCCGGGGTTCGCGTCAAGGAACTCCTGCATTTCGTTTGTATATCCCGCTACAATCACTACGAGTGAGTCCTTAAAGTCTTCCATCCGCTTTAGAAGAGTATCAATTGCTTCCTGACCAAAATCATTGCCGCCGCGTGAAAGTGTATATGCTTCATCTATGAAGAGAGTGCCTCCGAGAGCTTTCTGAATAACTTCTTCAGTTTTGGCTGAAGTCTGCCCCTGGTAACCGGCAACCAATGCAGCGCGGTCAACTTCAACGAGATGACCCTTTTCAAGAAGTCCCATTTCTTTATATACTTTACTCAGTAAACGCGCAACAGTGGTTTTTCCTGTACCCGGATTTCCGAGGAAGGCCGCGTGAAGGTTTTTTCTCAGTACTGTCAGGCCGCGTGCTTCTCGCATTTTTGCAACCTTTAAACCGGAAATAAGTTTCTCAACTGATTTCTTAACCGAATCGAGACCGGTTAGTTCGCTAAGTTCGATGAGATGTTTTTCCAGAAGTTCTTTATTTCCCTCAACTGCAACAGCTTTTTTCTCTTCGGGTTTATGTTTTCCGATTCCCGATATGTCCTCAGGAAGAACTATGCTGGTATTCTCCGGGGTACGTTCCTCTTTTGGTATATCTGCAACTCTGAGCAAATGATTGCGGGCTGTTGAGTCAACAAGATTTCTCACCAGACGTGCATTGCCGAAGTTTTTATCACGCTGACGGTAAAGCTCATTAAAATGAATTTTGACTGCATCTTCGGCCTCCGGACTCATGGTGAGCCCCTTGCTCTTAAAGATACTCCTGGCGATTACAAGAAGTTCATCAGGCGCGTAGTCCTCAAATAATATCTGTTTGGTAAATCTTGACTGCAGACCGGGATTACTTTCCAGGAATTTTTTCATGTCATCAGTATATCCGGCTGCTATACAGATAAATTTGCCACGGTCATCTTCCATTCTTTTAAGCAGGGTGTCAATCGCTTCTTTTCCGAAGTCATTTTCACCTCCTTTGACCAGGGTATATGCTTCATCAATAAAGAGTGTTCCGCCCATTGACATATTGATAAGCTCGGTTGTTTTTTCAGCAGTTTTACCAACATAAGAGGCAACAAGCTGCTGACGGTCAGCTTCAACAAGATGTCCTTTAGGGAGAAGACCTAGCGCAGAAAAGATCTGACTTACAATACGGGCAACTGTTGTTTTACCGGTACCCGGATTGCCCAGGAAGAGAAGGTGATCTGCAAATCTGCTTTGAATACTTTCCCCCTGCTCAACATAATACCGTGCGAGCTTAACTAATTCATTAATCTCTTTTTTAACCGTCGGAAGACCGGTAAGCCCGTTAAGCTGGGCAAGATATTTTGTGAGATTTTCTTCATCAACACCTGCTTTAACTTCAGCTTTAGCGGCATGCTTAAGAATTTCTGCGATGTCTTCTTCTTTAATAGTTGTCAGTGCTGATTTATCGCGCATCTTTTCCGGCAGGCGGAGATAACGTTTACTAAGAGCCATCTTTGCATCATTAAACTGATTACGCACAAGACGTGCGTTACCGAAGGTTTTGTCGCGCTTTCTGTAAAGATTTGTAAACTCCTTTTTTAACAGTTCGACAGCACCAATTTCAACAGAATACTCTTCTTTTTCGGCCATGATCTTGAAGATTTCTATCAATTCATCCGGATTATAATCTTCAAAATCAAAGAAGTGAGTGAAGCGCGATTTCATTCCGGGGTTTGAAGAAAGAAAATCATTCATCTCATCAGGGTATCCGGCTGCAATTACTGCGAACTGACCTGCTTTATCTTCCATCTTTTTCAGGAGAGTATCAATTGCTTCCTGCCCGAAGTCCTGACCGCTTCCGCCTTTTTTTACAAGCGTATATGCTTCATCAATAAAGAGAAGTCCGCCCATTGAGTCTTCAATGATCTTTTCTGTTTTTTGAGCAGTTTCGCCAATATACTGGCCGACCAACGAGCCGCGGTCAACTTCAACAATATGTCCCTTTTCCAGAATGCCCATTGCTTTAAAAATTTTACCAAGTACTCTTGCAATAGTGGTTTTACCGGTTCCAGGATTACCGAGAAAGACAGAGTTTACAGACAGATTCCCCGCTGTTTTTAGCCCTGACTTTTTTCTTTCGCGTATGAATTCGAGATAGTCAACAAAATCGCGCATTGACTGTTTGACGGATTTTAATCCGGTATATGTGTCTAACTGTGCGAGCAGATCAGCAAGTGATTCTTCACCTTCAGGAACAGCGGCAGCCGGAGCGTCTTTTTGCTTTTCTCCGGTTTTGTGCACTGCAGCTTTTTTCGCAAGTTCTCTTTCAATCTGATTTACGTCTATTTCTTCAGTGTTTGGTATATCGCTGATACCAATCAGAAACCAGCGTTCGCAGACTTTCTGATCATGAAGATATACCTCAACACGCGCCTGCCCCCTTTGCCAGTAGCCAACAGAATCTGTACCCCAGCTTTCAACAAAAACAATATTCTTCCAGTCTCTGTCAACCGCAACTTCAAAATCATGATGCCCGGCTTCTTCATTACCCATATACCAGACAGCAGTGCCGTTAAGCACCGAGTCCTTTATATTATGATATGGGTTCAGTATAATAACTTCAACTCCTACGTATTGTGCCCGGTTTTCAGCGAACTGAAGCATATATATACGCTCTCCTGTTTGGAGGTCCCGGCTCATATCAAACATTTTTGCATAAAGAGCGGTGACAATAGTTGATTCACCCCGCTCGAAATCTGTCCGTTTTTTTAGAGTGAGAATTGGATTTTTACCCGAGCGTAAATCCTGTGTTGAGACTGACGTTGGTTCATTGTCTAATTTCCTCAGGTCAATAATTTTGAGGTTCTTTGGTTCTTCACGCGTGGGTTTATCGTCTTCAGTGGTATTTGGTGAAAGGTTAAGCGATTTCATATTTTCGCTTTTAGGCAAAGACTCAGATGGTTCGGATGATTCTTTTGAGGAGGATTGCCTGTTTTCGAGATTCAGCAACTTATTATATATCGCTGTAAATTTCTCATCGGACTCAAACTCAGCTTTATAGGTCTGAGCTTTCAGGATTGCGGGTCTTAACTGGAAAAGTGCAATCATTGTTTCGAGTTCAAGCAGCTTTGCCTTTTTGTGAATTCCGGCTAATGACTGATCCTCAAGAATTTTTCTGATTGCCCATCCGCAGTACCAGTATTCCTTCATCTTAAAAGCATCTTCCGCTTCATCAAGGAGCAGGGTATTGGTTGATTCGGTCTCTTTTTTGACAAGTTTATTAAGGAAGGTTGTTCTTTGCGGTAGAACTGCTGCTCCTCCATTTGCGGCATTTCGGAACCATTCCCTCAGTCTGGGGAAAAACTTATTAGTACCTTTATCTTCCCTAATTGCTAATTCAAATTCCTCGAAAGCTTCAGGGTATTTACCCATTCCCGCCAGAGCTTTTGCTTTGAGGTGATGCGCCCAGGCCAATGGCTGAGCCCCTTTCTGGATAACCACATCAAGGTCGGCTATAGCTCCCTGGAAGATACCGATCCGCATAAGGATAAACCCGCGGTAGAGTCTGGTCTGGGGATATTCACCGCCGAGATTAACCGCGATGTCGGCATTTTCAAGGGCCATTGTCGGCTCGTTATTCTCAAGGTGAGCCCAGGCAAGGCAGATTGCCGCACGGAAATCACCAGGTCGGGCATCAAAAACCCGCTGGGCAGTCTGAAGGGCGATTCTGAATCGACCCTCAGTCAGATGCTCGAAGGACTCCTTCAGGAGTTCATCGGTCTCCTCACTGGTCAATGTCCTGGTGCGGTCTTGCATAGATTAATATTTAGCAAATTCGGTTAATCATTATTTTAATTTACTAAAAAAGCTATTTATAACTGGTAGTAAATTACGGGTGACTTTATATCCCTGTCAGGGGGTAGAGGATTATTTTATCTATCCTGGGACCGTCCCGGTCAGCTATCTCGAACCTGTAATCGTTATAAGAAATCATCTCACCGACTTCCGGTATCCTGCCGGTAATATTGAGAATCAGACCAGCCAGGGTCGAGTAGTCCTGGGAAAGAGGCAGGTTGATTTTGAGTGCTTCATTAACTTCTTCAATCCTGAGATCACCAGATAAAAATACTGAACCGTCATCCCTCTTTTTAATCCGGTCGCTCTCTGCCTCATCAAAGTCCGGAAAACTGCCGAGGATGTTTTCTATTAAGTCATGCAGAGTAGTTATACCCTGAAGACTGCCATATTCATCAATCACCACTCCAAAATGAATTTTTGAACTCTTAAAGATGTCCAGTGCTTTACTTGCCGGAGTTTGTTTAAGAAAATATGCCGGCTCGGTAAGAATCATCCTGTTTAGTTTTTCTGAGGAAGAATTGAGCAGCTCTTCGTAAAAATCCTTAACTTCAAGGATTCCGATAATATTATCGTCTCTACCTTCATAAACAGGGTAACGGGAATACCCTTCACTACGGATTATCGATTTAATGGACTCAACAGTTGCATTCACATCAAGTGAGATAATTTTATTTTTGTGAGTCATTGTTGAAAAAACACTTTTATCACCAAAAGCAAACACCTGATTCAGAATTTCAGATTCTCTTTTGTCCAGAGAGCCAGAGGTCATACCCTGCTGTATATAAAATTTCAGTTCTTCTTCAGTTACCGGTTTTTCTTCATTCATGGTAACTTTAAAAAGTTTAAGAAATGATGAGGTTGACTTGCTGAATATCCATACGAATGGAAGTGATATATTCAGTATGACTTTCATGAAAGGGGAGAGGAGTGCTGCAATCTTTTCAGGATTCTTGAAGGCAATTGCCTTGGGAATTAACTCACCGATAACTACTGAAAAATAAGTGAGTAGTGATACAACAACGATATATGATACTTCCTCAGCATATTTCCTGATTAGTTCAAAGCCGGCGAAAAAGGGTATCAGATCATCAGCTATGGAAACACCGCCGACAACACCGGCTACTATACCGATGAGGGTAATGCCAATCTGCACTGCAGAAAGAAACTTTTCAGGTTCTTTTAATAAATCGAGTGCGTCTGATGCGCCTTTACTGCCTGAATTTTTCATCTTAAGCAGGTTCATCTTCGTTGAAGAGACCAGAGCTATTTCCGCCATTGCAAAAACTCCGTTAAGCAAAAGAAGCGATAATGCGGCCAAAATTTCCGTTGTCATAATACTAATTTAAGGACTATTGCTGTATATAAAAAAAGGCAGCCCCGCAGGACTGCCTTTTGAGTTTCGGGCTAAGATGGGGTATCTTAGTACATTCCGTCCATGCCGCCGCCCATGCCCTGTGGCATTGAAGGCATTGCAGGTTCTTTTTCTTTTTTCTCATAAACAACTGCTTCGGTTGTGATGAGGAGAGCAGAAACAGAAGCTGCGTTTTCAAGTGCGGTTCGGGTAACCTTTGTTGGATCAATAACGCCTGACTTAAAGAGATTTTCATATTTCTCGTTAGCAGCGTTGAATCCGAAATCACCTTTGCCTTCTTTAACCTTTTGGAGGATAACTGAACCTTCGAGACCGGCATTGTTAACAATCTGTCTCAGCGGCTCTTCGAGAGCTTTTTTGATGATCTGGATACCAGTGGTCTGATCTTCGTTTTCACCTTTCAGAGTTTCGAGAACTTCGATAGCGCGGATGAATGCCACGCCGCCGCCAGGAACTATACCTTCCTGAACTGCAGCTCTGGTTGCATGCAGAGCATCTTCAACACGGGCTTTCTTTTCTTTCATTTCAACTTCGGTTGATGCACCAATTTTAATTACCGCAACACCGCCGCTAAGCTTAGCGAGTCTTTCCTGAAGTTTTTGTTTGTCGTAATCAGAAGTGGTTTTATCAATCTGAGCTTTGATCTCGTTGATTCTCTTTTTGATTTCATCAGATGAGCCAGCGCCTTCAACGATTGTAGTGTTATCTTTGTCAATAACAACTTTCTTTGCGGTACCGAGATAAGAAACGGTTGCATTTTCGAGTTTGAAACCTCTCTCTTCAGAGATAACAGTTCCGTTCGTGAGAACCGCGATATCTTCGAGCATTGCTTTTCTTCTGTCACCAAAGCCAGGAGCTTTAACAGCAGCAATTTTGAGGGTGCCTCTCAGTTTGTTAACCACGAGTGTTGCAAGTGCTTCACCTTCAACTTCTTCAGAGATGATGAGCAGTGAACGGCCCTGCTGAACAACTTTCTCCAGAACCGGGAGAAGGTCTTTCATAGCAGAGATTTTCTTGTCGTGAATCAGGATGAAAGGATCTTCGAGAACTGCTTCCATGGTCTGGGTATCGGTTACGAAGTAAGGGGAGAGGTAACCGCGGTCAAATTGCATACCTTCAACCACATCAAGAGCCGTCTCGGTGCCTTTGTTTTCTTCAACAGTGATAACACCGTCTTTGCCGACTTTGTCCATTGCATCTGAAATAAGAACGCCAATAGATTTGTCGTTATTAGCAGAGATAGAACCAACATGTGTGATTTCATCTTTGCCGCTGATTTCTTTGCTCATTTTCTTCAGGTTTTCGATAACCTTGGTTACTGCCAGATCAATACCTCTTTTGAGGTCCATCGGGTTAGCACCTGCGGTTACGTTCTTGAGGCCTTCTCTGTAGATTGCCTGAGCAAGAACGGTAGCAGTGGTGGTACCGTCACCGGCAACATCACTGGTCTTTGAAGCAACTTCGCGGACCATCTGAGCGCCCATATTTTCAACGGGATCTTCCAGTTCGATTTCCTTTGCTACTGACACACCGTCTTTAGTAACGGTAGGAGCGCCGAATTTCTTTTCGAGGATTACATTTCTGCCCTTCGGACCGAGGGTTACTTTTACTGCATTTGCGAGCTTGTCCACGCCTTTTTTAAGGCCTGAGCGTGCATCGCTGTCAAATTCTATTATTTTTGAAGCCATTGTTTGTTCTCCAGTTTAGTTAAAAATTACTTTATAATTGCAAAAATGTCTGACTCGCGCATCATCAGATATTCTTCACCGTCAACTGATACTTCTGTACCGCTATATTTTCCGTAAAGAACTTTATCGCCCACTTTTACGGTCAGGGGAAGTACTTTCCCGTCCTCAGTGGTTTTGCCTGTACCAACTGCAACGATTGTGCCTTCAATTGGCTTTTCTTTTGCAGTATCAGGAAGGTAAAGACCGCTTTTGGTCTTCTCTTCGGCTTCTTTTGCCTTTACAACGACTCTGTCATGCAAGGGCTGGATATTGAGTTTACTCATGTTTTTCTCCATTAGTTTATTATTATTTGTAAATTTGTTAGCACTCAAAAAAGACGAGTGCTAATTTAGTGTTTTCTTTTCAATTTGTCAAGAGATTTTAGACTCGAAGTAGCTTAAATCTCATTTTAGAAGCCGTTGATTTCTGCAAAACCGCGTTACGACCTTTAAAGTGTGGTTTCCAACAAATTTTAACCAGTAAGTTGGATGATTTTGGTCATAAACATGACGAATTACTTAATTGATTTAAGGGAAGTTTGGTAAATTGATTGAGGATTTATGACGATTTTAAGACAATATAGGTCATTTTTTGGCGGGTTTGCAGGGATTTTTCTTCTGACTCTCTCTGCTTTATCATTTCTATTAGTCTCCTGCGAAAATACTCCTCCGGAGCGTCTCCTGACTCGTGATGAAAAATGGGGTTTTGATCAGGATATTTTTAGGATTCAAATAGAGGCGGCTCTCCAGCAATCAGCAGGGGAAGTTTTCCATGATTCGGTCACGGTGGCCGAACGTGAGTCCCTTATGGCTTTTTACCGGACAAGGAATTTTACTCCTGTTTTACTACTCAGCTTTGATGACACTGCGCTTTTTAATTCCCTCATCACATCATTGCAGAATGCCGGTAGTCATGGTCTGAAGCCGGAAGAATACAAGATAAAAAACATTTTATCCTACATCGCAGCAGCATTTACGAATGATAGTATTTCAGCAGAACAGAGGCATAAATCATTAGCTCTTGCCGAACTCTCTTTAGCATCAGGTGTAACAAAGTATGTCTCACATCTAAAATATGGTCGGATAAATCCTAAAAGCATTTTTGCCAGTGACTATGCAATTCCCGTGGCTGACAGTGCGAACCGGGTATATCTCGAACCTCTACAGTCAGAAAACATATTGGAATATATTGAGCAGAATGAGTTCAGAGATGAGAGGTATAATAATCTCCGAATGGCAGTGCCATACTATGAGGAACTGAAAACGCATAAATGGAAGAAAATACCTTACTTCAGTAAAAAAATGAAAGCAGGGGATAGTGATACACATTTTCCGATGATAGCGGAGCGGCTGAATCAGCTTGATTTTTTTGATACAACCGGAATTGATATACACAGCCAGGTAATTTATGATTCAAATCTGGTTAAAGCCCTCACGCAGTTTCAGGAGGAACGGGGACTTGTTGCTGACGGAATTCCGGGTAAATCAACCATAGACTGGCTCAACGTTACACCCGATGAATATCTGCAAAAGATATATCTTTCACTTGAGCGTTACCGATGGACTACTTATACGGACAGTGCGGATTACCTTCTTGTTAATATACCGGCGTTTATGGTATATATGTATAAGGAGGGAATGATGACAGGTGAGATTAAAGTCTGCACCGGTAAGAAACGGTCAAAATACTACACTGATCAGCTCGCGCGTTTTAAGAAAACACGGAACATTAAGTACAGACCGGAAGACTGGGAGACACCACAGCTCTATTCTGAAATTTCGCACGTGATTCTCAATCCGACCTGGACGGTTCCGCCGAGCATCATCAGAGAGGAATTGTATAACGAATACCGCAAAGATACAACCTATCTTCTGCGAAAGAAGTTTAAAGTATATCTTGACAATAAAGAGGTTAATCCTGAGGAAGTTGATCTGAGAAATTATGCGCCGGAAAATGTGCCCTACAGTTTTGTACAGAGTCCCGATCCTTATAATGCCTTAGGCCGGCTGAAGTTCATTTTTCAAAATAAGTTCGGTGTTTATCTGCATGATACACCCACACGGCCGCCTTTCGGTTACGCAAACCGTGCAGTGAGCCATGGCTGCGTACGTGTTGAAAAGCCGTATCTTCTCGCCGAATATCTTCTGAGGAACCATCAGCAGTGGAATCTGGATTATGTGAAGATTGAAACGGGAGTGAAGGTTGCGGATAAAGAGATAGTCAAAGAATATTATCAGAACCGCAAACAGCTCAGACAGGTTAATAAGGAAGAAAAGACCACAACTGTAAAACTTGAAAAGAAGATTGCACTTTTTATTGATTACTATACTTCATGGGTTAACGAAAAGGGGCGAGTGCAGTTCAGGGATGATATATACGAGAAAGATAAACTACTGAGCACAGCGTTAGGTTACTCAACAGGCATTTAGTCAGGGGCAACCGGCAGGATAAGTGAAAATGTACTCCCTTTTCCTTCTTCACTGGTAAGGTAAAGTTTTCCTTCATTTTTTTCAGCAAACTCCCGGCAGAGCAACAAACCTAAACCCGTACTGGCCTCTCCTTCAGTCCCTTTTGAATTAAATTTTGTATCTATTCTGAAGAGTTTCTGCTGATCCTCAGGCGAGATTCCGACTCCGTTATCTGAAACGGAGATGACACATTTGCCATTTTCGATAATGCTGTTTACTGATATTTTACCGTTTCGCCAGGAAAATTTAATCGCATTCGATATGAGATTTCTGATAATTGTTTGAATCATATTCTCATCAGCATACAATAAAATGCCTTCCTGGACCTGAACTGTAAGTGAGATTCCTTTAACCTGAGCCACCTGGTTTAACTGGAGCAGGACATATCTGACTGCTTCTGCAGCGTCAAATCTTTTTTTATCAATTTGCAGTATATTTTTTTGAATCTGTGACCATTTAAGGAGATTTTCAAGTAATGAATAAAGCCCCTGTGCAGTTTCGAATAGGGTTTCTGAGTATAATCTGAATTCTTCCTGTGAGAAGTTGCTTTCTTTGTCTGCAAGTATTTCAGTTAATCCCAGAAATCCCTGGAAGGGTGATCTGAGGTCATGCGCGATGATGGAAAAAAACTTATCTTTGGTGTTATTCAAACTAACCAATTCTTCATTTGTACTCTCTAATTTTTTAAGAGCGTTTTGCAGTGCGACTTTTTCATCAATAAGTTTCTTTTGCAGATCGGTTACTTCCTGATGGAGAGAAAAAAGCATCGCATTCTGGCTAATCATCAGTTCCACATCTACTGCGCCTGCTACCAGAATATGAGTTTCTTTTTTATAGACCTTAGCAAGGAGCGAGCTATTTAGTTGTGATGAAGACTTAAAGGTAATATATCCTTCAAATATCAGACCATCCGGTTCTTTTGAGCCGGCAAAAGTTGAAAATTCCGGATTAAGAAAAGCTGAAGTACCTCTTTCGCCAATGAGTTTGTTCATAAATTCATTGGTCTCATATATCTTGCCGGAGAAAGAAAACCAACCCAGAGCGATTGAGCTGCTGGAACCAAGCAGCTCCTCTAATTCCTTACTCCAGAACAGGAGGCAGTTTCTCATTCGGTTCCGGGAGTTTCCGAAGACAATTTATCAAGATGTGGTATATATGATAACATCCATTGGTAGAAGGGAAGAATTTCAGCACCGGCTTCCATGCTCAATTCTGCTGTGAGGATTCCAAGCCAGCCATTAAGCTGAACATCCCAATAGCCCAAGAAGAAACCATGACTTTTGTATGCGCGCAATACCCAGAGAATTGTTTCAACTAATACCTGCGGATTAAAATTCTTCATCACAGCAGTCATAAATTTCGTATGGTTAAGGTGATTATCACGCATCATCGAAAGATTATCCTGACCAATGAGAGAATATATATCCGTCCTGGCTTCAAGATGTTTATTGATGAGCACAACCAGATGGGCAGATTTTGCTTCATATTCCATCACACTTTTTTCTGATGCAGCTTTTAGTCTTCCTGCTTCGGCAATAATTTCTGATTTTGTCATACGGTCATCTTTTTAAATGTTATGATAAATTCTTCCAGGGTATTAAGATCAGGGAGATATACTACATTAGTATATTTCGTGAGCACTTCCTGACCACCGTGCAGAAACCCCTGACCTCCTACTAAGATGGGGAGCCCTTCAAGCTCTTTCTCAAAGGTTACAAGCATGTTTTCGAGAACTGCAAGATTAGAAAAGATGCTAAATGAAACGGCTAATACATCGGGCTGAATGTTCTTAGCAAGAGAAACAACGTTAGAGGCGGGAGTGTTAGCACCGAGGAAGAAAGTATCCCAGCCGTTTTTTTCGAAAATATCGCGCACCATTTTAATTCCAACCTGATGAAATTCGTTTTCAAGACAGGTGAGAATAACTGAATTGCCGATTTTGGAAGTACTTCTGATGCTTGTGTAAAGAGAGCTAAGTATATTCTCAGTTATAGCAGTCGCGAGATGTTCGGTAGCTACACCGATTTGGTTATACTCCCACATTCTTCCAATTTTATAAAGTGCTGGTTTAATGATGGTTTCATAAAGTTCTTTGATGCTCATGTCTTCAGCCAGGAGTTCTTCTGAGATTCTGAAGCACACATCTTTCCTGCCAGAAAGCAGGTTTTCAAAAAACTGATTGTTAAGCTCTTCGTTATGTATCATGGTTTAAATCCGCTTTTATGTTACTCCTTTTATAAAACGCCTCTGCCACAAAAATCTCTCATGGAATAACCGGCAGCAAAAATGTCCGTTCAGTGACAGCAGTCATGCAGGTTTGGATTTTGCCAATATGACGTCAAAACGAACATCTGCATCTTATTGCAGTTTGAGTAAATTTTACGAGGACAAATATAACTAAAACTTTGAATCAGGAAATTCCATATTAAAGAAGATTTTTGCTTTACAGGCAGAATTCTATGTCAAAAAACAGACTTTTTGGTCTGTTTAAGCATTTTACTTCAGCAGGGAGTAGGGAAAAAGCATTACAACCCTTTTTCTTCTGCGCCTAAACGATGTGAGAAATCTGATCAGAATGCAAACCCCAAATAAAAAAAGCCCGGTAAATGCCGGGCTCTTTAACCGATGTTATTTAAGCAGCGTGAGTTTCTTAACCGAAATAAACTTACCCGCCTCCAGCCGGTAAATATAAATACCTGAGGAAAGCGCTGCGCCGTGAAACTGAACAGAATAATTTCCGCTCTGCTGGTATTCATTCACCAGAGTTCTTATCTCGTTGCCTAAAATATCATAAATCTTAAGCTTTACTGAAACCGGGTAAGAAATACTATACCTGATAGTGGTTACCGGATTAAACGGGTTAGGGAAGTTCTGGTAAAGAGCCATAGATTTTGGAACTTCCATATCCTCAAGTGAACCGGTCAGAATTCCGAGACCGTTAATGGTACCAACCAGAATGGTGTTTGAAGAACCAGAACTCACTCCGGAAAGGAATTCACCCATTGCTCCTCTTATCTGATAACCGGAAGATGAGCTTTCCATAAAGAAAGTCCGCCATCCGGTCCAGCGAAGGTTAATTCCTGAGCTGCTGTCAGACTGACCACCGGTTAGCAGACTGCTGGAAAGCAGACAAATTAAAATAAAACTATTCAGTTTTAACGAGGACATTTAAGTTTACTCCTCTCTGATGATGTAAAAGACCTGCTGATCACCGAAAGTTAATTTACCACCGGATTCATTGGTCAGTTCAATTCTTTTCCAACCATCAGGAATAGTTTTTCCGCTAAACAGGGTAATGGTGCCAACAGGCAGAGCAAAATTATTTCCGCCAGGAGGTGTATTCCCCTGACCACGAACAGAAATCCATTCGTAATCAATCGGGTTAAGCGATTCTTCAGGCGATGGTTTATTATAAGCAACACCCATATACGCTTTGCCTCTTGGCTGATCGCTCATATCAGTTCCGAGCGAGTCGTCAGCGTATTTAATCCAAGTGTAAAGACTTGAGCCGGCATTACCCTGAGGGCCTTGTTGACCTTGAGGTCCTTGCGGCCCCTGAGGGCCTTCAGGTCCCTGCTGACCTTGAGGTCCGGCGTCACCTTTTATACCGCGTTCACCTTGTGGACCCTGATCACCCTGATTTCCTTGCGGACCTTGAGCGCCGGGAGGACCTTGCTGCCCATCGTTACCGGGGTTTCCTTGAAGACCGCGTTCACCGGGAGGGCCTTGCTGCCCATCATTGCCGGGATTACCCTGTGGACCTTGTTGACCCTGTTGTCCAGGAGGTCCCTGAGAACCGGGAGGACCTTGCTGCCCGTCGTTGCCAGGATTACCCTGTGGACCTTGTTGACCCTGTTGTCCAGGAGGTCCTTGAGCGCCGGGAGGACCCTGCTGCCCGTCATTACCAGGATTACCCTGTGGGCCTGTTTGACCCTGTTGTCCAGGAGGCCCCTGAGCACCGGGAGGACCCTGCTGCCCGTCATTACCAGGATTACCTTGTGGACCTTGTTGACCCGGAGGCCCCTGCTGACCTTCAATTCCTTGAGGACCTTGGGGTCCCGGATCACCTTGCAATCCAGGAGGACCTGCCGGACCGGGGGGACCTATTAAACCAAGGGTATCACCAGTCCACTGACCGTTTTCGTTTATTACGGTTGAACCACCAATCAGAATTGAGCGGGGATTAATATCTCTGCCAGCAACATCATTTGCCTGCAAACTGTTTAGTGAAAAAGGAACTGCGCTGATTGATTGGCGGGGGGAAAGTTCAGGGTCTTCACCTATCTTTATTCCTAACCAGAGGGGCTGATCAAAAATAAGATTAAGCGGGGTTATTCCTCCGAGAAGCACTGAGAAAAGCCCATCTTTGATAAAAACATCCTGAGTCTCACTCCAAACGGCATTTCCTGCGGAACCATCGTCATACAATGTAAATGAAATTGAATAGTTTCCTGTGGTGACCGGATTTCCATCGGCATCATTCAGAAGCGCCTGAAAATTAAGCAGGCGGTTCTGAGCATGAACGTTGCACGTCATGAGAATCAGTACCGCAGCTAATAACGGAAACTGAAAAATCTTCATAAAGTCATCTCCTGATAAAGAGCGCCACACGACCAGCGCTAAATTGTTGGGGTAAAAGCAAATAAAGGCGAAAAAGATTTTACAATATAATACTTTCTCCCGCTCATGCAAGTTAATCAAATCACAATCTTTTTTTGTTTTTATTGAATTTGGAGTTGGTTAAATCTGTAAATTTCTTCGTCGAAAAAAAGGAGTTCCGGGTATATGTTTAAGGCACTTTTGCCCAAGGAAGAGAAATATTTTGAGGATTTTAAGGAGATCATCTCCTACACTCAGCAAGGAGCAAAAATAACACTCGATTTTTTTGCCTCAGAGAGCTATGACCCTGCCATCTACCTCAAGCTAAAACCCATTCAGAATCGCTGTGAGGAAATCTCTTCAAAAGTTATTAAACGTCTTAATAAGACATTCATCACCCCGTTTGACAGGGAGGACATCTTCGCGCTTGTGAAGCGGCTCAATGCTATTGGGGATAATCTTTTTGGTGCGGCAGTACGTGTTGACACCTATAATGTGATTGATAAGGTTGACGGTGCAGATGAATTAGCCAACATCGTCCTGATGCAGATAAAAGAGCTTGATACTGTGTTAAAAGATCTGAATCACCGGCACGAAAACATTGATGAATGTAAAGCCGTCAGAGATCTGGAAAATGAGGCAGACAATGTTTACCGCAGGGAACTTAAGAAACTCTTTCAGACAGAGACAGACCCGCTCACTATATTCAAGAAAAAAGAGATATTAGATATATTGGAGAATGCTGCTGACAAATGTCAGTCAGCAGCCAATGTGATCACACAGATACTTATAAAAAATTCCTGATGAACTAATTTACGGTTAAGACGGCCAGACTGTTTGGAAATACACTATACACTTTTCTTTGTAATTTTCCTGGCACTTGCATTCGATTTCATTAATGGATTTCATGATGCAGCCAACTCAATAGCAACAGTGGTTTCTACAAAAGTACTCTCACCCCGGTTTGCGGTTGGCTGGGCTGCTTTTTTTAATTTTATCGCGTTTGTTGCCTTTGGTCTTCATGTAGCCACAACAATAGGTAAAGGGCTGATACTGCAGGATGTAGTTGATTTGTCAATGGTCACTGCGGGATTAATTGCTGCAATCATCTGGAATCTGATCACCTGGTGGCTGGGTATTCCATCAAGTTCATCCCATACACTGGTCGGGGGACTTGCCGGTGCCGCAATTGCCAAGGCAGGATTCGCCGCAGTATATATGAGTTCAATTATGACCATCACACTCTTCATCTTTCTGGCTCCTATATTAGGAATTATTGCTTCAATGCTGCTGAGTATCGCTACTCTGCATATCTGTAAAAACGCGGCACCATTTAAGGTTGATAAATATTTCAGGCGGCTTCAGTTAGTTTCTTCGGCAGCATATAGTCTGGGTCATGGTGCCAATGATGCTCAGAAGATGATGGGAGTAATATTTTTAGCGCTGGTCTCTGCAGGTCAGCTTCAGAATACAGATGAAATACCGCTTTGGGTTGTACTTTCATGTCATGGCGCTATTGCACTCGGCACAATGTCAGGCGGATGGAGGATTGTAAAAACCATGGGGCAGAAGATTACCAAACTGCGGCCGTTTGAGGGGTTCAGTGCAGAAACAGCCGGTGCTATTACACTCTTTGGAACTGCATTAGCCGGAATTCCAGTCAGTACAACTCACACTATCACTGGATGTATTATCGGGTCAGGAGCTATTAAACGGCTTTCAGCGGTTCGTTGGAAAGTAACCTTAAATTTGCTTTGGGCATGGATACTTACCATACCAGTTTCGGCACTGTTGGGAGCGATAATCTATAAATTAATGTAGAATTGAGAATGGGGAAATGAGAATTTAGTAGGAGTTTAAGGAGAGGGGTTATATATAGTGATTTTTAAAATCGTGCAAAAATGATGTAAAATCTTGTACGATTTAAAAAACGGGGGTAGAGGGGGAAATAAAAAACCCCTAACTTATTGTAAATTAGGGGTTTATGAGTGGGCTCAGAAGGACTTGAACCTACGACCCGCTGATTATGAGTCAGCTGCTCTAACCAACTGAGCTATGAGCCCGAATTGTAAATTTTCAGAGCAACAAATATAAGAAAATGAGGAATTATTTGAA
>JADLAF010000200.1 GCA_020848375.1 Ignavibacteriaceae bacterium
GCCCCGCCTGCATCACCGCCAGTATGGTTGCTATATAGGTGTTGGAAGGAACAATCACTTCCGAGCCCTCCGGAAAACCAAATGCCTTAAGAGCAAGCACCATGGCATCAAGTCCGGAGTTCACCCCTATGCAGTGCTTCATGCCGTGAAACGCGGCGTATTCCTCTTCAAACTTTTTTACTCTGCCCCCCAGGATATACCATCCTCCTTCAAGCGTTTCGTTAAAACTCTGTTTCATTTCATCAAAGAAAGGACGGTTCAGTTTCGCGAGATTTTCGTAATCAATCATGGTACGGCTCGTATATATAGTCAGCAGCATCAAACGGAGTTGAAGCAAGAACCAGCAGCACCGCATCCGGCGTAAAGTGGTGCATGGTATGGTAGTCTTCGCGCTCTAAGATCAGGCACTTGTTCGGGTGGTCAAGCAGGAAATCTTCCTTAACTTTTCCGTTATTGTTTGACACAATACATGAGCCGTGAATGCAGATTGCCGCCTGCACGGTTTCTTTATGCCGGTGTCCGCCGCGCTCGGAGTCATCCACGCCGTATATATAAAATATCCGTTTGATGGCAAAAGGGATTTCCTTTTCGATCACCGTCAGGTTGCCGCGCTTGTCGCTCCGTGTTGTCAGGTTAATTATATGGGCCATTCAGTATCAGAGAAAATGTTTCAATGGATAAATATGATATACCCCGGCTGCCTTGCGCCAGAGGGTTACTAAAAGTTCTTTCAGTCCGGAAGGGCGGGGCCGCGCTCCGTTCGGGTCAAATCCGGGGAACCGCGCGCTTATCTCCCGCTTCAGAGCATCCAGTTTTTGTATATACGGTTTGTAGAAGATCTCAATCACTTCAGGCGTCAGGGTTCTTCTCCCCAGTTCAACCTCGTCTCCTGAATAGTAGCGGAGATAGTGGAAATGGTAAAAAATTACGGGAAAGTTTTTTCCGGTGGTGATTTCCCTTCCGGTGATTGCGCTGCCGGATTTTGTGAAAGTGTATTGCTGAACATTCCAGGCGGCAAGTCCCCCGCCGAGGTGCTGAAGCTCATGCACACCGTTAAAGCGCTGCGGCCAGTCTTCAAGATACAACTGATCGCCGAACTTGCCGTCTTCATAGCGGTTATAGCACCACTCGATGCAGCGCGCGCGCCACCACTCAAGCACCGTCATCCCCTCCTGATTATTCCGGAAGGTGACAAACTGCACGCAATACTTTCCGCTCTTGAGTGCCTTGTTATACTGTGGCGAATAGCGGTGCTCGGTTATCAGCACGGATTTCTCCCCCAGCTCCTCAAAAATCGCCTCCGGTGAAGAGTAAAAATAGAGATCAGCATCCAGATATGTGCACTGGTCCAGCCCGAACCGGCGGATGCAGTAGAGTATGGTGGAGGATGTTGAGGTCCAGCAGTACTCCGCAATGGTGCGCCCGGGCTTCACGTTCAGCAGTTCCTGATCTTCGAACTCGGCCAGGGTGATTACCGTCATCCGCTCCGGGGCAAGTTCTTTAAGAATCATTGCCGTGCGGTCATCAAAGGCGAAGACGAAGAGGTGGAAGTCTGCCCCTGTTTCCAGAAGGGAACGATGCATGGCCAGCCCGCGGGTCAGATAATTGGAATCAAACAGAGTGCAGAAATTATACCGCATCAGGACCAGAGATGAATTTTTCGCAAAAAACGGGCAATAAGACGCTCAAAAGTGTTGAAATCTCATAAAAACTGAACATCAAAGATACTTTAACCCATAAAGATACCCAAAGGGGGAAGGCAGAATTACCCCGAAAATGAACCCGGTAACCTTCGCCTCAGTAATGCAGGCGGATAAAAACTTACAATGGAAGGATGGTTTTGCCCTCAGAATCAAAGGAAAGTTTGCCGCATCTCACCGGCATCTTTTTTCCGCTTGTTTGTAATACTGCCTCTCATTAATTTTAATGTCAGCTATTAATTAATCCTTTTAGAAGGGCTCAGAAGGAATGTTTCTTTTGCTTGTAATCGTGGTCTTGTCATACCTCATTGGTTCCATACCTACCGGAATTATTATCAGCCGATACGTAAAAGGTATTGATATCCGTGAACATGGCAGTGGCAATATGGGGGGCACTAATGTTTTTCGCATTCTCGGATGGAAGTACGGAGTTTTGGTACTATTGCTTGACGCACTAAAAGGCGCCATTGCAGTACTGTTCATTGCCCGTCTCCCGATTGAAGTCTTTCCCTTCACCAACACAACCCCGTTTGATGATTTCACCCTGATCCAGCTAATCGCCGGAAGCGCTGCAATGCTTGGTCACGTCTGGACGGTATTCGCCGGGTTTAAGGGAGGCAAAGGTGTTGCAACCGGAATCGGCATCCTGGCGGCCGTCACCACTGTTGATCTTCTTATCGGTATAGGACTTTTTATTATCATCGTTTCAGTCTCGCGTTATGTTTCTCTCGGTTCAATGATTGGCGCTCTCAGCATCCCGGTCACTCTGATAATCCGGGAGAATATCTTCGGAGCTCACATTGAAGGATACTGGACTCTGCTCCCCTTCCTTATCGTAATTTCACTTTTTGTGGTCTTCACGCACAGGAAAAATATCGGACGGCTCATAGAAGGCACGGAAAATAAAATTTCGTTTTCAGGAAAGTCCTCGTCAAAATGAAAGCCGCGGTCTTAGGTTCAGGTGCATGGGGAACTACCTTAGCGATTGTTTTACATCAAAACGGTCACCAGGTAACTCTGTGGGAGTATAAAACTGATTACGCAAAGGTATTGGATGAAACCCGCCTGAACCCTGATTATCTCCCCGGAGTAAAGCTTCCTCAGGAGATGATCATATCAAACAACCTGCTTGAAGCAGTTACCGGTAAAGAGCTTATTGTTCTTGCGGTGCCCTCACAGTTTCTCCGCAGTGTAATGATACAGATACCGTATCATCTTATAAAAAATACCATTCTGGTCAGCGTGGCAAAGGGAATTGAAAACGGCACACTGATGACCATGTCTCAGATGCTTCATGATGTATATAATGAAACCGGCTGTAACTGTGTGGGGGTGCTCTCCGGACCGAGTCATGCTGAGGAAGTCTCTGTAAAGATACCAACAACCGTTGTGGCCGCCTCAGGCGATAAAGAAACCTCGCGCGTTATACAAAGCGCTTTTTCAAATTCTTATTTCCGTGTATATAACACTACCGACATCATCGGTGTTGAGCTCGGCGGGGCTTTCAAGAATGTAATTGCAATCGGAGCCGGAATTATTGACGGACTGAAGTTTGGGGACAATACTAAAGCCGCTATTATGACAAGGGGCATCGCGGAGATTTCACGTCTTGGCATTGCAATGGGTTCCCGCCCTGAAACATTTGCCGGACTCAGCGGTATTGGCGATCTCATAGTTACCTGCATGAGCCGTCACAGCCGTAATCGTTATGTGGGGGAAAAAATTGGTGCCGGAATGAAGTTAGCAGAAGTACTCGCCGGAATGTCCGCTGTTGCAGAAGGGGTTCAGACCAGCCGCTCCGCACGTGCACTCGCCCGGAAATATGACATCGTCACCCCTATCACTAACGAAGTATATAACATCCTTTTCGAAGACAAAGACCCCCGTCAGGCAACATTTGACCTGATGACCAGGGACAAGAAAGAGGAATAGTTTTATAATTATGAATTTTGAAGTATGAAGTATGAATTTCATAGCATACTTACGCCATTTGTTTCAGATTAAGACAATGATCAGCAGTACAATGTATCATGCTCTTAAACTTAAACAATAATGAGAAATTATTAATGCCTGGCTTCAACATACAAAAGCAGATTGACTACTGGCGCTCTGGAGCCAAGGATGCCTTAGAAACCGCATCTCTTTAAATTGATAACGGCAAAATTTTATATGGGCTTTTTTTCTGTCATCTCTCGATTGAAAAATTACTTAAGAGCCATTACGTTAGATGCACCAATTCTCTGGCACCTAAAACTCATGATCTCTTATATTTAAGCAGATCTTTAGATTTTGAATTAGATGCCGGGCAAATTGCATTTTTTGCGACACTCATGTACTATCAACTGGTGGGGCGGTATCCTGAGAATCTTCCTGAGACACCCGCAAAAGAAAAAGCACAGGAATACTTAAATAAAACGAAAGAGATTTTTGAATGGTTAGCCGGGAAGTAATTAGGGTTTCCTGAAAAAGTCAGCGCGCAGACAGGACTGTTGCTTCAAACCAGGGGGGTCGGAAGAGTACTTTTGGCAAAAAATTGTGGGATTTGTTGACTTGTAAAAAAGGCCAAAAAAGAAC
>JADLAF010000201.1 GCA_020848375.1 Ignavibacteriaceae bacterium
CACAAAGGTAGGGTTGTTAATCTGGTCGGTCACTATGCGGATGGTATCACCCTTGCGGATTGAATTAACCACCCAGCGGACAAAGTCTAATTTTCCTCCGGGGAAAAGTCCGTAAAGTACATTTGTCCTTAGTATGGTAAACGGAACTCCGCTGATTCTGAGTGCATTCTCACTGGCGAGTTTGGTGCGGCCGTAATAAGAAACAGGATTTGTTTTGTCTGTTTCATAATAGGGGCCCCTCACTCCGTCAAAAACGTAATCGGTGGAAATATGAATGATATAACTGTCAAAAACACGTGCTGCGTCTGCCAGGTTTTCCACCAGCCGGACGTTCACTAACCAGGCGTTTTGCCTTTCAGATTCGCATAAATCAACATTGGTAAAAGCTGAGGCGTTAATAATGAGGTCTGGTCTGAAAGACGCCACAATTTTCTTCACTTCCTCCGGCTTTGTGGCATCTGCCTTTATGAATTGACCAGCCGGAAATAGTCCCCTGTCTGTGGCTGAGCTAAGCATCAGTTCAATATCCGGTCTGGACTGAAAAATCTCAGCGCATCTCCGCCCCAGAGAACCATTTGCCCCGATAATCAGTATCCGGGTCTTAAAAACAATTTGATCCATTTCCAAAGATACTGATTCTGAGATTTAGATGAAGAATACAAAATCATTTATAATAGCCGGAATATTGAGTATAATCTGTTTTGATTCTTGTGTATGGGCTGCTGCGAATTTCGTGAAAATCCGCAAGATCAGCGGGAAACTTTTGTCCCGCAGATTTCGCTGATTAACGCAGATAATTAAGATGGAAATTTCTGATAGATTGATGAATAAAATCTGCGACAAATTCCGTGGAAATTTGCGAGATCAGCGGGAAACATTTGTCATGTTGTCTGCCACCGCGGATCGCTGATTAACGTTGAAATTAAATAAGTTTTACTCGGGGCGTTCAGTCCTCTGGTCACCACTCCTCAGATTCCCCAGCAGCCGCCAGCTAAAGTATATTGCAATGGCTGCTAAAGTCGGCATGATGAAGATTACGGGTATTACATTTGCGCCAGCGCTTGCCATAAAAAGAATTTTAGAAACCAGTGCCAGCATCAGGATAGAAAGGAATAGCATATAAATGGTTGTAAAAAGGTAACCATAAAGCACCTTATTTACCGCTATTAAACCTGATACCACGGCAAGCGGCAGGAAGATGGCGAGGTCAAAACCCTGCACGATCAAGGTTGTGTAGTGTTGAACTTCACGGGGAACAATAGTACCGTCAAAAAGCGGAGGTACTACAACACCAAGCCAGAGCAGAGCAATTAATCCGGCGTTTATGATGAGAAAGATTCCCGCTGTTTTATATTCTTTTTCATTTTTAACAGACTCTCTAAAGCTGTGTATATCAAATGAAAGTATCAGCAGTATAAAACAGAAGAGTGAGCTGGAAAGAAGAACAATATACGCCAGAAACATTTTGTTATACACTGCCATTGCCAGATAAAACAGATAGGTAAGCAGGAAGTATAACACTATTCCGCTGAGGAGAATTCTTCCGCGCAGAGAATTCTTTCTCGCCCGTATGAGCCCAAAAAGCAGCAGGGGAATTCCAAGGAAAAGTGTGATATAGTCCTGTGCAATCCCCTGAACTGCAACATCGGCGGACATGTGTTCATAGAGTCCTTGGCCGTATAGCATAACTGTATCTCCCCGTACTGTCTGATGGGGGAAGGGCACAGCACCCTGACCGGAAAATATTCCAAACGATGCAGCGATTAAGGAGACCAGGACAATAATGGCCGTGAGAATTGTTATAGGGGTTTTATATTTCATAGCTCTTTGTTAAAGAGATTTTCTTCTCTTTTCTCTAAAATGATAATTATCTGAGGTAAAAATATGAAGATTCCTTATTACGGGCATCACTAAAGCCCGAACGCGGTTCTTACAAACTCTCCTGATTGGCTAACAGCTCTTTCCAGACAAATAGTTACATCTCTGATTTTGCAATAATAGTAAAAGAAAGTCGCGCCAAATACATCACCGCATCCAACTTCTGTGATAACGGAAACTGGTCTCCCCTTAACATAGGCGGATGCTGTTTCTCCCCGGTGACGGTAATATGCTCTTGCTCCTCTGCTTCCTTTGGTAATCACAAAGAGTTCAGGACCGCAGCCGAGAACCAGAGAAGCGAGCTTCTGCTCATCATTTTCATCAAATATCATGCGGGACTCTGCCTCATTTGACTGTACTACATCAACCTGGCTCAGCCATTCTTCCGGGTTTTTCATCCGGACCAGGGGGCGGCTGTAACCTTCAGCCACTCCGCGCGCGAGTGAGTGAATGTCCATATAAATAACCCCGCGGGTTTTACCTCTGATCTGACGCAGGTTATCAGCGCTGATATCGAACCCGGTTATCATGTTAATGAGGATGCCGTCTGCCTCGCCAAAGGGGATTTTTTCCACAGGAAGTTTTTCCTGAAGATTGGTGTATTCTTCGAGGCGCTCCTGATCATTTAGCAGCGTGAGGGTGACCTTTGGAACCTGATTTTGGCGGAAGAAATACCTCTGATTTACGGATTCATAATTCCTGCCATAGACACTCATGCTTTCCTCAGAGACCATGGTCACAGGGAAAATCTGATCCTCATGGCTGAGCAGAGGGAGTATTCCGTTCACGGTATGCCAGAGACCGCCTGGTTTCAGCTCATTTTGGCGTGAGCCGTCTTTACGGATAATTTCATCCACAACCGAGTGACCGACAAGAAAAAACTTCATAAAGGTCAACTTATTTAGGAACTGAATACAATTTTTGTCATCAAATTACTGACCTGACGGATATTTTTCAGAATTCTAAGGACTGAATATCTATATTTGCTGTCAAATTTACACACAGTAAAGAGCAAATTTTTATACCCGACTGGTCTTTGAATCCGGGTTGCTTAAGTCTGTTTTACGGTTTCTTTGAAGGAAAATAACAGCGTAAAAAGAACACTGCCGGGCAAAACAGGTTTATTTTTATAGTTACAAAATTAGTCGCAATAAATGAACAAACGATTTCAGATCATTCTCTTTTTGATCATTCCATTCTTTTTTCTGGATGCTCAGGAAAAAGAACTTATCAGCATTACCAACCTCAGAACGAATCTGGAAGTGCTTGCTTCAGATGAGTTTGAGGGGCGGGAAGCTGCCACCAGGGGCGACCGGCTCTCACAGCTTTTCATAATTTCAGAGCTAAAAAAATCCGGAGTTAAGCCGCTCTCTGAATATCCTGATTACCGGATGCCCATCGAGCTGACACTGACCAGAATAAGTGACAAGTCAACCTTTGCCATCGATTATGGGGAAGGTGCTGATAAACGAGTAATCAAGTTTGGCGAAGAAATTGCCAGTTGGAGTAAGTTCCGCTCGGATACCGTTCTAAACTTTCCGGTAGTTTTTGTTGGTTACGGTCTTGAATTACCTGACAAGGGCTGGAACGACTATGACGGGATTGATGTAAGGGGAAAGCTGGTAATAATTGCCTCAGGAGTGCCAAAAGCGTTAAATCCAGAGAGTGACCCTTCTGTTGAAGAGCAGTTTTCCAGTGCCAAAGTATTTACTGCTTACGGTAAGGGTGCCGCAGGGATAATATTTACCGGTGATAAAAGCATTGAAGATGAATGGTCATCACTTTCCAAGCCGGCAATTTCACTTTCTTCAAAGGTGTCAACCAAAAACCCCGGTCGCGGTGTTTTTTTGCTGAAGGAGGAGGGGCTTAAAAAACTTCTCGCCGGTTCTCCTTTGAGTCCGGAAGAGTATATACAAAAGCACAGTGCCGGGGAAAAACTGCCTTCGTTCAACCTTGGTCAGAACGGAACAATGGATATAAAAGCAGCTCAGGAAAAAGGATATACTTCTAACATCATAGGATATATTGAGGGAATTGATTCTGTGCTGAAAGATGAATTTGTGGCAATTGGCGCTCATTATGATCATGTTGGTGTGACTCGCGGCGAGGTATATAACGGAGCCGATGATGACGGTTCAGGTGTTGTTGCCGTACTTGAAGTCGCGCGGGCATTAGTGAAAGCAAAGAAATTCAGGAGGTCAGTGCTGATCGTGCTTCACGGAGGTGAGGAAAAAGGACTTCTGGGGGCAAGTTATCTTAGCGATAATTTCGGGAGTATGGACAAAATTATTACCCAGATCAATATAGATATGGTCGGGCGTGAGCATCCTGATTCAATTTACTCGGTCGGCTCAGCCAAAATTTCCTCCGAATTGAAAACAATTGTGGAAGAAGTTAACAAAAAAACCGTTAATTTTGCGTTTAACTATAAATTTGATGAACCGGATGATCCGAACCGTATATATGAGCGGAGTGATCACTATCATTATGCCAGGAAGGGAATTCCTGTTGTCTTCTTCTATGATTATATGCTTGAAGACTATCATCAGCCGGGAGATGATACTGATAAGATAAGTTTTGAAAAGATTAAAAAAGTTTCTGAGCTGATATATCATCTGAGCATACGGCTTGCGAATCTTGACAAGCGCCTGACACCTGATAAGCAGGCGGACTAAAGAAAGATAGTTTACTATGAAAATTGGAATAACCTGTTACCCGACCTATGGCGGAAGCGGTGTTGTGGCAACAGAGCTGGGTAAAAGTCTCGCTGAAAAAGGGCATGAAGTTCATTTTATCAGCTATGCCATGCCCTTCCGGCTCTCACACAATTTTGTGAGCAATATCTATTTCCATGAAGTTGAGATGGGGAACTACCCGCTTTTCGAATTTCCTCTGTACGGTCTGGCTCTGACCAGCAAGATGGTTGAGGTTGCCAAATTTGAAAACCTTGATCTGCTTCATGTACATTATGCCATACCTCACGCGACCAGTGCTCATCTAGCCAAAGAAATACTGGCGCCGCATAAAGATTTAAAAATAATAACAACACTGCACGGTACTGATATTACCTTAGTGGGGCTTGAACCTTCGTTTATTCATCTGGTAAAATTCAGCATTGAAAAAAGTGACGGAGTAACCGCGGTTTCAAGATTTCTGAAAGAAAAAACCATCACCAACTATGAGATTAATAAGGAAATTGAAGTAATACCAAACTTTATTGATACAAGTGTGTTTAAGCCGCAGGCGGACTCATGCTTAAAACAAAAGCTCGCTCCGAATGGTGAGAAACTGCTTTTGCATACATCAAACTTCCGTCCGGTTAAAAGAGTGACTGATACCATAAGGATGCTGAAAGAGATTGAAGATAAAATACCGGTGAAGTTAGTTTTGGTTGGTGACGGACCTGACCGCTCGGAGTGTGAGCGTCTGGCCCGTGAACTTAATGTTATGAGCAAGGTTGTCTTTCTCGGAAAACAGGAAGGGCTGGTTGAGATTCTCAACTGCGCTGATCTTTTTCTTATTCCCTCTCAGTCTGAGAGTTTTGGTCTTGCAGCGCTTGAGGCGATGGCTTGCGGGGTTCCTGTAATCAGTTCAAGTGTGGGGGGTCTGCCTGAACTGGTCCGTCATAATGAGACGGGATATATTGCTGAAATCGGAGATATAGACAGGATGGCAAGATATACGCTTGACCTTCTGACGAATGGAAAAAAGTATAAAATGTTTTCTGATAAGGCACGCAAGCGAGCTCATGATAAATTCAGAAAAGATATTATCATTCCTCAGTATGAAGCGTACTACGAAAAGGTGCTTGGCGGGTCCTGATTTTTTTTCGCAAAGTGAATAACTCAGCAATATGATACTAAACCGTAGTTACACACCATTCAGTGAACAGGTGCGAGCCTATTTTGAGAACACCTTCGGCGTGGAGTGGACGGAGAAGTATAACCGGTTTCTGATGCAGGAGCCGTCTGAGTATATACGGGTGAACCCTGCGCGCACTTCAACCTCTGCTTTGCGGGAGCGGCTGCTTAAACAGTATGGCATCTCATCAGAGGTGCATCCGCTTATACCAAATTGTCTGAGTATTACTGATACCGAGGGGCTTGCCGGAAAAACGATTGAACATATACTGGGGTACTTTTATATACAGTCACTTTCTTCCATGATCCCGCCGCTTGTCCTTAATCCGACAGAGGAGGATAAAGTGCTTGATCTTTGTGCTGCGCCCGGGTCTAAGACTACTCAGCTTGCCGCGCTTATGAACAACCGCGGGACCCTTATTGCAAATGATATAGCAGCCGAGCGGGTGAAATCGCTTTCGTTTAACACAGAAAGAATGAACCTGATGAATACTGCTGTTATGCACGGAAAAGGGGAGATGCTTTCAAAAGTTTTTCACTCATGGTTCGATAAAATTTTGGTTGATGTCCCCTGCAGTGGTCTTGGTGTGCTGCAGAAGAAGGGGGAGATTAACAAATGGTGGACAACTGATTCGGTTAAAAATCTTGCTGAGATTCAGTATCGCTTGCTGGTTTCGGCTGCCAAGATGTTGTGCACCGGGGGAGAACTTGTTTACTCAACCTGCACCCTGACGCTTGAAGAAAATGAGCAGGTGCTCGAACAGTTTCTTAAAAAGTATCCGTTCAGTATTGTTCCTCTTCAAATTCCGCTCCCTTCGGGTGAAGGTATAGCTTTATCTGAAAATAATGATTTAAAACTGACGCGTCGCCTTATCCCCTGGGAGGTCGGCTCAGAAGGGTTTTTTGTTGCCAAGTTGATTAAAAATGATGAAATTCCGTTTGTACAGGAGGCGGGACGGCATCATCCGGAGCAATTCAAAACTGCTGGATTTAAGAAATTTCAGAAGGATCTGGAATATCTTCACAAATACTTCGGCATCGCTCATCATATCTTGGAAGAATATACCTATTTTGTTAAGTCAGGGGAGTATCAGTTTGTTCACGGCAGCTTTGAGTTTCATCCGGAGGCATGGTTCAACCGGGCAGGAATGAAGCTGGGGTCGGCAGACAAATATGGGAATTTTATTCTCTCTTCCATAGCAGCGCAGGTATTTAATACTGCCATAACGGATCATATTTATGAAATTCATAATCTGACTGCTCTTAAGGAGTATATGGCCGGGGGCACCGTCAGGATAGATTCGGCTGAAAAAGGACAGGTGGCAGTCAGGTACGGAGGCATCATAATTGGTACCGCAACTATTACTCCGTTGGGGCTTAAGAGCCGTTTCCCCCGGACACTGAGAACACAGAAAATAATTTTTGAGGCCGACTAACAATTGGGGCGGTAATCACCACTTTTTATGTGTTCTTTCACACATGGGCACCGCAATGGTGTTTATTTTTGTCAGGGAATTGCCTAATTTTGTAAGGTAAAAATTTAAACTTGCCTCCTGGCAGGTGCTGTATTACAAGCTATTAATAATTAAACAGGACGTAATGTTCGGCTATTTTAAATCTGATGACGATGAGTTTGGGATGGGCGGGGAAATACATCAGGACAGAAAAAGGAGAGAGCGTACTGCAATGACGGTATTTGGCATTCTTGCTCTGATATTGATCAATGTTGTGCTATACTTTATCTCCAATCAGGAGTTATAGGAAAGCCCTTTCCTATTCTCCTCTTCACACGTTTTATACCTTTTATACATATACTGAAAATTGTTCCGGAACTGAATGGAAAAAAAGAACAGCGTTTTTATTGAAACTTATGGCTGCCAGATGAACCTTGCGGATACTGAGGTAGTACTTGGTATTCTCAGAGAAAACGGCTATACGGTTGCCCCCTCCCTGCAGGAGGCGGATGTTGTTCTAATGAACACCTGTTCCATACGGGAAAATGCTGAGGAGCGTATATACGGTCGTCTGGGGAACATGAAAACGCTAAAGCAGAGCAAACCAGGACTGGTGGTGGGTGTGCTTGGTTGCATGGCTGAGCGCCTGCGTAAAGACCTGATGGAAGAAAAGAAAGTTGTTGATCTTGTTGTAGGACCAGATGAATACAGGAGAATACCTGAGTTTATAGGTCTTGCCATTGCCGGAGAAAAGGGAATTGGTGTTAAACTTTCCAAAACAGAAACATACGATGATATTATACCCTACCGCGAAGACGGACTGAGTGCGTATATCTCAGTGATGCGCGGATGCGATAAGTTCTGTACTTTTTGTGTGGTGCCGTTTACCCGGGGGCGTGAGCGCAGCAGAAGTCTTTCTTCAATTGTTGCTGAAGTGCGTTTGCTTTCAGAAAGAGGATTCAGGGAAGTAACACTGCTTGGTCAGAACGTGAACTCCTATCTTGACGGTGAATATGACTTTGCCGATCTGCTGGCAGCGGTTGCAGAAGTTGACCGCAAGATCAGAGTACGCTTTACTACCTCACATCCGCAGGATATGTCTGAAAAGCTCTTATATACAATTGCCGCGCATCAAAACCTTTGTAAATATATACATCTGCCGGTGCAGTCAGGTTCAAACCGCATTTTGGATCTGATGAACAGAACCTATACTGTTGAGCACTATCTTGATCTAATGGAAAAAGCCCGCCGGATTATACCTGGTGTAAGTTTCTCAACTGATATTATATCCGGTTTCCCCGGTGAAACATGGGAAGATCATCTTGCCACACTTGATGTGATGAATAAAGTCCGGTATGACGGTGCCTATATGTTTAAATATTCCCCTCGTGAGGGAACAAAGGCATTCCGTATGGTTGATGATGTGGCTGAAGAAGTTAAATCAAAGCGGCTGCAGGAGATTATTTCGCAGCAGCAGAGGATTTCTGCTGAAATTAATGAAACGTTGGTGGGTAAACTTGAGGTGCTTCTGATTGAAGGAGCAAGCCGTAAGTCAGAAGATTTTTTAGCAGGACGCACAGATTCAAATAAAATTGTTATTATTCCACGTAAGGATGAGATCGGGGAAGGGGATTATGTGGAAGTAAAAATAAAAAAGGGGACATCAGCAACATTGTTTGGTGACTTTGTTAAGATGGTTGACAAGCGTATCACTCCGGTCCGCTCGGAGGCAGTGTAATCAATTAACGGAAGAGGTAAAAGCTTTTGAAAGCCCTTCTCGCTTTTGTCCTCATCTCAGTTCTGGTCACAGCGCAGTCACCGGATATTATTCAGTGTCTTCGTCTTATCGAATCTGGTCAGAGTGACTCAGTGCTGGTGCTGCTGCAGAAATCTTCAGCAAAAGATTCCCCTGAATATATATTCATAGACGCGATTCTGACAGAGGATGACAAAGCTGCCATAAAATACGAAATGCTTCTTAACCGCTTTCCTTCATTTGCTTATATTGATGCTTCACTTTTCCGGCTTCACTCATACTACTATGCACTTGGTTCCTATAACCGCGCTAAAGAGCTCGCCGACAATCTGAAAAACCGGTATCCAAACTCCCCTTATCTGAAGCAAATTGATAAAGTTGAATATTCAGATGAGACTGCAGAGAGCGAAGACTCCGCACCTGAGGTTCAGCAACCCGAAACAAAGCAGGTTTATTTTTCACTACAGGCAGGGGCGTTTCTGAACCGTCAGAATGCTGAGCGGCTGCTTAAGGCACTTGCGGGCAAAGGATTTGATTCTTTTCTTGAAGAGAAAGAAATAGGGGGTTCACTTTTTTATATTGTGCTGGTTGGGCAGTTTGATACAGAAGTGGAGGCCCTGAATATTAAAAAGCGGGTTGAATCGGAAACAAAAACAGAATCAAAAGTGGTGAAAGCGAACAGATGACCGGACAAATTATTTTTACCGGAACTTCCTCCGCGATGGCTGAGCCAAAACGGTTCCATTCCTCATTTATTATTAATCATAATGATTACTTTCTTCTTGTTGACGCGGGAGACGGCATTTCAAAGGCGGTACTTGAGTCAGGGATTCACATTGGTATGCTAAACGGTGTGCTTATTACTCACCGTCATGCTGATCACTGGTCAGGGCTTCCTTCTCTTTTAACTCAGTTGAATCTTATCAGAAGAACAGTTCCGTTTACGATTTTCGCCCACGAGAGTGATCTTGAACTGCTTAAAGATTATTTGCATAGTTCATATCTGTTTGATGAACGGATGAACTTTATCATGGAATATATATCTTTCACTGCCGGAAGCACTTTTTCACCGGATGAGGGACTTTTAGTTTCTGCTTTTGCAAACAGCCATCTTGAGAAATACCGGAGATATGATACATCAGGCAAAGCAGGATTTTTTTCCGGCAGTTTTCTTTTTTCATGCTGCGGAGTAAAGGTTTATTACACCGGGGACATTGGCAGCGAAGAAGATCTTTATCTGACCGATGAGCAGCCGGATATATATATTACCGAATGTTCTCATGTATCCGAGGCAGCCATCCGCGGGCTCGCAAAGAAATATGAATCGGCCACGATCGTAATGACGCATTACTCTGTTGATCAGGGCTTTAGTCTGGTTTCGCTTGCTGATAAGAATCCCGTAAGCAGCATCACACTTGCTTTCGAGGGGATGAGGATTGATTTAAAAACCCTCGCTGAATCTGAGAAAGGGAAGAACAGTTATGTCTGATTTCGGGCTGATAGGAGTTTCAAAGGAAATTCAGGCCGTTCGTTCAATTATTGCTCAGGTGGCTCCGTCTGATATATCCGTGCTCATTCACGGTGAAAGTGGGTCGGGGAAGGAGGTAGTTGCGCGCGCTATTCACCATCAGAGTTTCCGGAGAAATCACCAGATCGTCAGCATAAATTGTGCGGCAATTCCTGAGGGAATATTTGAAAGTGAGCTGTTTGGTCATAAGAAGGGCTCTTTTACGAACGCTTCTGAAAACCGTAAGGGTTACTTTGAGATGGCAAACGGTGGAACACTTTTCCTTGATGAAATTGCGGATATGCCGCTGCTGATGCAGGTAAAACTGCTCAGGGCAATAGAGACCAGGGAATTTATGCCGGTTGGTGCTGATACGGTTTCTAAGACCGATATTCGTATTATTGCAGCAACTAATAAAAATCTTGAAAATGAAGTAGCCAACAAACGCTTTCGTGAGGATTTTTACTACCGGCTTAAGTCGGTTATCATTGACCTCCCTCCGTTGAGGAAGAGGAAAGACGATATTCCTCTGCTGATAAAACACTTCCTTGATGAGTATGAGGAAAGCAATAAGGTAAATGGCTACCGCTTTACAGATAGGGTTATGGAGATTTTCATGGAATATAACTGGCCCGGGAACGTAAGGGAGCTCAGGAGTGTGGTCCGGACGGCTGTGGCTATGAGCAGGAGTTCACTGATCTCTGAGGAGGTCTTAGCGGGGCTGATCAAGCTAGAAAAGAAACAGGATTCACGTTTTCTCCCGGTATCTACAGGAAAGACTTCGGAAGAAATGGAGCGGGATTTCCTTCTCAGGGCTCTCTTTGAAATAAAAAGGGATATCCTGGAAATTCAGCGGCTGCTTGAGGAGATGCGGAATCAGAAGCATGAGGCGGTTCAGCAGAGCAGAAATGGCGGAGGGGTAATCACCATACAGGAAGCCGAAAGGGATGCCATTGTGACAGCCCTGAGAACCAGCGGTGGCAATAAACGAAAGGCGGCTAAGCTGCTCAATATCAGCCCACGCACGTTATACAGAAAAATTGAAGAATATCACATTGATGAGGAGTTATGGACAGCTTGAAAATCAAAGGGTTACGCGCCAAATGGTACCGGTTTGTGATGTTGGTAATGGCTCCGTTTTTAGTTATTTTTGCAGGTTGTGCCGGATGTCCTTATTCTTTCACAGGTGCATCAGTTCCCCCGCATCTTAAGTCGGTCGCGGTTCCTTTTGCGGAGGATAAAAGTGGTTCAGCCGAGCCCGGTCTTCGCGATAATTTCTCCACAGGTCTGCTGAATAAATTCATTGAAGATAACAGTTTTTCCATAACCGACAGAACACAGGCCGATGCAGTGGTTGAATGTGTTATCGTGCAATTTTCAGATGCCCCGGTGGTTGTAAACCCCGGTGAAAGTGTTGCTGCACGAAGAATTACCATTGGGGTCCAGGTGCGGTACCGGGATCTGGTAAAGAAAATCACGATATATGAAAAACAGTTTTCAAATTATGGTGATTATGCTTCAGCGGAGGGGGTTGCCGGTAAGAGTTCGGCAATTGAAACAGCTCTTGACAAAATTACTGACGATATTTTGCTGGAAACGGTTTCCGGCTGGTAATGATAATGCATGTATATACAAATCATAAGAGAGAAAAATTTCTAAATGGATGATATTGTCCTGATTTCATATTTTATATCACTGACGATCCTCTTTGTGTTCGGCAGTCACGGATTTATTATGATCTACTATTATAATAAATACAAAAATGTAAAGAATACCCCCACTGACGAAACCATGCCGGAGTCAGTTGTAACCATTCAGCTTCCGATGTACAACGAGCTGTATGTGGTTGAACGCCTGATTGACAGCGTCTGCAAGATTGAATATCCCAAAGACAAACTTGAAATTCAGGTGCTTGATGATTCAACGGATGAAACGGTTGATATTGTCCGAAAAGCAGTTGAGGCAAAAAAGGCAGAAGGATTTAATATTGAACATATCAGAAGAGGTTCAAGAGAAGGATTTAAAGCTGGTGCGCTCAAAGCCGGAATGGCCATCGCCAAGGGTGAATATGTCGCAATCTTTGATGCAGACTTTATTCCTCAGCCGGACTTTCTGAAAAAAACTCTGCCGTTTTTTAATGACAATAAAGTGGGTATGGTTCAGACCAGATGGGAGCACCTTAACGGAGATTATTCAATTTTAACAAAAACTCAGGCGCTCGCACTTGACGGTCATTTTGTTATTGAACAAAACGTTCGGAATAAAGCCGGATTCTTTATCAATTTTAACGGCACTGCGGGTATCTGGAGAAAGTCATGTATCGAAGATGCAGGCAACTGGCATGCAGACACACTTACTGAAGATCTTGACCTGAGCTACCGCGCTCAGCTTAACGGATGGAGATTTGTCTTCTTAAAGGATATCACTTCGCCGGCAGAACTTCCTGCTGAAATAAATGCTCTTAAAGCTCAGCAGTTCAGATGGACAAAGGGCGCGGTTGAAACAGCAAAGAAGATACTTCCGCTGGTTTGGAAATCAGATCAGCCGCTTCGGGTTAAGCTGCAGTCAACTTTCCATCTTACCAATAATCTTGCGTTCCCGTTTATTCTGCTTTCAGCGATATTGAACGTACCGCTTATTTATGTTAAGAACAGCGGGTCACATGAAGCATATTTTGCCATCATGTCGCTTTTTATCTTTGCTTTCATCAGTTCATTTATGTTTTATCTTTACTCACAGAAGGATATACACACCAACTGGAGAAAAAGAATTGTACTTTTCCCTCTCTTTATGGCGGGAAGCATGGGGCTGGCGGTTAATAACTCGCGCGCGGTTATTGAAGGACTTCTCAGCCGTAAAAGTGAATTTGTAAGAACCCCTAAATTCAAGGTCGAAAACAGCAAAGATACCTGGAAGAGCAATAAATATGCAGCAACAAAAATTGATACTTCAACCATTGTTGAAACTATTATGGCTGCATATTGTCTGGTTGGTATCGGTTCATCGCTTTATTTCTTGGAACTGGCTGCTATTCCGTTCCAGTTATTGTTCTTCATCGGATTCTCATTTATTTCTTATACCTCAATCCGGCACGCCTACGCGAAGAAAGTATAAATAGTGTCTAAGACGCCTTTAGAGAGGTTCACTGAAAAAGTGGACCTCATCTATGACTTCAGCCCCGATACGCCGCTCTTTGTCAGAAAAGCTGACTCTGAGTTAGACCGTAATAATATAGACGGCGCTGTAAAAATACTGGAGAAAGGACTTGACGCATATCCCGACTACTCAACCGCACACATTATTCTCGGTAAAGCATATACGCTTATGGGTGATTATGATAATGCGCTCAAGGCATTTCAAAAAGGGAGTATGCTTATTGGTTCAGAAAAAACGCTCGAGTTTTACGGAGAGCAGTTAGAAAATATCCGCCGGCACCGCAGTCCGTTTACTCTCACCAGAAGAGCTACATTTATTGAAGAACCAGAACCTGAACATAAATCGGAAGATGAGATAACATTTGACCTTCTTGAAGATGAGGATCTTTCAGAACTTGCAAGCCGGATTTCAAAAGCAAAAATTCCGCCGCCTAAACCCGGTGAATCATCAGAAATTCAGCCGCCAGCTAAGGATGAACCGGGCGGTGTGAAAATTTATTCTGAAACAATGGGGAAAATATATATGGCTCAGGGTAATTATCAGGAGGCAATTGATGTTTTTGAACATCTTTCAAAAAAAGACCCTTCGAGGCGTTCCTACTATCAGGCAATAATCTTCGACCTGAAAAAAAAGTCAGGGTAAAACGGAAATCCGCTTGACCGCTGACCAATCATTCCGGAAAATTTCTCCGCGCTTATTTTCGCTCCCTGCTTCAAAAGCCGCACCGCGTCTGCTTGGGAAGTTGTTTCTCAGGAAAGCTCAGACGGGTTATGCGGGCGGAATAATAACCGAAACTGAAGCTTACGAAGAGCATGAGCCGGCATCTCACTCTTACCGCGGTATAACTGAAAGAAGTAAAGTAATGTTTGGTCCGGGCGGTTTTCTTTATGTCTATTTTATCTACGGCATGCACTACTGCGCTAATGTGGTGACCGGTAAAAGGGGAACCGGTGAAGCAGTGCTTATCAGAGGTATATACCCTCTTTTCGGAATTGAATATATACGTTCAGAGAGAAACCGGAAAAACGTTAGAACGGAAAAGCTGCTCGCTGGTCCGGGCAACATCTGTAAGGGGCTTGGTATCAGCCAGGATGAAAACGGTATAGATCTGCAGGCGGATGAGATTATGATTGCTGAACCGGTTAAAAAAATACGTTTCAAGATTGAAACTTCGCGGAGGATTGGCATTACCAAAGCGGCTGAACTTCCCTGGAGGTTTACACTGCAGACAGAAGGTGCATTCCGGTGAGGGTACCTGAAAATATCCTGATAATACGCACTGACCGGATTGGTGATTTGATTCTGACACTTCCTATGGCCGCAGCGGTCAGGAAAAGGTACCCAAAGGCCAGAATTAATTTTCTGGTCAGAGCTTATACCGCTGAATTACTCAATGGTCATCCCTATATTGATGAGGTTCTCATTCTTGCCGAAAAGGGGGGGAAACCGGATACCGAGACAAATATACGGAACCTGAAGAGCCGCAAGTTTGATACAGCAATTGCGGTTTCACCAGATTTTACGGTCGCAATGATTTTGTTCAGGGCCGGAATTCCGGTCAGAATAGGTACGGGTTACCGCTGGTATTCATTCCTTTTTAATAAAAAAATATTTGAACACAGGAAGACCGCTGAAAAACATGAGGCAGAGTATAATTTTAGCTTACTCAGACCTCTCGGCATAACCGAACCACTGTCTGCAGAGACCGCTGACTATGCGGTGAAGACGGATGAAGAGGCGTTAAACTCGGTTCAGGAGTTAATAAAAAAGGGGGGAGTCGCCGAACCCTTTATCATTGTGCATCCTGGCAGCGGCGGCTCTGCGGTTGATTTACCGTTGGCTAAAATGAAGGTATTGGTTAAGCTTTTTGCTGAAAAAACTTCATACGGGATTGTTTTAACAGGTTCAGAAAAAGAAGTAAATTTATGTTCTGAATTGGAAGTTCATAGCCGGACAATTAATCTGGCCGGGCGGCTTAGTCTTCCTGAACTAACAGCCCTGAGCTCGCTGAGCCGGCTGTTTATAGCTAATTCAACCGGGCCGATTCATATAGCTGCATCGCTGGGAATTCCGACCGCCGGATTTTACCCTAAAATAACGGTGTGTTCGCCCAAAAGATGGAGACCTTACTCGGTCGGAAATCTGGTCTTTACCCCGCCTCTGGAATGCAGTAACTGCACCAGGGAACAATGTGAAAAACTTGATTGTATGAATACTATAGACATTGAATATGTCTTTCATGAAATAATGACAAAACTTTTGAAAAACCGGAGCTGACATGAAAATGAAATTCTTGATGATATATCTGCTTGCGTTTGTTCTGCTTGCGGATGCCACAGGGCAGGAATTCCGCCGTCTTGAGAATAAGGCATTCAGGGATGGTGAAAAGCTGACCTTTGATGTGAAATTCGGATTTGTTACCGCGGGCATTGCCGTGATGCAAATCCCGAAAATTAAACGCATCTCCGGCAGATATGCTTATCATGTTATGTTCGAGGTAAACTCGATTCCGAGTTTTGACTGGATATATAAAGTCCGTGACCGGTATGAAACCTATCTGGATACAGCCGGACTTTTCCCCTGGAGGTTTGAACAGCACATTCGCGAGGGAAATTTCTCAAAGGATTTTTCTGCCTACTTTGATCACAGGAAGAAAAAAGCCAGAACCAGCAAAGGCGAATTTGAGATTCCGAAATATGTGAATGACATTGTTTCGGCTTTTTATCTTGCAAGAACATTTGACTATGAGAAGCGGAAACCGGGGGACAGGTTTAATCTGCAAAACTTTTATAATGACAAGGTTTATGATCTTGATGTTGTTTACCTTGGAAAGGAACGGATATCTGTTGCCGCCGGCACTTTTGACTGCATCATGGTTGAACCTCTTGTGCAGGAGGGTGGTTTGTTTAAAAGTGAGGGAAACATCATTATCTGGCTCACCGATGATGAGCTGCGGGTTCCGGTAAAAGTTAAAACAAAGGTTGTGATCGGCTCTATAGATGCCGAGCTTACGGCTTATGAGGGATTGGCCGGTCCGCTAAAAGCAAAAAAATAAAAGTAAACAACAATTTTTCAGGGTCATGGAGCGTTTTGGTCTCCATGACCATTTTTTATATATCGGACTTCTTCAGATGAAGGAGTTCCGGCACCACGAAAAGGCATGAAAGAAGACCAGGACCAGGAAAACAGCGAAGAGCAGAGTAACACTCCGCCGAATAATGAACCCAAAAGTCATAATGAAAGGGAGCAGGAGCCCTTTCTGAATATGACTGATGAGACGAAGGAACCGGAACCCCTTCTCAAACCGACAATTTCTCCTATAAAGGCAGGATTCATCGGGCTTATGTCGGGATTTTTTGTTTATCAGATTTTTTCTTCAATACTCACAGTTGCCATATTTGGCGCTAATCTTGAACAGGCAGATCCAAATGCTCTGCGTCTGATGCAGACAGCCGGTCAGATACTTTTTATGCTTCTGCCTGCCCTGATTCTGAGCAAGATGATTTATGACAATGTGGGTGAACTACTCAGAATACGAATGCCCGACTTTAAGGGGCTCGGTTTGTTTGTCCTGGCGATGCTGATGCTCATCATCGCAATGCAGAACTTCCTTCTGATGCAGGGACACTACGCTGAAGTCTTTTTTATGAATAATCCGGGTTTTGGCTTTGTCAAAGAAGCACTTGATACGCTTAATAAAATGGTGGAGGGTTCTTATAAAGTTTTTTTCCGTATAGACGGATTTGTTGATTATATCATTATTGTTGCAGTGGTTGCGCTGGTTCCCGCCATAGCGGAGGAATTGATGTTCAGAGGATATATACAGAGAAGTTTTGAACTGCGCTTTAAACCTTTTTGGGCGGCAGTAGTAACAGCTTTCTTTTTCAGCATTTTTCATGTGAACCCGGCCGGAGTGATAGGATTGTTTGCGATCGGGCTATTTCTGGGATTTGCCGCTTACAAGAGCGATTCCATGCTCACACCGGTTGTGCTGCATTTTATCAACAATTTTGTTTCAGTGCTTTTTGTATTTATATACGGTGAGTCAGAACTCACACAACCCGATGGTCTTCTTTCACCTGAAATGCTTGTCTCTGCCCAGAAGAATTTCTTTTACACCGGCACCCTGTTTCTTGCAACAGTCTTTGCCATTCAGTATTATTATAAAAAACATACAAAAGCAGCGCATCTATGAATGATACCATAAAAAGTACTGATTCAAAAGCAGTGGAAGGAGAATATCTGATTCCTGAAATTCCCGTTAGTTCCGGAGAGGGCGGCGGGGACGATGATTATGCGCTGCTGACCAAATGCTCAACCGAGATTGAAGCTGATATGATAGCCGCAAACCTTGAAGGCGCCGGCATTGAATCATATATTCTCCGTCAGAATGATTCCAGTTTTCCGGTAGTGGGCAATCTTTCTGTTGTAAAAATTTATGTGCGGCTTGCTCAGCTCACAGACGCTCAGGAGTATCTGAGTAACTTTTTTGCTCAGGATGAGGATGAAGATGAGCGCGTTTAATAAAAATACGGCAATAAGGATAGCGGTTTCAGTAGTTGCTATTCCGGTAATACTCTGGACTGTGTTATTCGGCAAAATTCCGTTTTTGGTTTTCACTCTTGTTGTAGGCACTATAGCATTTTACGAGTTTGCAAGAATTGCTGAAAAGAAATCTGCTTATCCGCAGTTACTGATGGGGCTTGCCGCAATAATTTTCCTTCAGATTAATCAGTACTGGAGTTTTACTGAATTTAATCTTGCCGTTCTCCTTATTTCACTTTCTTTACTGCTGCGAGAACTGTTTAGAAATAACGGCTCAGCTATTCTGAATCTCGGTTCAACCGTGCTTGGCATATTTTATATAGGATTTTTTACTCTCACCCTTCTTCAGGTAAGGGAATATTTTCCGTTATATGAACAGGGAGGATATCTTATACTTTCGATGTTCGCATCTATCTGGATATGTGACTCCGCTGCCTATTTTGGCGGACTTACCCTGGGAAAACACCGTCTTATGGAACGTGTGAGTCCCAAAAAAAGCTGGGAAGGTGCGGTATTTGGATTCGGGGGGGCAATACTTGCCTACTGCCTGGCTTATATATGGGTGCTTGATTTTCTTTCCATCAGAGATGTGATTATTTTGGGTGTTATCACAGGCACTATCGGTCAGATGGGCGATCTTATTGAATCTCTTGTGAAGCGTGATGCAAATGTAAAAGACTCTTCCGCGCTGATACCCGGACACGGCGGAATGTTTGACCGTTTTGATTCTATGCTGTTTGTTTCTCCCATGGTATATATCTATCTGAAATTATTTGTGGCTGTCTGAGGAATGTACGTTAAAGATAAAATACATGTTATTACGCTCGGCTGTTCAAAAAACACGGTTGACTCTGAACGTCTGATCAATCAGATCCGGCTGAATGATTTTACCATCACCGAACTTCCTGAACGCGCTGATACTGTTATTATTAACACCTGCGGATTTATTGAAGCCGCCAAAGAAGAATCAATCAATACCATTCTTCAGGCGGTGCAGCTTAAGGAAAAAGGAAAAATTAAACGGGTTTTGGTAGCAGGTTGTTTATCAGAACGATACAAAGATGATCTGCGGAAGGATATCCCTGAAGTTGATCAGTATTTTGGCACTGAGGCCTACGCTGAGATCATGAAGGAACTCGGGGGTGAACTGAAGTATGAACTGCTCGGCGAAAGAGCAGTTTCACTACCGAGCCACACAGCATATCTTAAAATTTCTGAGGGGTGCGACAACCCTTGTTCATTTTGTGCAATCCCGATTATGAGGGGCGGTCACCGCTCCAAACCTATTCAGGAATTAGTGAAGGAAACTGAGTTTCTGGCAAAAAACGGAGCGCGCGAAATCGTAATCATCGGGCAAGACACTTCAGACTACGGCAAGGACCTTTACGGTGAGCGCATGCTGGCCAGACTGATGACCGAACTAAGCGGGGTTGCGGGAATTCACTGGATTCGTCTCATGTATGTTTACCCGTCTCACTTCCCTTCAGACGTTCTGGAGGTGATGGTCTCAAATCAAAAAATTGTTAAGTATATTGATATACCCCTTCAGCACATATCTGATAACGTGCTTAAATCAATGAGGAGAGGGATAAGCAAAAGACGTTCGCTCGAGGTGCTGAATGAAATCCGTGAAAAAGTACCCGAAATTACCCTGCGCACAACCATGATTACCGGGTACCCCGGCGAAACTAAAGAAGATTTTAATGAATTGCTTTCTTTCATAGAAGAGATTAAATTTGACAGGTTAGGCGTTTTTACTTATTCTCCTGAGGAAAATACCACCGGTTTTCCGCTTGGTGATCCGGTTTCTAAAAGAGAAAAGAATGAGCGGAAACGCAAAATCATGAAACTTCAGGAAACTATATCGCTGGAAAAAAATAATACCTTTATTGGTAAAACTCTTGAGGTGCTGATTGAAGGAAAAGAAGGAGACTACTACATAGGCAGGAGTTTCCGCGATGCACCTGAGGTTGACGGAGAAGTTTTGGTAACAAGCAGGAATCAGGAGCTGGTTCCGGGATCATTTTATCAGGTTCATATAGATGACTGTAATGAACATGATTTATTTGCATCCCTCTGAAAGGAACATGAAGATGAAGATGATGAGAACTAAGTTTATAGTATTTTTATTATTGCTGCTTTCGGTGCCCTCGGCTGCACAGCAGAAAAACAAACCCACTGATGATACCTTTCAGAGGAATCCCGATTTTTATTTTGAACTGCTTAACTACTCGGCCTCTGACTCAGCAAAAACCAGAGTTGACCTTTTTATTAATATGCCATTTGATAAAGTGAAATTTATTAAGTACGGTGAAACGTTTAAGGCAGAATATGGCATAACAGCTTCTTTTTATGCTGAAGATAAGAATACCCTCCTGGCAGAACGGGTCTGGACTGAAAAAATTGAAACGATGAATTTTGAGCAGACAATATCTTCAAAAAACGCGAACGTCAGTCTGAAGTCTTTTGTTGTCCCCCCGCAGAATGTTTTCGTAAAAATAGTTGTTGAGGACAGGGACACCCGTAAAGAGTATGCGGCAGAGCAGTTATTTGTTGTAAGGAAGTTTGATGCCCCCATTGCCGTGAGTGATATCCTTATTGTAAATTCATCAAAAACTGAAAATGTAGGGCGCACCATTGTCCCGAATATCTCAAAAACCATCTTAAACGATTTGGAAGCACTGCCGGTATTTTACGAGATATACTTAAAGAAGCCGGAAAAACTTTTTATCAGATATAATATCATCGGACCTGACGAAAAGGCAGTGTATTCCCGTATTTTTGAAGTGGAGCTTCCCGCAGGCCGCAGTCAGATGTATTATGAGTTTGATTCACTTGCTTTTACGGCGGGGGACTATAATGCGGTGGTAACCGTTAATGATGATGAGTATAATCTGGCTGCCTCGGTCAATAAATCGTTTGTTTCTCTGCTGGTGGGTCTCCCGTTTGTGATAAAAAATCTTGATAAAGCAATTGACCAGATGATCTATATTGCCACGGCAACTGAAATTGATGAGATTAAAGAAGGTCAGAATTATCAGGAACGCCTGGAAAGTTTTCTGAACTGGTGGAAAAAGAAAGACCCGACTGATAACACTCAGGAAAATGAGGTCTTTAATGAATACTTCCGCCGGGTTGAATATGCAAACCGTAACTTTACTCACTACACCGAAGGTTGGAGAACTGATATGGGGATGGTATATATTATCCTCGGCGCGCCGAGCAATATTGATCGCCACCCGTTTGACTATGACCGTAAGCCGTATGAAATCTGGGAGTATTATGAACTGAACCGAAGATTTGTCTTTGTTGATAATACCGGTTTTGGTGACTACCGACTGACTACGCCTTTGTATGGTGATACCTACCGCTACCGTCAGTAAAGTACCCGGTGTTCTGAAATGATTCTGACCGTAACAGCAAATCCGCTTCTTGAGCTGGTATATATTAAAGATACTTTTGAGAAGGGTCGCAATAACCGCGCCGCGGGTTTTTTATGGAGAGCCGGGGGAAAAGGAATAAACATTTCACGACAGCTCTCTGCTCTTACCACCCACTCGGTAACATTTTTACCACTGGGGGGCGAGACTGGTAAAATTCTTCGTTCGGTGCTTGAACAGGAAAAACTAACCTTCTCTCCGGTTTCGGTTAAGTCACCCGTCAGAACTGCTTCAATTCTTCAGGAAGAGCACAGCATTACTTCAGCTTTTAGTACCAATATCCCACTTTCCTCATCAGACATTGCTGCCTGTATAGACAAACTCGCAAAGATGATTGTTAATGTTGAGCTGGTGTCATTCTCAGGTAGTGTCCCTTCGGAGGAAGCTGCAGAAATATATAGAGAGGGGATTCGGCTTGCAAAAAAATATGCTAAAGTCTGTTTTTTAGATACTTATGGTAATCATTTAATCAATTGCCTTAAAGAGTCACCCACAGTGGTTCATGTTAATGCTGATGAAATTCTTCCTCATTTTAATTCACCCCCCCCTGGCGAGGAGGGGATGAAGCATATTCTTTCAGAGCTTTATTCTTATGGCGTTAAGCAGGCATATATTACAGACGGAGCAAATCCTTTTTATGCGTCAAACTTTAATTATCATTTTAAGGTAACCCCTCCGCCCGCAGCGGCAAAAGACGCAACCGGAAGCGGTGATGCTTTTCTTGCGGGTATTATATACGGCTGGTATAATGATATGGTGTTTCAGGAGTCGCTCCGGCTGGCGGTTGCACTGGGTACGGCAAATGCCTGTACGATTGATATCTGCCGGGTTCCCATGCACGAAGCGCTAACTTTAACCGGTCAGGTAATTATTGAACCAGTCGGTCAAAAAATGAAGCTGATTGATGATGCGGCAACTTTTCATTAAAAACATCCTCTTAATATTCTTTCTTTTTTCATCACTTTGTTCGCAGACTATAAAAGAAATAATAATCTCAGGTGATGAAAATCTTCCTGAATCTGTTCTAAAGCAGCTTACCGTAAAACCCTCACTGACAGCGTCTGACTCTCTTCCGGATAAAAAAGCAGAAAAAATTATACTAAACCTGCTAAAAGATTTTGGTTTTTTTTCAATTGAGGAGATTAGTTCAAAAAAAGAGTATTCCGCTGATTCTGCTTCCTATTCCCTTCTTTTTTATATATCTCCAGGTAAACGAAGCGTTATCAAAGAATTTATTGCTACTGATACAGTCGTGCCCGATCTGGCAGAGCTAAATGATGAACTTGCAGGTGCTCCCTTTGACCGTATGGTAATTGAAGATGCGATTCGGAAGATGCTGCTGGAAGAAGAGAAAAAGGGATTTCCTTTTTCCGCTCTGTTTATCAGAAAAATAACTTATGAATCAGACTCAGTTTCGGTATATCTCGGTATAAGCAGCGGACCAAAGGGTATTATTAAGCAGATTGAAATAACCGGCAATGATCTTACCGGGCGTGATGTGATTATCCGTGAGCTGCGACTTGGGGAGGGGGAGAGTTACAGCGATGAACTTGCCAGAAAGATTCCGCCCCGGCTCAATCGTCTCCGGTTATTTGAGCCGGTACAGCCCCCTGCATTTTATTTTAATTCAAAAAATGAGGGCGTTCTTTCAATTGCAGTTACTGAAAGACAATTTAATAATTTTGATGGGATAGTCGGTTACATGCCCCCGGTGGGAAATGAAGTGCGTGGATATATAACCGGACTGTTAACCATTTCTTTCCGTAATATCTTCGGTTCGGGCAGAATGGCAGGATTGCGCTGGCAGAAAATAGACCGTAATTCACAGGAGCTTGAAATAAAATATACTGAGCCCTGGCTGTTTGATTATCCTGTTAATGTGAGCGGAGGAGTCTTTCAGCGCAAACAGGATACAACATACGTTCAGCTTAAGTATGATTTTAGTGCTGAATATATGCTGAATGAAAATGTAACTCTAAGCTGGATAGCCGGATATGAAAGCATTGTACCGCAGATAAGTGATTCTGTTGCTCGTTTTACCGTGTATAATTCTTCATACCTCACTAATGGTGCAGAGGCAGAATTTGATTCACGGAATGACCCGATTGTTCCGGAAACCGGTATATATATGAAGGCAGCTTTCGGATTGTCAGGTAAAAAAGTTACCGGACCGGCTCAGTTTATCTCCCCCGGACAGCAGACTTCATTTCTGCTGAGGAGAACCTCTGCTCACCTGCATTTATATACGACAGTATTCCGCCGTCAGGTTGCAGCGCTGCGGCTAAAGTATCAGGAAGTGAGCGGAGATAATCTTGAGACCAATGACTTCTTCCGTCTGGGGGGCAACACTGATCTGCGCGGCTACAGGGAGAATCAGTTTTTTGCACAGCGTATCCTGATGGCCAACATTGAATACCGGTTCCTGACCGGCGGCAGGACGTTTCTTTATCCCTTTTTTGATATCGCTTACTATAAGAGGGAGCAGAATGTTGTTTCGCGGATAACAGCAGATGAAGCAGTAAAATCCGGCTACGGTGCAGGGGTGTATCTTGAAACCGGTGCTGGTATGCTCCGCGTAGAGTATGGTCTTGCTAAGGGAGACTCATTCTCCGAAGGAAAAATCCATTTTGGGATTGTGTCGGAGTTTTAGAGACATTGCCGCGAATTGCACGAATCAGCACAAATCATTACGGCTTGATTACTCTTATCCACTCTAACTGTTTTTGTAAACGTTTTGATTTGTCAGGTGAATGTTCCGGATGAATAACTCCGATCATTACCGCAAACTTTTTTAGTGCATCATCTATGGGTATATCCGGCAGGTAGCCATCTCTGATTGTATGCACCATCCGCAGAGTCTTGAGTGCGTCAAACCAGTTTCGCTTTCTTATTGTGAGATATTCACCCGGTTTTGAGTGAGCAAGAAAATTCCCCAGTTCGCGGGAGATGACCGGAGTGCTGAGGTAGTCATATACTCCGGGATGGATACCCTTGGCTGCTTCCAGATATTCCTCCTTAGATAAAAGTGTTGGTGTCATAAACACTTTTAGCCAGTCACTTAAATAATCGAAAATTTTCGGATTATAGATCATATCAGGATTCCGCTTTCCCTTCAGCATATCATCAACAGCGGGTCCGGTTCCGAATGGCACACGGCGGGAGATTCGTGCTGAGGGATATACAACTGCCTCATATACTATTTTGACAGGAGTGAATTTTGCAACCTTCTCCAGAAAGTAAAAATCCTCAGCGGCTTTCCGTTTATTCATCCCCTCTGCCTGCATATATACAGCCCCTGATGTAATTATCGTTGATCCAACCGGCAGATATGAGTAATGAGATCCGGCGTAAAGGGCTCCCGCCGCGTAAAGGCGTATATATAATTCGTAGGAAAGAATAGCTCTCAGATGGTCATCAGCAAGTTCCTCAGTCCGGTGTTCAAAGCGGGCAACACCGGCCTTAAAACCACCGAAGAGGTATTCCGTCTCAAGGGAAGTCAGGTACTCTTTGTTCACGGTGCAGTCTGCATCCAGACAGACCAGCAGCCCTTTGAGGGGGTCAGAAAGCCGGGTGAGCGCTTCGTCCATACCTATTTTGCGGGCAAGGCCCACACCGGCATCTTTCGGGTCCAGGGGGTTTTGCAGCGCCGCATCAATCCAGGTAATCCGCATCCGGCGGTGTGCGGTTTTCTCCGCAACTGTTTTAAGCCAGAGGAGTGACTGCCGGTTATTTTCCTTAATATCATCCGTATCCTCTGTGGAGTTGTTCACAACACCGATGACGGCTATCTTTGTCAGCCCCGGTGAATCGGCCTCCAGGAGGGAAAGGATAGTCTCCTGGAAGTGGGGATGCTCATTTTTGATTGGTACAATAATTGCAATATCAAAGCGATCGTTATTTCCCATGCCTAATGGGTGCTCAATTTTCCTGTACTTGCGAAGATATCGCGGGAGAATCTCATTTTGCATACCGAATCAGGGATTAATTTCTCTGAATAAAGAAAACTAAAATTAAATATACGAATACAGTAAGGAAAGTCAGGTTTCGTTATGGATATTAAGAATAAAACCGTTCTTGTACTTGGCGGATGGGGTCTGGTCGGCAACTCCGTGATAAGGAAAATGCTCCCAGAGCAGCCGGGACGCATTATAGTCACCTCACTCAAAAAGGAGGAAGCTCAGGAAGCCGTTGCACATCTTAAAAAGACCTTCCCTGGCTATCCTGCTAACTTTTTCATCCCCTGGTGGGGAAATGTGTTCCTCAGGGAGGAGTATAAAGAGTTTGACCGGACAGAGATTCTGAGGGACCCGATAATGAGAAGAAACACAATGCGGGACACCATGGAGGAGCTGACCCCGGAAATTCTGGAGTCCTCATCACTTTATAAACTGATAACCAGATACAAACCTGATGTCATAATTGACTGCATTAACACCGCGACCGGTATCGCCTATCAGGATGTATATACAACGTATAAGACGCTCAAAAACCGTCTTATGGCAAAACCGGGGAATGATGAACTAACTGCTGAGATTGAAAAACTTTTCTGCACTATGTATCTGCCGCAGCTTATCCGTCATATACAGATCTTTTATAACGCCATGGCTAAAGCAAAAACGCAGATCTACTTTAAGGTAGGCACCAGCGGAACGGGCGGAATGGGTCTGAATATCCCCTATACACACAGTGAAGAAAAACCCTCACGCGTGCTGCTGAGTAAATCAGCCGTGGCAGGTGCTCATACACTGCTTCTCTTCCTGATGGCAAGAACTCCTGACACTGCAATTACCAAGGAAATTAAACCTGCTGCCGCAATTGCATGGAAGCGCATAGCTTTTGGTCCTGTAAGAAAACGCGGAAAGGAAATTGAGCTCCTGGATATCGAACCGGAAATGGCACAGGTGCTCGGCAGTGAATACCGCTTTGCCCTGAAGAATAAAATTCCTTCAAGCGGTAAACCGCTGCAGTCAGTATTTATTGATACCGGTGAAAACGGCATCTTTTCACGCGGTGAGTTTGAAGCAATCAGCGCCCAGAAGCAGATGGAGTTTGTTACTCCGGAAGAAATTGCAGACAACATCATCTTTGAGATTAAGGGAGGGAATACCGGTCACGATGTTATTAACGCGCTTGATAACGCAACACTAAATCCGAGCTACCGTGCCGGATATATGCAGCACTTTGCAGTTAATAAAATGGCGGAACTGGAGAAAGAGTCTGGTATAGATTCAGTAGCTTTTGAGATGCTCGGACCCCCTCGTCTTTCAAAGCTTCTTTATGAGGTATATCTGATTTCAAAAATAGCTGGAACCATGAAGGCCGCTGCCGGATACGACGCAAAAAAACTTTCTGACGGATGTTTTAAGCTCATCTCTGAAGATAAAGAATTAACCAGCAGAATTGTGTCAATCGGCATTCCGGTGCTTTTCCCTGACGGAAAAACCCTGCTTCGCGGTAATGATGTAAAGATACCTGTTCAGACAGGAAATGAGTTCCTGCCGATGGATCAGAAGATAATTGATATGTGGGCCAACGACGGATGGGTTGATTTGCGCAAAGATAATATGTCCCTCTGGAAGAAGCGGCTGAAGGAATTGATGGAAGAAGCTGATGCAATAAGCGATGATGACAGCAGTTCACTTCACGTCCGCACGAAGTCCTACTGGAACAATTACGAAGCCATTGAACCCGGCCGTGTGGTAAGCTGGATATTTATCCATGAAGAAAAAGGAAAGAGAATAAAAGGATAAATTTTTAATTGTGAATTGTGAATTGTGAATTTTACTTTGTAATTTTTCACTTTTCACTCTTAACTTTTAACTAAAGAAAGCCCTGGTTTGCAGCCCGGGCTTTCTTTAACTCTGTTGTCCTTTAGCTGCTTTATGCAGAATTGAGCAAGAACCTTTGGTTTTGCTCTAAAAACAAGGTTTTTGAATCAGTTCCTGATATTGAGCTTTTGCTAAAAAAAGATAGTGCATAAAAAATTACCCTTAATGCTGTTTTTTTTTGACAAAAATTACTATGTTTCTTTAGGTCAGCGATTGATTTATTGATTACTCCTCAGGTGAGGCCTCATTTGGGAAGCAAAGTGTCTGGTGCTTAAGGGAATATACTTTCTATTACTGATTTCCTGCAGTTTTTCAAAAGTTTGACTTGATTGAATTTTTATGTCCGTGGCAATTATAAACACCACGGGCTAAAACTTTTGCTCGTGTATTTGAGATCTTTTACTCAATTAATTATGGCGGACCTATGGCACGAAATAGGATACTAAATCTACTACTCTTTTGGGCAGCACTCTCGCTTTTTGCCCTCTCCACTACCTCATGCTCTGAACCTGCCAGCCCCTTCGGGCAGACTGATATTACCCTGACCTCACTTGACGGCTCCTGCACCGAGGTATGGCTTGAGCTAAAATTCAGCAATCTTACCGAACCGGCTATTGTGGCAATTCAAAAAGATGGCAAAATTGTAATTGTAACAGGGGGTCAGGGCACAAAAGCTGTTTTAACCATGGGAAGAAAATGAAATTATTATTCAACAAAGAACATTTAACAACGAATACAAAAAAGCAAATAAAATATACCATTGAGATTTTGCAATGCAGTAATTACCAAATACTGCTTAACGAAAAAATATATTATCCGATACGGATTATTCATCAAATAAAAAACAGGAAAAAATATGCGATCAATAGTTGCTAAATTTACCAGATTATTCTTTGTGATTATATTAATACCAACAGTTTTTATAAACGCCCAATCGGAGCAAGAATTACCAATTCCTGTATCGTTCAGTATTTCTTCTACTGGTATTAACAGGTTTATCGCCGGTCAATGGGCTTCGATGAATACGAGTTGGTCTGGTACAACTCAAGGAGTGAACTGGATGATTTCATTGAACAAACCACAAGTTTCACTCACCGATAATGCTATAAAAATATTACTTACTTTAAATATTTCTGCCTCGCCTGTCTATAGCGGCTCTGTCAACCTGAATCCCACACTTAATGTGCCGGCGTCAACGCTGAGTGCTTCAAATATTATCTCGGAATATCAAAATCTTCAGGAAAAAATTAATGAGCTGACAATTCTTGCTCCC
>JADLAF010000202.1 GCA_020848375.1 Ignavibacteriaceae bacterium
CGCTGATTTCCGCGGAATTCCTCTCGTGCGCTCTTATCTGCGTTCATCTGCGAAATCTGCGGGCCATTTTTCTGCCATATCTTACGTAAAGTTATTAAGACGCAAAGTTTTCCGATCCGTTGTAATCCGCATTGCCCTGGCATCCGTTTAAGATCAGCGTGCCATTGCCCGGTACAGCGAAAATTATTGAAAGACACAGGAATGCTGCCAGATTTTTCCCTGTTTCTGATTTCTGTAATGTAAATTTGCAGTACTATTAAAAAGAAACTTTAGAGCATAATTAAACCGGCATGAAACTCATTCCAAGCACTGCCTCAGCAGTAAAATTTTTTATCATTATCTCCGGTATCGTGTTCCTGGGGCTCACCCTTCAGGAACTGCAGCATATCTTCCTCCCCTTTATTGTTGCCTATATGTTCTTCTTTCTTTTTTCCCCGCTTAACAACTGGCTGACTGGAAAGAAGATACCCCTTTTTCTGGTTATTCCGTTTAATCTGATTATTATAACCGTCATCTTTACCGGTGCGGGAACGATTTTATATACATCTTTCATTCAGATTGGAGATAATCTTCCCGCGTATTACAATAAACTAAATCTTATCGTAAGAGAGTTTTCAGTAGCGCTGGGGATTAAAGATCCTTACTTCAGAAAGTTTAACCTCGAACGCGTGATTGACCGACTAGACTACAAGACCATTGCAAAAGATTTTCTTTCCTTTGCCGCGGATCTTGCAACTATGGTCTTCTTCATTATCCTCTTTTTTGCATTCATCGTAAGCGGACACAAAGCGATATATACAGCCATTAAAAAGCGTTACGTAACTGAAAAATCTTCTGAAAAGGAAGAGACATCGGACACCCATCAGGGCGGTTATTATAATGAAGCACGTCTTGAAGCCACATTCAAAGAAATCACTCAGCAGATTCAGCGGTATATAACAACAAAAGTCTCAATAAACCTGAGCGCAGGTGTGGCTACCGGGCTGGTTCTCTGGCTGATCGGGCTTGAGTTCCCCTTGGTGTGGGGAATTCTTACGGTGCTCTTTAACTTTGTGCCGACTATAGGGTCTGTTTTTTCGCTCTTATTACCAGTGCTTATGGCACTCATTCAGTATGATGCACCGGGCTATGCTCTGCTTATCGGTTCAATAATTATTCTCATTCAGACGATTTTCTTTAACGTCCTCGAACCGATAATCGTCGGAAAAAATCTGGGTCTTAATCCGATAGCAATTCTGCTTTCGGTTCTGGTGTGGGGGTATATATGGGGAATCGCGGGAATGCTGCTCGCGGTGCCGCTTACCGCAATTATTAAGATTATGCTTTCAAACAGCAGCAGCAGAAATCTGCAGTTCATCAATGAACTGATGAGCAACAGGGTAAACAATTAGAAAACTTTTTAAGGCGAGAAGTGTTATGAGACAGTGCGGATCACAAAGGCACTAAAAACTTCTTTCAACCGTTCTTTTGAAACAAATACCTCGTCAAAGACTGAGGCAATCAATTCTTCGTTAATCCGATCGAAATCTTCTTTCCTAGGAGTGATTATCTTGCCCCCGACATCCACCGAAGCAGGGCTTATCACTAAGCGCTCCGGCTCGTCAGCGAAATAAACATCCGGACGGTGTTTGCTTCTGAGGAGGATCAGAACATATATATCCCCTGTTTTCCGATCCTTGCAAGAAACAATATTCATCATCGGCTCAGCACTCCCCCCACTGAATTTTTTATAAAACGAGATGAATGACTCAACCTCGTTAACAACTAATTCTTTCGATGCAGTGTCGGTGATTACAAAACGTATATATGACCTCAGTCCGTCATAAACAGCATCTATGAAATATCCGTCTCCTCTTACAGCATCAGAACTGGCCAGACGCTCTGTAACGTCCTTTTCCATCGGCATAAATCCGGCGGTTCCCATCTGAAAATGATGATGGTCAGGTGCTGAAGCTCCGCAGCGTGGACCGTTATAAAATATAGAATAAGCATCACCAAACTCCACAGTCATATCAACCAGGGCCGAAACCTCACCGTTGATCTTCTGATCCACGTGCGCGGTTTTGGGTATGGTAAAATGCTCAGGGAAAATAGGGAAAGGGTTTATCAGTACAACATATTCACTATCGAACGGTAAATCATGCTGCTCATTAGGGCGGTTCTCTCTGCAGAGAAAACACTTACGCTCAGATATACTTTTTGTATCAACCTTTGCGGCAGTAGAAACAATCCTCCCCGGATTATACTGAACTTTTATCGTATTGCCTCTTACACTGAATTCTTTAACGAGACAGTTTTTAAGGGCGGCAAAATTATCCCCGGCAAGCAGCCATTCAGCCGTCTGCCGGGTAAAAAACTCCTGAAGTAAGGAAAGTTTAGAGGACATCAGAAATATATATCAGATACCGAGCTTCAGATCAGGCCGCTGTTCTTCCGGATGCGCGCCAGAAGTTCAAACGTGCGCACTTTATCCTTATAGAAGTTATGTGCATTCTGCTGCTGAATGGTAAGAGAAGCATCAGTGTTGCCTTCCCATCTGCGGCAGAGATAGACCGGTTCGTATATACGGGCAATCTGATAGTCACGGCTGATGGCAATGGCTGCTGCATAATCTTCACCGTAACTGGTGTTAGGAAGATTCAGTTCGCGCAATACCGGCGTATAAAACGCGCGCGGAGCTCCGAGTCCGTTAATGCGCAGGGCATTGTTGCGGCCGTTATCAGGTGTCCATTCCTTATGATCAATAACTCCGGGAGGAATTTCTTCCAATTTGAAATTGGTCATCTGATAACTTCCGATAACCATTGCTGCTTTTTCTTCATGAAACTTAGCAACAATAACAGCCAGAGTGTTTTCATCTTTATATAAGTCATCACTGTCAAGCTGCACGGCAAATCTGCCGCACTCCGGATGATGCACGGCAGTATTCCAGCATCCGCCAATACCCAGATCTTTTCTTTCCGGAATGAGATGAATCAGACGGCTGTCTTTTGCTGCAAGCTCTTTCAGGATTTCCGTTGTTCCGTCGTCAGAGAAATTATCAACAACGATGATATTAAAAGGGAAATCTGCTTTCTGATTAAGTACTGAATTCACAGCATCCGCAACGGTTTTCACACGGTTTTTCACCGGAATAATCACCGAAGCTTCATATTTGAATCCGGAAGCAAAATCAACCGGCTTAAATACCGGTTCAAGATATCCGCCTATACGTTTCAGGTGCAGCGTGCAGGCCTGTTCCATTTCAATCTGATACGCACGGTTTTTCGGATCAACATAATCAAAAAGCTTTTCACCTGACTTGCGAGTATCCGTTTCAACTTTGGTGTAGAGATACTCGCCTATTCTGAGCGGGAGGTTTTCCGCGCTCAGCCGCAGGCGCATATCATAAAGTCCTGCAAATGTAAAATCTGCTTTCCCGGCAACAATGGCTCTTCTGAATGATGCAGTATGAAACAGGAGCAATGCACCGAAATCAAAATCATCACGCAAACTTCCGTACTGATAATCAATCACCGGATGAACACTTCTTGCCTCACCGCTAAGTTCAAAGTAGTCTGAGTAAAGCATTCCGGCTCCGCTCATTACCGCTGACTGCAGAAAACGTTCAACCGCAAACTGCCCCATTTCGATTTTGGTTTCCTGACGGATAAAAAAGAAATATTCATCCGCGGCATGCTTTGCGACAAGTTCCATCGTTTCGGATGAAAGTAGCCCTTTGCCTGAAACCAGCGTTGTGGTAACCGGCAATGTGAGCGAGCTGTCAGACGTGATCAGATATATGCTGCCAATATGAGCCGAGCTGCGCAGACTGGTTATAGTTTCTTTAGTGAATTCCTGTCCGCTGTAAGGGAGAAAAACAGATATTTTTTTCATTGCAAAGAGAAAAATTAGTTTACTTTTAGCAGTTCAATGGTAAAAATAAGAGTTGCATTCGGCCCGATAGCAGCACCTGCACCTCTGTCACCATAAGCGAGGTTTGAGGGAATATATACTTCCCACTTATCGCCAACCTTCATAAGCTGAAGCACTTCGGTCCAGCCGGCTATAACACCGTTTACCGGGAACTCAATTGGTTCACCTCTTTGGTATGATTCATCAAACACGGTTCCGTCAATCAGTGAGCCGCGGTAGTGGGTGGTTACTTTGTCGGTAGCTTTTGGTGATGCTCCGTTACCCTTGGTTATTACCTTATATTGCAGACCGCTGGGGAGGGTTACCACTCCTTCTTTTTTTGCGTTATCAGCCAGGAATTTCTCGCCGGCTTCTTTATTTGTTTTTCCTATCACCTGGTTTTTTTCATCCTTTTTTGCCATTAATTCTGTCTGGTAGCGCACCATAACATCCTGCATTTCATCCTCGGTCAGAACGGTGTTTGAGTCCACTATTGCATCCTTCATACCCATGTAGAGCATTTTGAGGTCAACATCCAGTTCATTCATTTTGAGGTTTTTGCCGATATCAGCGCCGATAGCGTAAGAAACGCTGTCTTTTTGGGTTTTAAAATCACTTTTGGAAACTTTTGCATCCTGGCAGGAAACAACGCCAAGCCCCGCAACCAGCAGGACGGCAATCATGTTAAATTTCATTCGATCTCCGAGTTAAAAAAAATGTTAGTCTTAAAGATAAGCACCCTTTCCCTTATTAAAAAAAGAAGAAAAGGGGGGCTAAGACAATAGCGACCGCCTCAGATGCCAATCAATGAGATTTATGGGAACCTCAAAGGGGGTTTCTTGAGGCACTTAAATGATCTTGAATTCATAGAAATTCGAAAAAAAGTGGCTATTCCCAAAATTCTTTATAATTTTGGGAAACAGTAATTTACTCGTTCAACAGTTTGATGGGACGGCTATTTGTTCTATTAGAATTCAGGACACCTAATGACAGAAAAAGAAGCAGCTTTTAATAAAATATCGCTATTGGTTGAAAGGTTTGCTGAGCAAATTGACAGCTACAAGAAAACCGACTACAACGAAACCTTAACCCGCCGTGATTTTATTGACCCCTTCTTTAAGGCCTTGGGTTGGGATATTGATAATGAAAACGGGTACGCCGAAAGCTACCGCGAGGTAATCCACGAAGATAAACTAAAAATTGGTAGTGCGACCAAAGCCCCTGACTATTCGTTCAGACTGCCCGGAGGGAAAAAGCTCTTTTTTGTTGAAGCAAAGAAGCCAAGCGTGGTCGTTAAGGATGAAATTCATCCTGCTTATCAGATTAGAAGATACGGCTGGAGTGCAAAATTACCGATCAGCATAATTACCGATTTTGAAGAGTTTGCAATTTACGATTGCACCAAGAAGCCAAACCCCACCGACAAAGCATCTGTTGCAAGAATAAAGTACTTAACTTTTAGAGATTACCTTTCCGAATTTGAATTTCTTTGGGAATCATTCAGTAAGGAATGCGTCCTGAAAGGAAGTTTTGACAAATTCGTAAAAAATGATACAAACAAAAAAGGTACCGCTTCTGTTGATAAAGAATTCTTGTTTTCTTTGGATAGTTGGAGGACAATTCTTGCTCAAAACATCAGCAAGAACAACAAATCGCTAACCGAGGATGAAATTAATTTTTTAGTGCAGCAGACACTTGATAGAATAATTTTTCTTAGAATTGCAGAAGACCGGGGCGTTGAAAACTATGGAGCCATAAAGGATTGTCTTACTAACGGAGATTTTTACCAAAACATCGTAAAGCTATTTTACCAGGCAGATCAAAAATACAACTCCGGGTTATTTGACTTTAAGAGAGATACGATTAGTAATACGATTTCTATTGATAACAAAGTCATTAAAAGTATAATAAATGAGCTTTATTATCCGGATAGTCCCTATGAGTTTTCGGTATTATCAGTTGAAATTCTTGGCAGTGCATACGAACAATTTCTTGGCAAGACAATCGTAATAGATAAAGCTCACAAAGTAAAAATAGAAGAAAAACCAGAAGTCCGGAAGGCAGGAGGAGTTTACTATACTCCACAATATATAGTGGATTATATTGTTAAAAACACAGTCGGTAAATTAGTTGAAGGAAAAACACCCGAGCAGGTAAGCGACATAAAAATAGTAGATCCTGCTTGCGGAAGCGGCAGTTTTTTATTGGGTGCATATCAATTTCTGTTGGATTGGCATAAAAGTTATTATGATAGCGCCGGTCACGGTGCCTACCCGGGTAAAGGCAGAAAAGATGATGTTCTTAGGCCAGATGGGAATTTGTCAACTCCAGAGAAAAAACGAATTCTGCTAAATAATATTTATGGGGTTGATATTGATACTAACGCGGTTGAAGTTACCAAACTCAGTTTATTGTTAAAATGCCTTGAAGGAGAGACGGAGGCAAGTATCTCTGCCCAACTCCGGCTCTTTAATGAAAGAGTGCTCCCAACCCTGGACAATAATATTAAAAGCGGTAACAGTCTTGTTGATACCGACTTTTATGAGAATGAGCTTGATTTTGGTGAGGAAAAGAAAATCAAACCATTCAACTGGCAAAAAGCTTTTCCTGATGTTTTTAACCGGAAAAAGGTAGTAAACAAGAAAGACGAACTGAGACACATTGCAGTCAACGTAAGAAAACACGCCGAAAGGGCAATGGAATACGCTCAGGAATTGGAAGAAAAATTAACCTCAGTACTGGAACCGGAAATTAATTATACTGCACAGGGAGGGTTCGATGCAGTAATCGGAAACCCGCCTTGGGTGGATTTAAAGGGGCATCCGCAAGAACTGGTGAAATATTACTTCAAATGTTTCTCAACTACTGAGAATAGGATAAATCTTTATTCAATTTTTGTCGAAAAAGGGTTATCGATTCTCTCTCTCCATGGGATTTTAGGTTACATAGTCCCAAATTCAATTTTATTCCAAAGCACCTATCAAAGACTAAGAAAGTTCATTTTAGAGAATCACTCGGTTTCCTCGATTGTACGCTTACCTGACAATGTTTTCCAAAATGTTAAAGCTGAGACTCTGATTTTAACAATATCAAAGCAGAATGAATTGACCGATTGTATTATTTATAACCGAAAAGATATAATAAATCAAATATCACTATCTAATTGTTTTGAGCATAAAGTTATTAATTCAAGAGATTGGATTATAAATGACCTATCTGCCTTTGACATATTCAGCAACAACGAAGAAATAGAATTATTAAAGAAGATAGAACAAGAAAAAATCCCTTTGTTAGAATTGTGTGACTTCTCACTCGGGCTTACACCTTATGATAAATACAGAGGACATTCTCAAAAGCAAATCAAGGAGAGAGTATTTCATTCGAAGATTAAGCGGGATGATACTTTTAAACCATTATTGGAGGGCGGAGATGTTAAACGCTATTCAGTCAATTGGAGCCAAAATGAGTTTATTAGCTATGGTAGCTGGTTAGGTGCCCCGCGTGAACAAAGGTTTTTTACGACACCAAGAATTTTAGTCAGGCAAATTGTAAGCGGAAAACCGTTGAGAATATATGCGGGATATACTGAATTAGAATACTATAACACTCAATCTGTTTTTAATATTATCACCAAGAATGAAACATTAGTGAACATTAAGTATCTTTTGGGACTTGTAAACTCAAAACTGATGAATTTTTATCACAGCCACAAGTATCTCGACCTTTCGAAAAATCTATTTCAAAAGATTCTTATTCAAAACTGCAAAAAATTCCCTATCAAAGTTATTGATACATCAAATATTGTTGAAATGCGGTTGCAGAACGAAATTATTAAATATGTTGATGTGTTGATACACTTGACAGAGAACCTACAAAATTCCCAACTTCAGAGCGAACAGGATTTGATTAGGGATAAGCTTGAATATTATGAAAATTTGATCGACAATCATATTTATAAGCTCTACGGGCTCTCAGAAACGGAAATTGGACTCATTGAATCTGCAACTCACGCAAACTAAGAAAGACTAAGTTTCTGAGGATTAGTAATAATCTGCAGTGAATAACGAGGTGTTTCATTACTTTCAAATAAATTCATCGAATTCCGTGAAAATCTGCCGGAACCTTGCCAAAATAGTCGTTGGGGTCACCCACTACGCGGGTTCAAAAGGGATGGGGCTCTGCTGGTTTGTTATTATTGGGTCACCCGCTACGCGGGTTCAAAAAAGATGGATGTTTGCCGGAGTATAACATTTAGCGCCCTGTTTCTCGCGTACTCGGCTCCTCAAGTATTAATTCTTAATTTCTAATTTCTTTAAGTTGTTTTTTGAGCTGCACTGCCGCGGAAGCGTATCCCCCTCCGGCGGCATCAACAAAGTGAATATGGTCTTTTTCGTATTTCGAAACCAGACAGGTCAGCAGCGCTTTCTGGCTGATGTGCATTCCGTAAACAATATGTCCCCGCTGATAAAGTGACTCAAGAAAATTTTCCAGCCGTTTTCTCTTTTCCTCATTGATGCTTATGACCATACGAAGCATTTCATCAAACTTGCGGTAATCAGTATTAATGACCAGATATTTTTTATACTCCCCCCAGTTCGTCTGGCTGGTTGATATCTTAAACCTCATTAATATCTTTCCCATGACAACAGCATAAATCAGATTTGCCAGATACTGTGTTTTCCGGATAAAGGCCGGCGGCATCACTCGCGCGTTGGTTTCGTTAAGAAACCGCTTTATACTCATGGTAAGTTTCAGCTTTGCATTTTTGATCGGATGGAATCCTTCTTCCTCTTCTTCAAGTTCTTTAAGGAAGGCAAGAACGCTCATATATACATCAGATTCCGGAAGTGTCCTTGAAACGGATTTCACCAGAAGGGCTACCACATCCCCGGCAGGGGGTTTAATATCTTCCCACCGGCATTCCAGCCCAGTCAGGTCAGCTTTTAACGGAGTTTCCATTTTGCTCTGGGAATAATTGCCGGATTTGATAAGCGTCTCTGCTGCTTCAAGCCCTCCCCCCTTAAACACTGCCTGATAAAAGAAATCAGAATACTTCATTTTTGAAACCATCACCTTTGCGCGCCGCTTCAGTAACTCAGAGTAATAGATATACCCCACTCTCAGCTCCAGTTTATACACCAGCGCTGACTGCTCTTTAAGACCATAGAGCACTGAGAGAACATCATCCAGAAAATCGCGGTGAACAATGAGCGTTGCGCCATCACCACCAAAGACGAAGGGGAACTCCAGACTCCCCAGATTATTTTTAACCGCCGCAATCACCGAGGCGCCAATGGTATTAACCTGACGGTATCGTCCCTCCTGAATTGCTTTAGTTGAGCCCTTGATATCGGTAATAAAAATGACCCAGTCCTCCGGTAACTCCCGGAAACGGTCATCCAACCCGATCTCATCCATCGATTCGATGTAAGGAAGATCAGTATAAAAGGTTTTAGAATCAGCCATATGGCAATATAATTAGTAATGAGCAAGTAGTAATTAGTATTGTAGGGAAAAACGTAGTCTCCTTGGCTATTCTTTGCGCCTTAGCATCTTTGCGCGAGGTAAAAATCCCGCCCTATCGGTTATGAGAGGGCGGATAAAAGTTTTTTTGTAAAAGCACGTACTCCCCATTTATTCTCAGTTCTCACTTGATATACATCATCTTTATAGTTGCAGTTTCCTGCTCGGATCTCAGCCGGCATATATACATACCGCTGGGGAGCTCCGCTGCATTAAACTTAATATTATATTCTCCGGCTGCATTGTATCCGCTTGCAAGAACCTTCACTTCTCGTCCGAGTATATCATATACCGCAAGCTTCATGTTTCCCGACAAGGTGAGTGCGTAATGAATATTGGTTTCCGGATTAAACGGATTAGGATAATTCTGCTCAAGAGTAAATCGTTGCGGCAGACCAATATCTATTTCTTTATAATCAGTTGTAAAGTTTGTATAATTTGAACTGTATATAAACTGAGCATAATCAGCCACTTCACGCATTGCGGCAACCGAGCCCATGGCTGAGTTCCCCTGCCCCACCAGATAGGCAACAGTTATATCAACAGGTTTGTCTTTTTCAATTCGGAAAGGACCCGCTGAAACAATAATTCGTTGATCATGCCCGAAGGTATTCAGCCATCCGGTGTTATTCTCCGGATAGCCAGAATAAAAATAAGCGGGATTAATTTGTGCGCATTCTGGAAGCGACTGACCATTCCCAAAAGGCCAGCCACACACATTAACCGGAGTGCCAGTCTTTTCTCTTCCACCGAGCTGATAGTTTCGCAGTTCCATATAGGTATTTGGATCCCCATGGGTTGGATGCGAACTCATATAATGGGTGAATGAATTCTGAGGGGTATATACTGCACCACGTATGGTTTTCTTCCCTCTCAACTGGCCATAATGTAAAATAACGGAATCCAGTGGTATATCCGTTCCTTCGTCATAGAGTCCGTTACTGTTAATATCGGTATAACTTACGCCCGGGCTGTATGAATAAGGTTTTTGCAAAAAGCGCATCATCAGTGCTGGCGGTTCTGCTCCCCAGACATTATCAGGCTCACCCTCATAAACATACCCTCCCTCACGCAAACTATCGCTCCCCACAAAGTCATTTGCATAGTAACCCATATCCGGATCAGACCAGATGCTGAAATACGCTGAGTCTATTACCTCCGCAACAATTCCTTTATTCACCAACCGGTAATTAATGAAAAGCAGATTTTTATAATAAGAGGATGGTATATGCCAGCCGTAAATATATTGTTGCACCTCAATACCGAGCGGCGGCACGGTAGTAAATCTCCGACGGAAAGGGAGCTGCGCATCATTAAACACGGTAAATGCAAACACATCGCCCAGGAAGTCAGGACGGTCTTCATTTGCATCCCATTGTCCGTTGCTGTTCACATCAACCGGATTGTAGATGCCGTCGCCGTTGCCGTCATAAAACAGTGCACCGAGCTCAACAGCATACTTATACATCTTCCAGGAGGTTCCGAAAGCTGTATCCTGTTTTGTAATCTTATATATACCGGCACGGTTGTCATTTGAATCCGCCCCGGCCATACCGCGTACATAGTCGGTAACGCGGGAGGAACTGTTAACCCCGTTTGCAAAAACCGAATCACCATATTTGCCTGACAACGCAAATCCCGCCGAAAAAATGAGTGACTTGCCCTGATACGTCGCTC
>JADLAF010000203.1 GCA_020848375.1 Ignavibacteriaceae bacterium
ACAGAATAATTGCCACGGGTTTATTCCTGTCTTCATATAAACTTATGCCGATCTTAAACAAAGCATCGTAACACTTACAATTTTCTTTCACTTTTGCAAAGAATTTGACTCGTTATAGAATAATTCTTAGACTATTTTACTCCGGCAAGTTCAATCAGAAACGCATACTCAAGCGCAGTTTTTCTGAATCTTTTAAAACGACCCGAGGTTCCTGAGTGTCCGGCTTCCATATCGGTATCAAGCAGCAGAAGGTTGTTATCTGTTTTCATATCTCGCAGTTTTGCAACCCACTTGACCGGCTCCCAGTACTGCACCTGTGAGTCATGTAGCCCGGTAATCACCAGTAGATTTGGATATGCTTTTTTCTCAACATTATCATACGGAGAGTAAGAAAGCATATAATCATAATACTCTTTCACTTCCGGATTTCCCCATTCATCATACTCTCCGGTTGTAAGGGGTATCGAAGCATCAAGCATGGTGGTAACCACATCCACAAAAGGAACGGCTGCAATAACACCGTGGAAAAGCTCCGGCGCCATATTAAGAACAGCACCCATAAGCAGACCCCCCGCGCTTCCGCCGGAGGCAAACATTTTTCCTTTTGAAGTATATTTTTCCTGTATCAGATATTCACCGCATGCAATAAAATCAGTAAAGGTATTAATTTTCTTAAGCAGCTTTCCGTCTTCGTACCATTCGCGCCCAAGCTCCTGTCCACCGCGTATGTGGGCGATTGCGTATATAAAACCCCGGTCAAGCAGACTAAGCCGTGCGGCATTAAAATAAGGGTCGGTGCTTATGCCATAAGAACCATATCCATAAAGCAACAGAGGCGCACTTCCGTCTTTCTTTGTTCCTTTGCGATAGACCAGTGAAACCGGAATAGCTTTTCCGTCCTTTGCTTTGGCATATATACGTTCAGCGTGGTAGTTCTCTGATGAAAAACCGCCCGGAACCTCATCCTGCTTAAGCAGTGTTTTTTCTCCGGTCTTCATATTATAATCATATACCGAGGACGGTGTTGTCAGGGAGGAATATCCGTAACGGAAAAGATCACTCTGCGGTTCCGGGTTGGTCGAGCTCCAGGCAGTGTAGGTTTCCTCTCCGAAATTTATATAATGTTCTTTGTTCTCTTTCAGATTCATCACCCGGATTCCTATCAGTCCGTTCTTTCTTTCCTCAAGAACAAGATAGTCATCAAACGGAGTCATCCCTTCAAGAAACACATCGCTGCGATGGGCGACTTTTTCTTTCCAGTTCTGCTTCTCTGTTTTATCAGCAGAGGTTTCCATTAGCCGGAAATTTTTTGCTTCAAGATTCGTGATAATATAAAACTTATTTCCTACACTCGCGATAGAATATTCATGCCCTCTCTGCCGGGGTTCAAAAACCTTAAAGCCGCCATCCGGCAGGTCAACCGGAAGTATTCTGTATTCATTAGACATAGTGCTGGCCGAAGCAATAATAATAAACTTCCCTGATGCAGCACGATAGACCCAGGAGTTAAATGTCGGGTCACTTTCCTCATACATAAGAACATCTTTTGAAGCATCTTCCCCGAGCCGGTGACGGTATATACGGTACGGTCTGAGGGTGCTGTCCTTGACGGTATAATACACAGTTTTATTGTCATCAGCCCAGGCAACTGAGCCGGTCGTGTTCGGGATTTCATGTGTATAATGTTCACCGGTTTTCAAATTCTTAAACTTTATATTATATATTCTGCGGCTGAGGGTATCAACTCCGTAGGCAGCTATGCTGTTGTCCGGACTTATCTGAACACCCCCTAACTGATAATAACTGTACCCCTCAGAAAGCTGATTTACATCCAGCATAATTACTTCGGGCGCTCCCTCATGCAGTGCTCTGCGGCAGTAGAGCGGATATTCCTTCCCTTCCTCGAAGCGGGTGTAATATATAAAGCCGCGTAGCCGGTAGGGCACCGACTTATCATTCTGCTTAATTCTTCCCTTCATCTCCTCAAACAGTGCTTCCTGAAGCCCCCTGGTATGCTCCAACTTCTGAGAGGTATATCTATTCTCCGCCTCAAGGTAACTGATTACCTCAGGGTCTTCCCTTTTGTTCAGCCAGTAATAGTTATCAACGCGGGTGTGACCGTGTGATGTCAGTTCTTTTTTAATCTTTTTAGCAGCCGGGGGGTTAATCAGGTCCGTCTCCTTTTTTTGTGAATATGAAGTGGAAAATAACATGATAAACAGCAGTACTGCTGTCTGAGCGGCACGGAGCGATTGGGTTGGCATCATTTTTTTGGAATTTGTGGTTTATCAATTACCGGAACCGAAGCAAAGCGGCTCCGAACTCTTTTGCTTTTGGCGGATTTGCAGGAAAACCTGCTTTCTCTCTCAGGGAGAGGTGGATTCCCCCTCTGATTTATCTGAACTGGATATGGTAACAATCAGGATGTAGTTTGCCTGCCCCCCCGATGCTCCGCCTCCCTGCTGAGTCTGTAGCCGGCTTGTATAAAAAATGGTGACTTTGGTAGAAGGCCCTATTGAAAGCAAACCGTTAGCTGAACCCTCGGCCGAGGAGCCGCTTACACCGGAGGGAACGTCAAAAGAAGTTTCGTAAGCATAGTCCCCTTTTTGCACATTTTTGATAACCTGAGTCTGCCCCGGGGTGAGCGTCAGCAGTTTACCGAAGATGTTCAGATAGACGTTATTTGTGGCGGAATTCTTAACAGTTACGCTGTTGTTGAACGTACCGCCGCATCCCTGTAAAAACAGGAAAATCACCAGAAAAAGGTGGATTAACAGTTTTTTCATAAAATTCATTACCAATAATAGGTAAAATTAAAACCTTCAGCAATAGAATACAAGCAGCTATTTTTTGCAGCTTCCCTTACCCTGTCATACTGTTCCCTGCGCGCATGGCAAACTCCTCCGTCTCCGGTTTCTCAGTTCGGATATAATTCACTATTTTGCCCACTGCTACTCAAGTAATTATTTATCTACTTATCCCCGTCCAGGATGATAACTACAATCACTGAAATCTCAGGCGTTTACGTCCTGAAGCTCCAAATACCCCGTGCTACTAACGAGCACACGGCTGATTTCTTAAACGGACTGATGGAGCTCATCCGTCAGAATGCTTCGGCAAAAATTGTAATAGATTTCAGTGATGTTGAATTTGCTGACAGCTCATTTATAGCGGGGCTGGTTACCGCGCGGAAGCAGCTTTCCGGTACTGAGGGGTTTGTAAAACTTGCCTGCCTTAACAAAAATATCCGCTCTCTTCTTAAAATGCTGCGGCTGGATGGTGTATTTCAGATCTACAGCTCAGTTAACCGCGCGGTGTATCACTTCATAACCAACAACCGCACAGTGAACAATAAGATTATTATAACACTCCCCGGGGAAATGAAGTATATACACTTCATCAGTGACTCTGCCCGCGCGCTGGTTCAGCATCACTACGACCACCCGAATCCGCAGGAGATGGAAAAAGTTATCCACGAAATTCAGGTGCTTATCTACGAGCTCTTTTCAAACTGCGTGAAACACTCCCGCAGCAATATCGTAAAATTTCTTTTTGAGCTTCATCCGTTTCATTTTTATGTAAAAACCATAACAACCGGAAACGGATTCTATATCAAACCGGTTGACCGCGACACACTCAGCAGAGAGAAGGAAGTTCTGATTCCGCCGCCCTACAGTCCTGACATAATTGGCAGCAGCCATATTGTTTATCAGGACAATGTAAATGAAGTTGTCTGCCATGTTGAGTCACCATATAGTGTATCGCTCTCTCGCCGTACAAACCCGCAGCGTGACCAGGGTGAGTTTGAAGTCCCCGAGCATTACGGCCTTCTACTGATTACCGAACTTTCCTCTGAGGCCTCCTGGCAGCGCAATGAAAACGAGGATGTGTTTGCCATCAGAAAAGACATAATGTCGTAGGAAGTATGAATTTTGAAGTATGAAATATGAATTGCTTCACACTTCTTCTTTGCGCCTTTGCGCGAGATTGTTGACCTGCTCAATTATTATTCCCACATCGCAAATTTACTCTGCGCCCTTCGCGTTAACTCTGCTCCACTCTGCGTTAAAATCTTCCCCACGAAATTAAAAAATCCCCTTCTCTCACTCACGCAAAAGAAGGGGAATACTATTACTGATGCAGAATTATTTAGTACATGAAGTGTAATTCACAATTCACAATTCATACTTATTTAAGCATCATCATCTTTTTAACCTGAACAAAACTTCCGCTCTGCAGCTTATAGAAATAAACTCCGCTCGAAAGATTGCTGCCATCAAAAGTGATTTCATGTTTTCCGGCTTCATAAGTGCCTTCAGCCACGGTTGCAACTTCGGCACCAAGCTGATCATATATCCTGAGTGATATATTTGATGCTACAGGAAGACCAAATGAGATAACCGTTGCCGGGTTAAACGGATTCGGATGATTCTGATACAATGCGAACTCACTTACTGAGAAATCAATAGTGAGTGATGTAACAGGAGAATATGCATATCGGCCGTCGTAGTCGGTCTGCTTCAGGCGGTACGAAACCTCTCCGCTGAAGTTAGAACCTCTGTAACTGTCAATATACGAGTAGCTGCTTATTTCGGTGGTTGTACCGTTGCCTGATATATATCCGATCGGTGACCAGGAACCATTGATGCTCTTCTGCACTTCAAATCCGCGGTTATTGAACTCAGTTGCTGTGGACCAGTTAAGAACAACTTTATCCTCAACTACTGACGCGGTGAATGAAGTAAGCTCAACAGGAATAACAGGACTTCCTGTTCTGCGGAGGAGAAGTCCGCCGCTTCCGCCCGCGAGCGCCACATTGGTGCTCGGTGAAAAGCGGATAACATTTAAGTTAAATGCACCAGCCGGAACTTCATCTGCGGCCCAGGTAAGACCGCCATCAGTTGATTTAAAAAGACCGGTGGTTGTACCAGCCCAGGCAAAATCAGTACCGCGTAAAAATTCAAGACCATGTACTGTTCCTACTGCTGCACTAACCGTTGACCAGCTTGTCCCTCCGTTGGTGCTTCGGTTAAGCTGATTTTCAACCTGCCAGAAACCAACCAGTCCGGTTCCGTTACCCGACTTAAAGGCAAGCGAGCCGGTGAACTGCGCTGATGCAGTTGAAAAAGTCCACGGACCATCAGGGCCGTTTACTGATTTATATACACGGTTAGCCAGTGTTGCACCGGATTGACCGCCGGTACCAAACCAGAGTGTATCACCAATGCTGTAATAAGAATCATTAGCGCCAAAAATATTTGTTGCAGGTGCAGCAGGTCTGTTGTTCGTAAGCGCCCAGGTTGCGCCGTTATCTGTAGATTTAAGAATATGGAAAGTGCCTCCGATCGGGTCACTCTGCGCCCAGAGAACTCCGCTCGGCAGGCGGTCAATAAAGTTGAACCAGGCACCGGATGTTGTATATACCTGAGTCCAGTTGGTGCCGCCGTTGGTGGTTCTGTATATAGCGCCGTTTCCGCTTGATGGACCGGTTGAAACAACTGCCGTCTGAGCATCAACTGCCGCGATTGAGTAAGCACCCTCGGCTGCGAATCCGGCTGCTGCCCAGGTCTCACCTCCGTCTGTTGACTTCTTTACATCGCCTGATGCTGCTGAGAGCCAAACAACACTTTCATCAACCCATGAAATTGACCATATATCTCCCGTGGTGCCCGAGGTAACTGACTGCCAACCCTGCGGCGCTCCTATGGTAAACACTCCGTTGCTTTCGTCAACTACTGCACCATTCGATGCGTCAGAGATTCTCACTTTGCACTGCGTTGAAGGTGTGTTCGGAACACTCCATGCATATTGCGCCGGTGATGCAGGCACCGATGCTGCAATAACAACCCATGATGTTCCGTTGTTGGTTGAATATTCAAGTTTAACATTTGTGATATTTGAACTTGACCAGACGATATTCTGGTTCGATGATATCGGCCATACTTCTCCGCCGTTTGGCTGATTAACCGCAACTAAAGCAGCGGTGGCTGAGAAGGCAAGTTCACCAACCCATGAGCCCCAGGTATTTGTTGAGGCAACATATTCAGTTAAGAGCCAGACATTTCCGTTAACAGGATCAACAGATGCACCGTTATAATCACCCCAGCGGTTTCTTGCACCGCCGAAGGTTTTTACATAATAACCGTTTCCTGCTTTAAGCTGTCTGCTTCCGGTCAGTCCGGCGAATCCTGCCGGCTTTGAGGTAAAAAATGCACCTGCATATTGTGTTGTGCCTGAGCGTGTATATGTGATCGCTACGTTGCCCTGAGGGTCAACTGCAAGTGAAGGATAAAAATGCCAGTAGGTATCCTGCCCCTGAGCATGATCACTGAGCACGGTGTTGTTTGTTACATCAATTGAAAGATAACGCACCGCTGAATAGAGACCGCCCGTTCCACTTCTTACTGCGTGAACAAAGTGAAGTTTGTTATCACGGAAAATTGGTTCGTGGCGCAGATTGCTTCCGCCGGCTTCAAGTACTGTTGAGCCGCCGAGCTGACCTGCGTTATCCGGATCGCTGTATGCAGTCACTGAAACGTTCACTGCTGTCATAACCGGATTGGTTGTCGGGTTGGTTATTTTATATACGGTAAAGTAGGTGCCCGTTACAAAAGGAGAACGCGCAACAAGATAAAAATCTGATGAGTTAGAATAAGAGTAGGCCGGACGTATTCCGAACCCAACTTCATTTCCGCCCGGATGACGGATATCCCATATATCTTTCCAGGTAACCTGACCCGGTGTGGCTGCATAGAGATCAGTAAAGGGAATAATTCTTAATTTCTGATAATTATATGAACCGGCAAAAGAAAACTGATTTGCCGTTATGAACAAACCATCCTTATTAAACCCGACTCCCTGATAGTCACCCCAGTTGCCTGCGTTGGTGGTACCATTAAGCGCAGATGACATAGCCCAGTTGTGCCAGGCACCGGTTGGTATTGAGTCATCCGAAACAGAGATAAGAAAGTGAGCGGTTGAGGTACCCACATTAAGCCAGACCATCACCCATCTCTTATTGTGAGAATCGTAAATTACTTTAGGGTCAAAAGGGTCAGCGCCAGGCAACACGCTGTTATACCAGCTTGAGGCCTCGATGGTTTTAAGGATGTTACCCTGCTTGTCAAAAATACGGAAGCGGCTGTTTACCACCCCTACAACATGCTGGGGACCAACTGCCAGATGTGGATCAGGCGGAATGTAAAAGCCCTGATCAGGAATTCCTGTAAAATCGCGGGTTAATGAAAAGTCGCCGGTAAGATGAAGTCCAAGCCGCGGATTATAACCCTGATCTTCAGTAGAGTTTGACCCGGCGGGGCCGGATGCAGCCGGCATCCGGGGATTATCCGGAAGCTGGGAGTTTACAAAAAGGTTTTTCATCGGTTTTACCGGGAAGTTTCCTTCATTTCCTCCTTCGGTAAAGTTATTGGTGTTCACCACCAGACCGCTGGGGATTGAACCATTGGCAGGACCCTGATAAAGCTGAGCATTAAGCAAGGTACACCAGAGGGCAAGGGCAGCAATGAGTAGCCGCAGGTGCATGTTGTCTCCGTAGTTTTTAATGAATTGAAGGTTGAAAATAGTAAAAATAATTATGAATTATGAAGGGGGAAATGTGAATTTAGTCATAGATTTTTTTGGGGAAAACCTTTTTGCGGCTTAGCGTGGGATTGGCCAAAGCTAAGGACAGCAACAACTGCGAGGTTTAGAAGAAAACAGGTTCCCGCAGATCACGCTGATTTTCACGGAATTCGTCGCGGGCTTTTCTGCGTAATCTGCGGGAAACCTCTTTGCGTCTTAGCGTCTTTGCGCGAGGATAAAACTTGTACTGATAATGAAGACCGGAGAGGATTGATTTATTTCAATCAATATCAGCATAGCACGAAAGACAGAGGTGAATTAAGATTTAGAAGAAGAATTTTTTATTTTCCCTTTCATACCAACTGGTCTTTTCTTCAGAACCTTTTTCTTCTGAAAAAATTCACTCAAAGCTTTTGCTTCTGAATCAGTTAACGGCACTTGCCCGCCTATGAAATCAACATCTAATTCTTTTTTCTTCTTTTTCATATTCCTTACTCCTTAAAATATTTATCAATCAACATCAGTGATGCAACACTATCAATAATCATCAACCGTCCACCAAAATGTTTTGCCCCAAGAGTTTCTTCGCAGTGTCTTATTAACTTTGTTTTTGCAATAAAGGCTATATTCCCCTCATGCCCCCTCTGAAATGAAAGCTTTGCTGCAAATGCAACCAAATTTCCCGGCACCCAGCATAAACCTTTCCGCTCCCCTTGTTAAATTGTGCGCTTTCAAGCAAATGAATAAAAAGATGATCAGGTTTTACCTCAACACTCATTAAACCCTGAAAAATTTCCGGATTATTTGAGATTGTCAATTTAAAGACTTCCCGTTCGGGTGGCCTAAATTCAGATGCCCAATCAAAAACCCAGCCCCCTTTAGCAGTTATCAGATTGAAATCCCCTTTCGTTACAACCGACACGGTGGTTGGGAAACTATCTCCAGTTACAACGTTTTCAATAGAGTTTGTAAGTTTATCAACGATAAAATCAAGAGCGGTTATTTGCTTTCTTTTCATGATACAAAATTACATAAAAATGCATTTAAAGTTCAACAATTATCAGAAAGAGGGTAATGGGCTTTTTTTTAACCCATAGTTACTCTGCGCAATCCACCGCAGCGGACTGCTTGCCTTTGCGTTAAAACCTTTGCGGCTTTGCGCGAGGTTGACCAAGGACAACAACAACTGCGGGTTTGCAGGAAAAATTAGTTCCCGCAAATCACGCAGATCTTCGCGGAATTTGTTGCGGGCTTTTCTGCGTTAATCTGCGGGAAACCTTAGTGCCTTTGCGCGAGCTTTGGCAAACCACGAAGTGGTGACATTATTTCGGCAAACATAAACAAAGCAGGATTTTCTCCAGCACGGCAAACACCCTCATCCCCAACCCTTCTCCCTGGAAAGGGAGAAGGGAGCCGGAAAATCGCGAGATCGGCAAAGAAGCCATATATATCACTCCCCCTCTAATGGCACGCCGCCAATCATCACATTCTCAAGAATACCCGTTCCTGATTTCACCCGCACCTGGGCATATACCTGTTTTGTTGAATCACGCAGTGCATCAAAGTAAACTTTTTCTGCTTTCTCAGCTTTGTCAGCCGAAAGAAAATACTGATCAAACGGATACTTAATCCTGATCTGCTTTCGTTTATCTTCATCAGTATATTCCTGGTCAATCAGCGCGGCAACACAATCAACCGTATCCGGAGGTTCCTTATAGGTAACTTTCTCTATTGATGCAAAACCGGCGGTGTCCGTTGCAAGCCAGACATAGATGCGCTTTGTCCTCTGTTCTTTTCTTCCGGTCAGGATATCCCAATGATTATCCCTGAAATTCAACTGTATATACGCTCCCCGAAACGGATCGTAAGGGTCAACCGGAGTTACAAGAAAGCGATATATTTTGCCTTCAGAGATAACATCATTCCATTTGAGTATCTGCGTTACCGGAATAATTACCTGCGCAAATAGTATCAGCAGTAAAGCCGCAAACAGGATGTTTTTATGCTTCATTTCTGCGTCTCCTTTTTATCATACTGTAATTCGCCCCGAAAAATGCTGCACCCGTTATTATGAACATTACCCCGCGGGTAAAAAAGCTGAGATCAAAATCAAAGAACCGGGCTATGATGAGTGCGGCAACAACCATCAGGCCGAAATTGAGCGTGCCAAGATTATCTTCTTCAAGCCCGCGCCTTACAATGCCTATCCCCGCTATAACCACAAGAATATTCACCGCAATTACCGGTATCATGTAATCAGCCAGCACTGCCGGATAGAGAAGCGGAATAATCAGAAATGCAAAATCAGCCGCCTGCTCCCCTTTGCCGGGGAGAGTTTTACGCGTTCTGAAAAGAAGAAAGAGCGCAGCGGCAAGAAAAAGCGAACCATAAATTATTTCACCTCTGTAAAGAAGTTCGCTGCTGTTTTCATAATCATTCACTATCTCAAGCCACCAGAAATCAAAGCTGAGCAAAATAAGAATAACAAAGAGTCCCGCGGTGCCCAATGTATATAAACCATTCGCCGCTTTTCTTCCTCTGCTCAGAAGACCTGATTTAAGCCGGAAGGCAGTAAACATAAAAATAAAAACCAGCATCAGAGCCGTACCGTTTGGCTGCCCGACAAGAGCTATAACAGATATAATAAGACTGAGAGGCAAAAACCATCCGTGGAAAAAAGTGAACAGGGAATCTTTCTCTTTTGTTTCAAGCAGGTAGTAATGCGGAATCACCCCGGCCAGCAGCAGCCAGTACCACTGCACATTCATGGCTGAGTACAAGCCATATCCGGTTTCATTAGCATACCAGGTTATAGCCGCAATCTCAAGCAGCGAAAGAGCTGATGATCTGAGTATATATATCACGGGAAGTGTAAGCAGAATCCACACCAGCGCAAAGAGACCGGGGTCACCTGCAATATGAAAAATCTGGCTTACCAGCGCTATGCATGCCCCAACACTGAAAAACAATGATACACTTGCTCCCTCACGCCACGTAGTGCTCTCATACTTTTTAAGAAACACCCAGAGAGCAATACCTTGTGAAATAACTAACGGGAGAAAAGCAAAAAAGGTTTTTGTTCCGCGGCTGAAATTATCCCAGTTATGGGCAATAATCAGAATTATCCCCAGTCCGGTCAGCAAAGCACCAAGCATGGAAAATGCAATCAGCAGTTTGTTCTGCGGATCTTTGCTGTGTTTCTGATAATAAAGCTCAATCTCCTGCTTTTTTTCCTCAGTGAGTATTCCCGCGCTAACAAGTTCAATAAGATTAATTTTCATCTGAAACCTTTCCTTTCGGTTTCCCCATTGTTTCCATTCTCAGATCATACATTCTTTTCACCAGCGGATGCATATCGGCGGTCTCAAGTGACAGCAGCCGCCTTTTACCGGTTCTGCGGTCAAGCATGGCAAAAGCACGGATAACGGGATTGTTGCTCGAAAGGGAGTCATCAATGCTTTGGTTTATATACTGAAGGCATGAGTCAGCAAGCTCCCACTGGGCGAACTCCCCTTTTTCTGCTGCCTTCCCGGGAGTTCGCTGCCCGTCCGGAATCCGTTCAATATAATCAGGGGAAGAGTGGTCGAAGCGGGCGTGATTGTCCGGCGTGGAAAAATTGGCTATCTCCTCTTTATCAATCGTTATCCAGCCCCGTACCATAAAATTGCTCCCCGCGGTGTATTTGGTGGTATATATATGAACTCTCCCCTTCACCTCATCAGCGAAGCACTCCTCCATCGTATGCTTAAGCTTGCTCCATTTCATACGTTACCGGCTGATCGCAGACTTCTGGTTTTCATGTTCACTGCTTAATCAGGCAAATACGCTGTCCTTCTCCTCTTCGGTAAGAATTCTTCCCTCACCACGGGGCAGATCGCCAAGCTGAAGTCCGCCGAGCTGAATCCGCATGATCTGAAAAATCCTGAATTGAAATACCGAAAGCATCCGGCGAATCATTTTGGTTCTGCCGCCGCCGGTAAGAGTAACCCTGAGCACAAGTGTTTTGCTGCTGTGTTTCTCAAACTTCACATCGGCAAAGATGAGTGTATCACCCATATCAACCAC
>JADLAF010000204.1 GCA_020848375.1 Ignavibacteriaceae bacterium
ATACACTTTCCAACTCATTGGGTACTGCTCCGGGATATTATATAACTTGCACAACTCAGGTACCCGTTCTGCTGTATAACTGTCAATTTCTGCGATTGTTATCAGATTATCTCCGTTCTTGTCACCCATGCAGTTTAATGCTTCCTTTACTGCGTAACTGAATAAGCCCATGCCCAACTTCGGCAGTTCCTTTGCCGCCTGATCCCTGCTGCTTGAGGCAATTACATAGACTCCGCTGTTGCGTGCAAGACTCTGTATTGCTTTTTCCTCGGTCACTCCCCTCAGCGCGAAAGTCTCCAGTGCTCCCCCCGCCTGGCAGGCATCTATAATCATCATCTGCTTGTTTGCCCGTATCCTCCGTGAAATTTCTTTCAGTTCCCCCGATGATACTCCCTCCTGTGTAAGTAAATCATTTCTGCCGTACATCTGTGTTACATTATGCAGCACCATATAGAAATCTGGTTTATCCCCTTCGCTCATAACACCATGGCCTGAATAGAGGAATACAAATCCGTCAGATGGTTTTACCTTTGTTATCAGTGCCTCTGCTGAATCAAGCAGTCTTCCGCGTGTTGCTTCTGCATCGGTAAGCCGGACAACCACTATCTCCTTGAAAATCTTCTCCCCCTTTTTACTGATTTCTGTTATCAGTGTATCAATATCGTTAACGGCAAAACTAAGATTGTAGCGGCTGTTTTTATAATTGTTCACGCCGGCGGCAAGTATATAGAGTGTGCTTTTAGGTTTTGTTCCCTCTGCCTGAAGTACCAGTTCATACGGAGCAGATTCTGTACCGTCAAGGTTGTCTGCCACTGCACGGATCCGGTTGGTATCAGCGAGCAGTTCCACTGTATATACACGGTCAATGCGGGTGCCCTGCTTTTTCGCAAGGCCTATCTGTTCTTCTTCAACTAATTTTCCGTTGAGGAAGATTTTTACTTTTCCTATTCCGCCACCATGGTCAGAAATTGCAACATCAATGAGGGTCTTGCCTGATTTTATTCTGTCACCGGTCTTTGGTGATACTATTACTGCTGAAGGCGGCAGTTTGACGGCCTTTGTTAAATCAATATTTCCCTTGAGCTCAGGCACTGTTCCCGATGCCATAACCTGCTGCACAAGCCCGGGGGTATAAAACTCATTAAAGAATGATTCAAGCGGCAGCACATCCATTCCCTGTACATAGTGGAGCTGCTTGAACCCTTCCTGCGTTCCGTCAAAACGGCCATTAGAGGCGATAGAAACCCAGTTGTCATTACTCAACAAATTAATTTTGAATAAAGATTGATAATTTCTTGAATCCCAAAACTGCAGTACACCAGTTGAAGTACCTGCAAAGATAAAATTTCCCTCTCTGCTATAAGTAACCGAAAGCAGATTTGGTAATTTTGGAAATATTTGAACTTTTTCACCGCTTTCTGTTTCCCAAATAACTATGTCACCTTCTGCAGAACCAGATATAAAATTTCTTCCGTCCTGACTGAATGAAAGCGAAATGATTTTGGAAGTAGAATTGCTGACAATGATATGGGGATAATCATCAGTAAAGTCCCAGATTTTTATTTCCCCATTCATTGAACCTGAAATAAAATTTTTGCCATTCGGATTAAAACAAACTGAACTTATGACATCATCCTCAAGAAATGAGTGTATAAGCTTACCGCTCTTGAAGTCCCAGATTTCTATGGTCTTAGTACCTGAAGAAATTATAAATCTCCCATCATGGCTGAATGCAATAGAATATGGAACATACGATTGCCCCTTGAGCGTTCGTATCAATTTACCATTGCTCAGATCCCAGAGTTTTATTGTTTGATCATACGATCCTGATGCAATATACTTTGAATCATTGCTAATAGACAAAGCAGAAACGCTATTCTCATGGCCTTCTAATGTAAAAAGAACATTACCGCTTGCTCTATCCCAAATAATCACTTTGTTAAGACTGTCGGCATACCATTCATTTGAACTTCCCGTTGACGCCAGCAATCTGCCATCCGGGCTGAAAGCTAGACAATTTTCATATCCCAGCTTGGTTTTCATCTTATGAAAAACTCTTCCATTCCGGGTATCCAGTATAGTAATCGTATCATCTGAACTCCCCACTGCCAGATAACCAAAGTCCGGGCTAAAGCTGAAGCTGTTGTAAAGTCGTCCGTTGCTTTTACCCAATTTATAACGCAATGAACCACTTCCAGCTTCCCATACTTTAACCTCTTCATCAGCTGCTCCTGCTATTAACTTATTATCAGGACTAAATGCAATCGCAAAAACCCTTTGCCCTCCCCAAATACCATCAGTTGTAATAGTTCGCAGTAATGCACCATCTGACAAATTCCAAATCCTGATCGTTCCGTCAAATGATCCTGAGACAATATTCTTTCCATCTGAACTCAGTGCAATAGATTCAACAGAACCAGTATGCCCCTCCAATTGGTGAAGCAGTGTCCCAGTTGATCTGTTCCATACCTTTATAGAAGAATCCCCTGATGCCGATATAATAAATTTGCTGTCCGGACTAATAACAATTGATCGAATCGGCTCAGAATGCCCGGAAAAAGTTCTCATCAGTTTACCATCTGCAAAATTCCAAATTTTTATTGAATCTTGTGATCCTGTTACGATGAATGTACCATCCCTGCTCAGCGCAGAAGAATATACAAGATGATTCTCACTTCCGAATTGCCGGAGAAGTTTGCCTCCAGGGAACTGCCACACTTTTGTTTTTTCATACAAACCCGAAGAAACTAAATATTTACTATCTCCGCTAATTGAAATTGAAGATACAGACCATTCCACATTCAGAGTTTTTAACTGTTTGCCGCTTACGGTTTCCCAGATTCTGATAGTTTTATCCCCTCCGGAAGTAACAATATACTTCCCTTCCGGACTAATAGCTACCGCCTCAACATTATCATCGAGCCCTTCAAGGGTTCGCAATAATTTTCCACTTGAAGTTTCAAAAATTTTTGCAGTTTTATCGCTTGATGCTGAAATTAAATATTTCCCGTCAGAACTAAAACAAACAGATGTAACCCAATTACTATGCCCCTGCTGCACCCGCAATTCAGGTCTTGGGTCATCGGCCTGAGCAAATGCAAAGGTGTTGCCCAAGACTAACATCAGGCATAAGACTATAGGGGTCCACAAAAAAAATTCAATTTTCATTACTTGAACTCTCCTATTTTAATGAAACTCACTACACACGATTAATTTATCATCCTTAAATCGTACGCCCTGCTTTTATTTGTCAACCTTGACTTATAATGCATTAACACGTAAAACTCGTAAACAAAAAGGTGTGATATCAGAATCCCGAATTATTAAGGTAATTTCGCCTACTCTCAAGAGGAAGTTACAAATCAGCACGCAATTCTACAAATTTTATTACAATTTCTCATTATTAATAAGGGAGGTTTTTGAATTGCCCCCAAGCCCTATTCCGCTCATTTTACCTGATAAATCTCCTTCTTTCCTTTTAATTTTCCCTTGCCAGTTCCCCCCGATGCCTTATTTTTTCATAAGCGTTCTTTTAAATTTTGCGGTGCGGAGAAAACAACAATCTCCGAGAATAGGGAAACCGGTTCAATTCCGGTGCTGTCGCGCAACTGTGTTAGATGTTCCCGTTTGTAACAAAACGGGTTAGTCGGGCAACCAGGTCACTGATGAGATTACTCACCGGGAAGGCCGCCCAATACGAATCTTAAGCCAGGAGACCTGCCGTGAACTAATTCGTTTACCTTCGCGGGTGAGGTAACACGGCTGATCATCAAAACATCTTCAACCGTCTTCCCCACGAAGTTACACTTACTTAACCATTATATATAAGGAGTAACTTCAATGTTATTAAAAACTTTTTTATCATTTGTGCTTTTACTGCCGTTTCTTTCGGCACAGCAGGATTCCATCCGTTCCTACGCGCTTCCGCCGGTGTATATCTCGGCTACTAAAACCGCACTTTCACCACTGCAGGTTTCCTCAACCATTTCATCCATTGAACAGAGGGAAATACGTGCAAAATCAGCATTCACACTTTATGATGTCATAAAGGATGAGTTCGGACTTACACTGGCGCGTTACGGCGGTCCGGGGCAGCTTTCCTACGTATATACGCGCGGTGCTGCTGCTTCGCAGACCCTCATCACCTTAGACGGTATCGAGCTGAACATGGTTAACGACCCGACCAACACGGTTGACCTTGCCAATATCATGCTGGATAACATTGAGCGTATCGAAATTGTCCGCGGTCCCCAGAGCACACTTTATGGATCTGAGGCCTTCGGCGGCATCATTAATCTGTTCAGCCGCGGCGGTAATAAGGCAGGCAACAGTTATTTTGTCACCGCCGAGGGTGGTTCGTACGCTTCTTACCGGGGTTCAACCGGCCTGAACGGCACATATAGTAACTTTACTTATTCACTTCAGACTTCACGATATATAACAGAGGGGTTTTCCTCCGCGGCAGAGTCTGATGGTAATACTGAAAAAGACGGAACAAAAAATTTCAATATTCTGTCCACGGTAAATTATCTTTTCACGCCCTCTCTCAAATTCAGTTTCACCGGTAAATATACTGAAGCCGACACTGACCTTGATCAGACTGGAGGTAAATTTGGTGACGATCCCAGTTACTTATTCAATCTGGAGGAAATGGGGTTAAAGTCTTCTCTCCTCTACACACTAAATTCTGAAAACCGCGTCACTGCATCAGCATCATATATACGCAACTTCAGAAAGTACTCCTTTGACAGCACACTGAATAACCCGACAAGTTCTTACAGCAGCTATGACGGGAACAAATTCCGCGCTGAACTGCAGGGCGATTTCACTCTGAGCGATGTGGTAAGTCTCACCGCCGGAGCCGAGACTGAAAAAGAGGAAGCTGTTTCTGATTATTTCAGTGACGGTCCTTTCGGTATATACAGCAGCGCTTTCCCAAAAAAATCTGTCCTCACAGCATCCGCATTCCTTCAGGCACAGGCAGAGCTTTTCAAAAACCTGAGCGGCAGTTACGGCATCCGTCTTGATAATCAGGAGCGATTCGGTAATGCGGTTACCTTTCGTATCGCGCAAGGGTATCTTATAGAAGCAATCAGCACCAAACTAAAATTCACCTACGGCAATGCATATAAAGCACCGTCACTGTTTTATCTGTATGACCCTGCTTACGGAAACGCAGACCTCAAACCGGAAAAAAGCAGCGGATGGGAAGCCGGCCTTGAACACTATCTGAGCTCCCCTTCATCCCACATCGGTCTGACGTACTTCCGCACAGATTATAAAGAGCTGTTCGGATTTGATGCCTCTTTCCGTGCTGTAAATGTGAACTCGGCAGAAGCATACGGCGCTGAGCTTTATTACCGCGGTGATCTCACTTCAGTGCTCAGCATCAAAGCAAATTACACATGGATGAAAACCTCTGACACCAGCCCCGGTTCCGATGACCAGAACAAGCCGCTTCTCAGAAGACCGGAGCACAAACTGGGTATTAACGCAACCTGGCAGGCCCACGAAAAAGCACTGGTAAATCTTCAGGCAATCTTTACCGGAAGCCGTGAAGATAAAGATTTCAGCACCTGGCCTGCAACCCGGAAGGAGTTGAGTGCTTATACCCTTATTAATGCTGCTGTCTCTTACGAGGTTTACAACCATATAACCCTTTTCGCCAGGGCTGAAAACCTGCTGAATGCTTCATATCAGGAGGTTTTGGGTTACGGACATCCGGAGCGGTCATTCTACGGTGGATTTCGGCTCGATTTTTAATTAATTAACCGGCTTTCCGGACTGAAAATCCCTAAATTTTTTCAGTCCGGATTGCCAAAAAAAATAGTAAATTTGACCATTGAAAATGGCGTAATTACAGGAGTAATGTAATAATGAAAGAAATGAATAATCCTAAAACCTGGCTTGCAGCAGCTTTAATTTTGGTCGGTGTACTTTCCCGGCTTGTTGAACTTCCGGTTAACTTTGCCGCTATTGGCGGTATTGCACTTTTTAGCGGAGTTTATCTTAAAAACCGGAATCTGGCTTTTCTGGTACCGCTTTCAGCTTTGTTTATAACTGATCTGATCATCGGGCTCCACGCTGATCTTATCGCGGTATATTTTTCATTCGTGCTGATTGTCGCACTCGGAATGGTGCTCAGCAGAAAACCAGGAATTATAACAACAGCAGCTGCCTCAGTAACTGGGTCAGTTCTGTTTTTCATCATAACCAACTTCTCTGTCTGGTTTACAGGAACCATGTATCCCAAAACCCTTGAAGGGCTTGGCACCTGCTACGTTATGGCAATTCCATTCTTCGGCAACACCTTAGCCGGAGATCTGCTTTTCACCGGAGTATTATTCGGAACGTATGAACTGGTTACCAGAACCGTTCTGAAACCGGCCCCGCAGCAGGCATAAAAAGCTTATATATATCATAAAAAAAGGCGGTCGCATGACCGCCTTTTTTATTCGTGAATTCGTGGCTCCTAATCGAAGTCGAAAAGCTCGCCCAGGAATCCCCCTTTTTTCTTTTTATAATAGTAATCATCCTTCCGGTAACGGTCGTCTTTCCGGTAATCATCCTCTTTTTTATCGTAATCATCCTTTTTCCGGTCATAATCTCTCCGGTCATCACGCTGAGGAGGCGGAGGCGCAGCAGCAGGTGCTTCATAGGCAGCACTGCGCTCAATTATTTTATCCAGCTCTCCGCGGTCAAGCCACACTCCGCGGCATTTGGGGCAGTAGTCTATTTCAATTCCTACGCGGTCTGAAATTACCAGATCAACACTGCAAACGGGACACTTCATATCTTACTCCTTAGTTTTCTTTGTACTGCTGAATCAACTATCCGGGCAAGCATCTTTGCGTATTTGTACCCGGCGGCCTCAGCCGACCGCAT
>JADLAF010000205.1 GCA_020848375.1 Ignavibacteriaceae bacterium
AGACTCAGCATTTCCTTAAAGCGGATGGACTGACGGCGCGAGACTTCAACCTTCTGCCCGCCTTTTAGTTTGACAAGGAGTCCGCCGTTCAGCCAGGGTTCAATGTTCTCAACCCATTTTAGATTAAGAATATGTTTTCTGTTTGCACGGAAAAATGTTCTCTGGTCTAAACGCTCGTCAAGATAGTTCAGAGTACGGAGAATGAGAGGTTTATTTTCCTGGAAGTATATACGGACATAATTTCCTTCTGATTCAAACAGACGCACGTCTTCCAGCTTCACGAACCAGCATTTTTCACCGTCTTTCACAAAGACCTGGTCTTCAGCTTTAAGGGTACCTGCGGGCAGTGGAGTTTCCTCGGCAGTACTTCTCCTGATAACACGCTTAACCGCATCCTCAAGGCGCTTCGGGTCAATCGGTTTCAGCAGATAGTCAAGTGCGTTGTATTCAAATGCTTTCAGCGCGTATTCATCGTATGCTGTGGTAAAGATAACATGAGGAACGTTATCCATCTCCTCAAGCATTTCAAATCCGGTTTTGCCGGGCATTTGTATATCAAGAAAAACAATCTCCGGCTGAAGCTGGTTAATTTTTTCAATCGCGTCATCGGCATTAACTGCCTCGCCAACGATTTCAATTTCCTTATGCTCAGCCAGAAGGCGTGTCAGTTCAGCGCGTGCTAAACGTTCATCATCTACGATCAGTGCTTTCATATCAGTTCTCCTGTTGGAATTTTAATTTCTGCTTTTACGTTATCCCCTTCCTGTGTCAGTTCAAAACCTGCCGCGCCCGAATACAGAAGATGCAGCCGCTGCTTGGTATTAGCAATGCCAAATCCGCGCGAAGCCATCAGTTCCTCCGTGCTGAGCGTTCCGGTGTTATATATATCAATAGCCAGGAAGGATGGAATCTTCATCGTCCTGATCATAATCTCTCCCCCTTCAGGCCTGCGGGCTATGCCGTGTTTGATGGCATTTTCGACCAGGGTCTGCACCATCATCGGCGGTATTTCAATATTTCTGGTCAGGGGATCAATTTCAATCCTGTATTTCAGACGCTCTTCATAGCGGACCAGCTCAAGCGCAAGATAATCCTCAACTGTTTTCATCTCATCCTCAAGCGGCACTGTTTCATTCCGCTCAATGCGCAGTGAGTAACGAAAGATGTTTGAAAGCTGTGTAATCGCTTTTTTTGCCCGCTCAGGATTTTCTTCAATTAGCGAGCGGATACTGTTCATCGCGTTAAACATAAAATGAGGGTTGAGCTGCGACTTAAGTGTCTTCAGTTCAAAATCCTTAACCGCGGCTTCCCACACTAAGCGTTCGATTTCTGAATTCTTATAGCTGATAAAATAATGGAATGCAAAATAAGCAACCGACCAGAGCAGAATGATGATGCTTATGTTAAAAAAGTTGCCCATCACCACGGTAAGATTGACCTTTTCAAGATCGTATATACCGCCGAACTCGATCACCAGAAAAATCAGCAGGGTGATGACGGCTCCGGTCAGCAGAATTGAGGGAAGCAGCCGGACCAGGAGTAATTTCCACGAGAGAGTAATCCACTGAAATTTCTTTATATAATAGCGGAGTACATGAGTAGCCGCGAGTCCGGTTACCGACATATAGAGCAGCAGAATCAGGTTGCGCCATTTGAACCCCTCATAACTTGCCGAGAGGAGGAAGTTAATCATAAAATAAAGACCCCACCCGCACACCTGGCAGGCCCAGTATGCTTTTTCCCGGTTATTGAGGAGATCAAACTTCATGCGTATGCTGTTTCCGATATGACTTTCGTCCGCTGTGAGTATTGCTGTATTAATGCTTTTAACTTCTGAAATATAATAAATTAGAAAACCTGAACAAGTACCCCGAAAATTATAAGTCGCGGGGTTAAACTGGCTGTTAAAAGGTTTTTGTGGTTTTTGTTTATGATGAGCGGTAAATTTTTGAGGATGAGTAATTTTTGAAGGATGTGGGGACAATGGGGACACTTGGGACGATGATACACAGATAAGAAGCCCGTGGGTTTGGGAATAAAAGTTTGCTGATATTGTTATAATTTACACCTTTACGGGTATAATTTATAACTAACTAAGCTTTTTATACCCTATAAGGTATATTTTAACAAAGTTTTGATTTTTATACCCTATATGGTATATTTCATCACCAATAATATAGTTTTACACCCATTAAGGTATAAAATGGAACTCCGTGAATTTGTTAAAGCTAAACGAAAAGCTGTAAAGTTAACCCAACCTGAACTTGCCTGGAAGGCGGGGGTCGGACTGCGGTTTTTACGGGAGCTTGAACAGGGGAAAGAAACCCTCCGAATGGATAAGGTTAATAAAGTTTTGGCTTTGTTCGGGCATAAACTGGGGGCCGTTAAACATACGTTTACGATCAGAGAAGATGATTTTGATGCAAAGCGATGACGAATTTTCTACCAGTGCAGGTTCAGCTAACAGGTGATTATTGCACGGCAGCATACACCACACTTGCATATAGCATCTAAGGCGCTTTGAAGGATTTTTTGATTTATCGTTTTCTATTCATAGACCGCACCTACGGCGCCCAGCAAACATATCCGTGTTAATCTTCTCGGGTTTGGCATTTCGATAACTTTAGTTTTCAATGGGAGCAGAAAAACTCAGTTGTAATAAATACCGCTGGGGACATTGGCGACACTTGGGACACTGGGCTGAAATGATTTCCCATTTTCCATTATCCCTTGTCCATTCTCAATTATCCCTTGTCAATTCTCAATTATCCCTTGTCCATTCTCAATTATCCCTAACCCCTTAATTTACATTGATTTTCGCTCCCTTTTGCCGTAATTTGCTTAACTATTTATATCATTTAGGAATAATGTAATTTGAGCGAAAACAACGACCCCGTCCAGGAAAAAAACCAGGGTAACACCCCGGAAGACGGGAATCAGCAGCGGAATGAAACTCCACCCGCTCCGGCAGCGCATGTAGCTGCACCGGTGCCAGAACCGGAACAGACCCGGCAGCATCAGCGCCGTGATGAACCCTCAACCCATGTTGAGTACATCCCCATTCCCGTTGAAAAAAATGACCGGGAAACAAAAGAAATGGCCAACCCATTTTCATCAGAAGAAGCAGATAAACCTGCTGAAGAGGCCCCAAAGGATGACCCTAATCTGGGAAGAATAGAGCGCCGTCATCCAAATCAGCGCCGTAAAGGGCCTAACCAAATGCGCAACCAGCAGAGAAACGACAACCGACAGAGACCTCAGCAGAAGCAAAATCAGACCATACCGGTCGAAGCACAGGAAAAACCGGAACAGTCGGCGCAGCCGCAGGTTCGTCAGGAAAGACCCGACCGTCAGCAGAACCAAAGACCTGAAAGACAGCCCCGCGCTGAACGCATTGAACGAGTTGACCGCCGTGACAGGGATGACCGTAATCAGAAAACTGACCCGGCAGGTAAATCAGGCGAGACCCAGCAGAGAATTCCACCGAACGAAAAAATTTCCATTGTCGTTCCCCTTTTTAATGAGGAGCAATCCCTGCGCCCGCTTTATGGTGAGATACGTAAAGTGTTTGAGAACACCCGCCGTACCTACGAAATCGTTTTTGTTGATGATGGCAGCACTGATAAATCCCTTATGCGCTTAAAGGAGATTGCCCGTATGGACAAACGGGTGAAATATATATCATTCCAGAAAAATTACGGCAAATCAGCAGCACTGCAGGTGGGCTTTAAAGCAGCAACCGGAAGTGTTATTATCACGATGGATGCTGATCTGCAGGATGACCCGAAAGAGATTCCGAATCTGATCAAAAAACTTGAAGAAGGATGGGATCTGGTCTCCGGCTGGAAGAAGAAACGGTATGATCCGTTTATCAAGCGCTTCTCCTCTAAATTCTTTAACTTCACCACGCGCGTGTTCAGCGGCATAAAGATACATGATTTTAACTGCGGTCTGAAAGCGTACCGAAAGGCAGCAGCACAGAGTCTGCAGGTCTATGGTGAACTGCACAGATATATGCCGGTACTGGCTCACTGGAACGGTTTCAGTGTAACAGAAATTGAAGTGAAGCATCATCCGCGCATGTATGGAAAAACCAAGTTCGGCATCTCCCGTTTCTTTAAGGGCTTTGTTGATCTTCTCACTGTAGTCTTTCTGACCCGGTATATAAAGCGCCCGATGCATCTGTTCGGATTTCTTGGTGCTTTCACCATGCTCGCGGGTTTTGCCGTAAGCGGCTATCTCACATGGGAGTGGCTAAATGGTCAGCCGCTCAGCAACCGCCCGATGCTGTTCCTCGGCATGCTGTTAATCATAGTCGGCACGCAATTTTTCTCGACCGGGCTGATGGGCGAACTGATGGTTCACAACTTCCAGAATGACTCTGAGTATAAAGTTAAAGACCAGTCAAATTAACGGCTGAATGCATTACGATCCCGTTAAAGATGTATTCGCCGCGGTAATTAAGGAACTGCCCGTTCTGCGGGCAGTTTTTTATAAACTGCTTGACCTGATGTTCCTCCGCTCATGGTTTGTCCGCCGTGAGCTCCGCCATCTCCGCAGCCAGTTTGGTTCAAAAAAAATTGATATATACGATGCCGGCTCAGGATACGGACAGTATTCTTATTTCATGAGCAAAAATCTCACCCCCTGCACCATCTACGCAGTGGATGTAAAAGAAAACTGGATTAATGACTGCAGGGAGTTTTTTAAGGCATCAAAGATCAGTGATGTCAGTTTTGCCGTTGAGGACTTAACCGCTGTTCATCACCAGAACCGTTTTGACCTTATCGTCTGCGTTGACGTGATGGAACATATAACGGATGATGTAACAGTATTCAGGAATTTTTCGAACGCACTCAGACCCGGCGGTTATGTGCTCATCAACTCCCCATCTGTGTATGGCGGAAGCGATGTGCATGATGACGAGGAGGAAAGTTTTATCGGAGAGCATGCGCGGGTCGGCTACTCATGGGAAGAACTGCGGGACAAACTAAAGCCCTTCGGTTTTGAAGTGTACCGTTATCGTTACACCTACGGCTTCTGGGGAGACAAAGCATGGCGGCTGGGCATTAAATATCCGATGCTCATGCTGAATGTGTCAAAGATTTTCTTTCTGCTTCTGCCGTTTTATTTCCTGCTGACCCTACCCTTCACCCTGCTGATGATGTATATGGACTACAGCATGGTGAGTGAAAAGGGCTCAGGGATAAATCTGATAGCAAAAAAATTATAATCTGCTGCCGGGAAGGTATATACTACTTTCTTCCCGTGCTTGCAGTCATGACAATATCTATTTCCGCTGAACAAGTTTTACGAGGAACATAACCAAATGTCAAAACAGAAAAAAAGCAGCAATCTCACCAAGAATAAATCAGCTAAACAATCAGGTTTTCTGGCTGATTTTGATCTTGAAAAGTATTTCCCCTCAACGTATCATCTCCCCGTTGTTTTAGGAACTGTTGTCATTTTACTGATGATGTTCCTTAACCCTCTTTTTTTCGGAGGACAGTCATTTGAGTCCGGAGATATCATCGCCGCGGAAAGTTCACAGCCCTATCTGCAGAAAGACCGGGACGGCTTTAGTTTGTGGAATCCACATATCTTCTGCGGAATGCCGGCTTACTCACTCAGTATCGACTTTACCTGGTTTAATCTTATCTATGTCATGTTTACCGTAACAAGAGATTTTTATACCGGGCTTTTCAGTGTTGAATATGTGCGGTGGACATTCTATCTGATACTGCTTGCTGTTACCATGTTTATGCTGGTGCGGCATCTGACGGGTAATTTTCTTATCGGTCTCTTCAGCAGTATAGCTACGGTGTTTTCAACCGGTATTATTGTCTTTCTGTTTATCGGTCATGTTACCAAACTTACTTCTCTGGCCTGGTATCCTCTTGTCTTTCTCGTCCTGTTACGGTTTAAGGAAAAGATAACGCTGCGTGATTTCTTCATTCTGACTGTTGCCCTGCAATTGCTTATTCAGGGATTCCATCTGCAGATTATTTTTTATCTGCTGCTATCCATTGGTATATATTTTCTTTTTTATCTCACTCTCGGTTCAAAGAGCGGTGAAGAGCGCATGCGTCTGGTTAAGTCAGGCAGTGCCCTTGCGGGCGCGGTTGTTATTGCTTTCCTGATTCAGGCGGATAGTTTCACCCAGATATATGAATATACACCATACTCAACCAGAGGCGGCAAATCCGTGGTTGAGGAGTCCACCGGAAAAGCAGCTCAGTCTGAATCAGAGTATTATGATTATCATACAAACTGGTCATTTTCACCCGGTGAAGTAGCCACGTTTGCTGTTCCCTCATTTTATGGCTTTGGCTACTCAACCTATCAGGGTCCGCTAAGTCAGAATCAGGCGGTGGCTGTAAACACCTATTTTGGTCAGATGCCTTTTGTTGATGTTGCCATGTATATGGGAGTGCTGGTCTTCTTCCTTGCGCTCTTTGCCATTCTCACTATGTGGAAAGATCCGTTAGTAAAGTACCTGGCTCTGCTCAATGTCTTTGCCTTATTCCTGTCATTCGGCTCAACCTTTTCGGTGCTGTTTGATCTGTTCTTTTATTATCTGCCCTACTTTGACAAGTTCCGTGTTCCTTCCATGATTCTTGTCATTTTACAAATGCACATCCCCATACTGGCTGCATTAGGGCTTAAGAAAATCATTTCACTCAGAAATGAAAAGGATCAGTTTGCTGAGAGTGTAGTGAAATATGCAGCTTACGGTTTTGGCGCGCTGTTTCTGGTTTCTCTTCTGCTTAACTCAGTTATTGCTTCATGGTTTATGGAGCGGTTCTCTGCAACCAAGCAGGGAACTCAGATGCAGGTGCTTAAAGAATATGCTGCTGAAATGTTCACAGGTGATTTGTATTTTGCCTTATTCGCACTCACTGCCATGTTCTTTGCTGCTATCACTTACATAAAGAACAGTCTCAGCGGTTCTGTGGTGCTGCTTATTGTCATCATCATTACAACAGTTGACCTGCTGAGGATTGATGCACGCGGAGCAAGATATACACCTGCCCCTGATAAAAGCACCATGTTTGACATGCCTGACTATGTCCGCTTCATAAAGGAACAAAAGAACGAAACACCGTTCCGTATCATCAATATAAAACAGGATGGTTCCATCGGTTCACTGAATCAGAATTCAAATTATCACGCTTACTTCCTCCTGGAAGATTTTTACGGTTATTCGGCCATTAAACCAAGAGCATATCAGGATTTAATGGATGTAGTAGGGCCTATTAATCCGGTTCTCTGGATGACCGGTAACGTGAAGTATGTCATTTCTGATCAGGAGGTTACAATGCCGGGTCTTACTCCCGTATATAACCAAAACAAGACAGTCATTTATCAGAATAATTACTTCTTAGAAAGAATATTTTTTACCGATTCAGTTGCGGTAAAACCGGCTATTGAAGTTCTGAATATGATGAAAGATTCACCGTTCGACCCACGTACGGTTTCGTTTACCGAAGTTCAGATTGACGGGATTGAGAAAGTTGATTCCACCGCTTACGCCCGTATCACTTCTTACAAAGATGAAGAGATTGTTGCTGAAGTAAACGCAAACGGCAAGAACTTCTTAGTGTTCTCCTCCACCTATATGCCCAAAGGATGGAAAGCAACCATTGATGGCAATGAGCTTGAGATCATAAGAGCAAACCATGCGTTTATGGGTGTCGTAGTACCAAAAGGAAAACATACTCTGGTATTCACGTATCTGCCTGAGTCATGGACCATAAGTATGTATATCTCCCTGATTCTCAGTGCCATTGTTGTGCTTGGGTTAATCATTACCATAGCACTTCCCTTTGTGAAAAAGGAAAAGAAAGCGGCATAAAATATTATGCTCGCCCAGCTTAAAGGATTTTTGCGCCACTCCATTGTCTATAGCATCAGCAATGCTGCGGCTAAGGCAATGGGGGTCATCCTCCTGCCTTTATATACAACCTTTCTCTCGCTGGCAGACTTCGGGCAGCTTGCCATTGTTGAAGTGACTCTGGTCATTGCCGTAGAACTTTTTGCTCTCGGGCAGGGACCTTCCATCGTGATGTTTAATGATACTTCTGAATATAAAGAAGGTATCAAATCCATCTATTTCACGGTGTACAGCTTCTCACTTGCTGTAGCACTTGGAGCAGTGATGCTGGGCTGGTCGGTTCTGGATCTTGTTGCGTGGTTCTCTTTACCGCTGGGAATGTTTGAGTCACACTACTGGGTTATCGCGGGGATATTTGTTTCCCGCATCATTCACGGGCTTTGTCTGGATAAAATCCGGGCAGAGGAAAAATCAGTACTCTATACCTCACTTAATCTGATGCGGCTCCTTATTACCCTTCTGGTTACAATTTATTTTGTGGCGTATGAGGGTTATGGTGTTGCCGGAGTGCTGTACGGCAATCTCGCTGGTGACGGTTTCACGGCGATATATACCTCAATACATCAGGTCAGAAGTATGAGCCCCGTTTTCAGAAAAGATATACTCCCTGCTTCAGTCCGGTTCGGCATACCGCTTATTTTCACCTCGGTTGCCTTTATGATCCTTAATGTCAGTGACCGGTATATCATCGGCTATTACCGCGGGTCAGAGGAGGTGGCACTGTATGATCTCGGGTACCGTGTGGCGGGTGTGATCAATATGTTTATCATTATGCCTTTCACTCTGACCCTTCTCCCTTCCGCTTATAAAATGTACGGCAAAGAGGGGGACAAACGGTATTACAGCAAGCTGCTCACCTATTTTACTTTTATCCTTGTCTGGGCCGGGCTTGCTCTTTCATTGTATGCTGAGGAACTGATTCAGCTTTTTGCACTGAATAAAGATTACTGGCCATCATACAAAGTTGTTCCGCTGGTGATTCTTGGTTATATATTCAGCGGCATGCGGCTGGTTGCGGTGCTGGGGCAGTTTCTCACCCGGAATCTCAAGTCACTGATTCCCCTGACACTTTCGGCTGCCTTTATGAATGTGACTCTTAATTTTGTTTTTATTCCCCTTTACGGAATGATCGCTGCGGCATATACCACGCTCCTTTCTTTCCTGTTTCTCTACCTGCTTTCACTGCAGATTTCCGACAAATACTATCATATACAGTTTGAGCATAAAAAGACCCTGAACCTTATACTTCTCGGATCGCTTTTTTATCTTCCCTTTGTATTCTGGTCACCGGAATCAGTGCTTCTCAACCTGTCAGTCAAACTGTTGGTTATTATTGCATTTCCTCTGGTACTGCTTCCGCTTAAGTTTTATGAAGAAGCTGAGCTTCAGGTTATCAAAAAAGTACTCCGCTCCCCTGCGGCTGGACTAAAGGAGCTGATTAAAAAGTAAGATGTTGTACGCTCCCATTGCCCTGTTTGTATATAACCGTCCCCGACATACGAAGAATCTGATTGATTCCTTACGTAAAAACAGAGAAGCTGCTGAGAGCGACCTTATTATTATTTCCGATGCACCAAAGCATGAAAAAGTCACCGGAGTTCAGGAGGTACGAGAGTATATAAAATCCTTAACCGGCTTCAGATCAGTAAGGATTATTGAACGAAGTGAGAATTATGGACTGGCAAGGAACATTATAGGAGGTGTAACCGCCCTACTTGAAGAAAGCGACCGGCTGATTGTTCTTGAGGATGATCTTATTGTTTCTCCTTATTTTCTCTCTTATATGAACGATGGGCTTAACCTTTACGCAGACGATGAGAAAGTCGGGAGCATTCATGGTTATGTTTATCCGGTTAAGGAGCAGCTCCCTGAAACATTCTTCCTGCGAGGTGGTGACTGCTGGGGCTGGGCTACCTGGAAACGGGCCTGGAGTTTTTTTGAACCGGACGGGAGGAAACTGCTTTCGGAAATAAAGAAGCGGGGGCTTATCAGAGATTTTGATCTTAACAATGCATACCCCTATTACCGGATGCTTCAAAAACAGGTACAGGGGAAGAACAGTTCCTGGGCTGTCCGCTGGCACGCCAGTCTTTTTCTCCGTGATATGCTTACGCTTTACCCTGGCTCTTCTTTCGTTAATAACCAGGGCGCTGATGACTCTGGCACACATCTAAAGAGTACGAATGTGTTTGAGGTACCTGTCGCGCAGAGCTACAACGGGATTGAGAAAATTTCAACAGAGGAATCAGAAGCTGCCAAAAATAGTTTCAGCAGATTTTTCTTCTCTATTCACAGTAATCCGTTGAAGCGGATATTCAGACTTTAAATTTATATATATCAATGGCATATTCATTTTCAGAAAAACTCAAAGTGCTCGTAAAACTTGCCGGTGAACCGCAGGTGCTCAGCGCGCTGCTTTCACAAAGAGTGTTTGGTCTTCTTTTAGAGGAAGGGTGGTTTGAATCATTTAAGACACAAACCCCCGTTGACAAACAAGGAAATCCCATACCATGGACGACCTATTCATTTATTGATTTTATTCGTACACGGCTGAATTCTTCACAAACGATATTTGAATACGGTTCTGGTTATTCCACTCTCTTTTTTTCTCCGCGGGTTTTATCTGTTACTTCTTGTGAACATGATAAGTCCTGGTACGGCGATATGCAAAAGAAAATTGCCGCAAACTACTCACTTATTTTTGCAGAAGGTGAGGGGTATGAAAAAAGCATTATTACTACCGGGAAAACCTATGATATCATCTTTGTTGACGGTATCAGAAGAAATGAATGTATAAAGACCGCTCTTCCTTTTCTTACTGCGCAGGGAGTAGTAATCCTTGATGACTCAGAGCGTCCGGAATATACCGAAGGCAGAAAACATCTTACTGACACGGGCTTCAGATATATTGATTTTTACGGTGTTGCGCCGGGAATTTTGTTCAAAAAATCGACAACTGTTTTTTACCGTCCGGATAACACACTGAAGATATGATAAAAAAAATTAAAGGATTGGTATTCAGGGCACTCATCCCCTTTCTAAAACTGCTAAAAGTAATTGAATGGCATAATTATAAAAGAAATAATCAGAAAACTAAAATAGTTGTCGGGGCAGGCGGCACCAGTTTCCCCGGATGGCTTCAGACTGATATATGGCATCTTAATCTGACAAAAGAGGAAGATTTTAAGCGGATTTTTGGCAGCCGAAAAATTGATAACATCCTTGCTGAACACGTGCTTGAGCATCTTACGGAAGATGAGATCCGCGCCATGCTGCGCAATATTAAACAGTATGCATCAGAGAATTTCAGAATACGGGTTGCGGTTCCTGACGGATTTCACGGGGATGAGAAGTATATTGAAGCAGTTCGTCCCGGCGGTCACGGAGAAGGATCAGACGATCATAAACATCTGTTTACCTATCTGAATATGCAGGAGCTTTTTGCCAAAGAGGGATTTAAGGGACATCCTGTTGAATACTGGGATGAAAACAAAGTGTTTCATAAGGGGTATCAGGACGATGAGAACGGATATATAAGCCGGTCTTTTATTCACGATGACCGAAATGCAGACGGCAAACCCAACTATACTTCCCTTATTATAGATTTTACCCTGCGGTAAACGAAGCCGCAGGATAAAATAACTACTGTGCTGAAATCAACCTGGTAAACAAATCCAAATCATCCGCTGTGGTGATCTTGAAGTTCAGTAGAGACCCCTCAACAAGATGCACCGGATATCCGGCGCGTTTAACTAATGATGACTCATCAGTCCCTCTGAAGTGATCGCGGTAAGCAAGTTCCATTGCATAGAGCAGATCAGTGTAACGGAAGATCT
>JADLAF010000206.1 GCA_020848375.1 Ignavibacteriaceae bacterium
ATCATTCTGTTTTGTTCTCGGAAATATCCCGGTTATCTCATTAGGATAAACTTCGAATGTAATAATGTCCTGTTCGGCTGCATCAGACCATATTCTTAAAGTAGGAACATCAATTAAGTATATATCCTCTGGATCTACGATTTCAACACCATTTTCTTTCTTGATATTAAATTCTACATAAGCATAATCTTCAAGATTGACTGATTCAATATCCGCCCAAACGTGACGTGCGGAAATCAACAACCCTGTATTTAATATTGTTGCAGTGCCCCAGCGGGTCTTTGCACCATTGTGAATAGTTACGATTCTTCCAATAGCTGGCACATCAACTAATTGTCTGTTATCGTTATTAGGCCAGCAAACACCATCCACTATTTGTGGAAAAAGTTGTAAGTGAAAGTTTGCAAGTAAGAAAATGAACATTTTAAGAAAAGTACCAGGTTGCATATTTTACTCCTGAATTTTAATTAATGAAACGAACGATTTATTGTCTTCAACCCCGGCTATCCCTATCAAATTATCATTTATGTCCAATCCCAATGTAATTCCAATAAATGAAGCGTACGAAATATCTCTCGTCCTAATCCCATTAAAATATGTCAAGTTTCCGAAATCGTCACAGGCATAGATATTGTTTACCTCCGTGCCGCGGAGTCGTCTCTTCAGTGATGGGAAAATAATTGGAATTTCAATAATTGGTTTTGTGAATCCATTTTTTTTGAATATTCCGCTTCCTCCTAAATATGTATTAAAATCATTCTTATACCAGAGGGATATCAAAGTATGCTGTTCTGTTGTGTGATGAATCTCTTCAGTTTGAAGTGATGGTTTGTCAATCTTAATCAGAATGTTCTCGAAATTATGAGGAAATCCTGTAGCTAGTGCTAACACATAGTCAGATTCCGGATTCGACCAGATATCCCGAACCCGCATTGTTTGAGCAAATGCACTGGTTTCTATTTTTCTCCAGGTTTTTCCATTGTAGTGTGCTATGAGACCGTTATCGCCTGCGATAAAGATGTCTTCAAGTGAACTTGCAAATAATTTATTGATTCTTGAGGGGAATAAGTCATCAGGGGGATCTATTATTACATAGACTGAATCTTTGTAATAATTTATTATTCCCTTGCAAAATAGTACTGTATTATCATCTGTGATGCTTATGCTGGCTACTTCGCCTATTGTGGTAAACCCATTATTTGTGAAAGGTATTTGTTTAAGAGTCCATTCTATCCCATTCCAGTGAATGGCATTATACTCTACCCCATCAATTTTAATAAAACCAACTGCCCAAATATTATTTTTGTTTATCACAACAATATCGTTTAACCGGCTTGTTCCAGCACCAGTTCCAAAGCTCCATGACTGCCATGTAAAACTATGACTGGTTGTATCCATGGTTCTCACTGGTGCGGTGTTGCTTATTTTATCATCTTTACCTTCATGGCGGATAATTGCACGGAATGAGTAATTGGTGGAGGGGTTAAGACCTTCTAAAACTAAGAGGGTGTCATGGTTAAGTGAAAGCAGCCGGAGGTGATCTTTGCCATCTTTCTGGATTGCCACATCTGCCGGTTGGGTAAGATTGCTGAACTTAAGCTCAAGCCATACCTCGGTGCAGGAGGCATCAAGTGCGGTCAAAGTAATATCCGTCTGCCCATACGGGCTGGCGGGTTCTGAGCAGGAGTAAGAACTTAGGGTAATAAACCCCATAGCCGCCCAGAAGAGCAGTTTGATATGTATAACACGAACGGGCATTGTTGCCTCATTTCTGTTTGTGAATAGAAACTTTTTTGTGCCAAAACAGTTAGTTTCAGCTACATAAATACATCAAAAACCGCTAAAAAATGCAGTTTTGCAGTATTCTTAAAACTCTTGGCTAAGAAATTAAAAGGAATGAACCCGGTCCCTTGTTCCTCACCCATCACTTCCCAAAAGGTATTTCATTTACCCAGAAAAATGAAATTGGCAAAGATTTTCTTGATGCCGGAACAAAATTAGGCAGAATCTAATTGATTGTCAAGAAAAAAAATAATTGTTATTTAAGTCTAAACGTATATTACCTGCCCAATATGCAGGATTTATATATGGGGTTGGTTTTATTAGTAGGAGCTATTATATACGATTCCTCCGGAATCGGATAGGTATTTCGGGGTGTTGCGTTTTCAACCAAGATGTGAACCCGCTGGGTTCAGACAAGATTCCGATCCGTATATATCAGCGCTGCTTTGCATCCGTATCATCTGCGTGCCATTGACGAAGAATTAATCTATGTCGGTACAGACAGATTGTTATCTGTCCGTACGAAATTCAATTCTTTGCGGCTTAGCGACTTTGCGTGAGATTGCTTTCCGGTGCTTTAAGACAGATTGTTTTCTGTCTGTACGAAGCAAAAACATTTACAATTCAAAATTCACAATTGTTAGTAAGCAGACATAAAAAAACCCGCTCGTTTGAGCGGGTTTTTTTTGTTGGTTTATTAACTTATTTAACGTTTGCGGGTTGTTTTTTCGCGGTCATCTTTTCGCTCAGATGAGTTATCGCGTGTTATTACTTCCCGTTTTTCATTGTTGCGGTTAGAAGTATTGTCGCGGGTTACTTCACGCTTTTCACTTTTGCGGTCAGATGAATTGTCCCGGTTAACTGTTTCCTTCTTCACATTGTTCTGACGGTCATTTACCGTACTTCTTTCGCGGGAAACATTATTCGTATTACGGTCGTTCTTTTTTTCTGAGTCAATTCTGATTTCTCTTTTCTGCTCAGTTTCTATTTTCCGTTCCGGTGTTATAATCCGATTGTTTTCAACATCAGAATTCTTCCGGTCAGTTACCTTAGGATTCGCATCTGCATCTTTTCTTCTAAGATCAGTAACATCACTTCTTGTTTCATCTTTTCTTACATTTTCGCGGAGATATTTGCTTTCGTCTCTGTTCCTCAGAACATCACCATCACGCGATTCTCTCTTTTCGATGTTTATGTCTTTCCTGTCGCGAACTTCAGTTTCATCTCTGTTAATAGTTCTGACGTTTATTACTGATCTGTCCTTTGTTACCAGCTCGTCTGCATTTCTTGCATCGCGGCCGGTAATCTGGATTCTGCTTTCATCATCAACCGATGCACCTCTTGAGCGGACAAAGTCGCGGTCAAATCCGTTATTTACAATTCTGTCACGATCGCGGGTTACTTCAGATCTCATTCGTGCATTGTTATAGTAACGTTCGTTATCGTTGTCTCTGAGAATTCTGTCCTGAACTCTGTGTGAACCAAAATCACGATAGCGGACAAAATTATAGTCTCTGTATCTGTATTTGTTAAAGTCATAGTAATAGTTGTATCTGATGTTTATGGTGATCAGCGGTCTCATAGGAGCCCAGCCGATATAATCATCATCATAAGACCATTCAACCCAGGCAGGTGCCCATTCGTAGTCAGGGACCCATACCCAGCCGTAATAGTTGTCATACATCCAGCGGCCGTAATGATAAACTACGTTTCCAAAAGGTTCGAATGAGTCCCAGTACCAGCCGTAGTTCGTCCAGATCCATCTTCCTGAGTGATAGGGCTTAAATGACCTGAAGTGACGAGCTGGTTTCCAGACAACAAGATTATCGTCCAGTTCTATCCACCTGCCATGAGGTGAAAGCTGGTTATAAAATACATTGAAGGAAACCGAATAGCGGTTACCTGCTTCGGTTTCGAAGAATCCGCTAAAAAGCAGGATTACGAGTGCAAAAACTATGTTTTTCATGGCCAACATCCTTTAAGTTGTGTTTATTCTCTATAAGCCAAGAATTGTGCCATTCAAAAACCGCCAATATGAGCAAAAAACAGGCATTTGTACATAATCACTGTACAATAAACTGTACAGAATTACAGAAAAAATGTTCAAAAAGAAGGAATCCCTGAATCTGAACAGGCATTTTTTCAATCTAACGACTACAATCAATAAAAAACAGACAGGAACAAATGCTCGATACAATCAAAAAAACAGGAATCACCTACGAAGATTTTCTTAAACTAATGGAAGAGACTGCTGCCAGACCTATTCCGGCAGATGCTGATGAAACTACAAAGGAAAAACTTGGTTATTTTCCCCTTAATCTGAGGAGGATGAAGAGGACCTACACAACCTTTAAACCTACTGCAGATGCCTTGACAACTTTTGAAGAAATCAAAGGAAGCCAAACCTGGATGATCATTTCTGAGGGATGGTGCGGTGATACTGCTCAGAATGTGCCGGTAATAAATAAACTTGCTAAATTAAACCAGAATATTGATGTTAAAATTATTCTGCGTGACACCTACCCCGAAATCATGGATAAGTACCTGACTTATGGGGCTCGGAGCATACCAAAACTGGTTGCATTTGATGAAGAAGGTAATGAACTCTTTCAATGGGGTGCAAGACCAGAACCAATATATTCGATTATGAAAGAACACATTGCAGCCGGTTTGCCAAAGCATCAGAGAGAAGAAATTCTGCACACATGGTATGCAAAAGATGGCGGAAAATCTACCGCCGGAGAAATTGTTGAGCTGGTGAAGCAGACTACCGGAGCAGAAATTACTCAGTAGCTGTTTCTGTTACTTCGTTTGTGATATTATCCTTCACATCTTTCAACAGATACATTCCGATCAGGAAGAAGACCCCGACTGAAAGGATTGACAATTTTTGATTATGAG
>JADLAF010000207.1 GCA_020848375.1 Ignavibacteriaceae bacterium
AAATAGGGGAAAAATGAGAGACTTCAAAGGAAGTATGAGTTGTGAATTATGAGGTATGAATTCCGGGGTTCCGGATTGCCCTTACTATGTCCTGGATTCTTAACGCACTAAGGCGGATAAATTTCCAGATATTGGGAGTAATTCATATCACATTCATCTGAAGAAAAACCTTTAATGCATTGGATTGATCAGCCGGCTTTATGATGAGTCAAAAAGTTTTCGGGTGTGTGATTTGGGTCACAGGAGGACAGTTTAAGATTAAACCTCTCGTATGATATTTTGTCTTAAGCTGATAATCATAAAGGAGAGAAAAATGCAGAAAATTATTGTTGGTTTAATTTTAGTTTTAACATTGGGAGAAATATCTGGTCAGAATCACGGGATAAACGGAAATTGGTATCAATCACCCAAATCAGTTCCGCCTACTGTGGCGGGTGCAAAAATGGGCGGGGCTGTGGCAAATTCAATGGTAGTTACAAGAGATGGCGCCGTCATAATTTTTTATAAGGAAAACGGAAAAATTTTTATGGCAGGATCATCAGACAACGGAAATAGCTGGCTGGCGCCCGCACCCCGCCAGATATCTGTGACCGCCGGTATGCTGCAGACTGGAACAGCATCTGCTGAAAGTGATACATCAGGAAATATTCACATAGTGTGGAAAGCATCTGAACCTCTGGGGCTTTTTCATAGTATATATTACCCACTAACACAAAACTGGTCTGAGGTCACTTCCATCAACACTCAGATTACAAGCTCGATCGGGTTTTATCAGATAACTGTTGACAGAAAAAACAGACTGCACGTTATGTGGCAGGATGGTAATCACGAATCAGCAAATGATACTGCTGAAGTTTACTACTCTTGTTCCATTGATGGCGGCTTAAACTGGAGCACACGATTGCGGCTAAGTTCATTTGACGGAAAACCGGACGCCTTTCCTGTCGCTGATTTTTCAGGCACTGAATCAGATACATTACTTATACCCTGGAGGGAAAATAGTAAATCTGCTTCGGGGTGGGATGTTTACGGAGCCCGTTCAACAAATGGCGGCGCTAATTGGCAGACGCAACAACTTTTAGCCGGAGGGCAGGGTAACCAATGGGACCCTAATCTGGTGATTGACAAGTATGGCAGAATGCATCTTTTCTTTCACGTATATCCAAACCCTAATCCTGCATATACTGCATCGGTGCTCTATATATATTCACTCGACGGAGGGAATACCTGGTCTGAACAGCGTACCATTTCGCAGCCGTTAATAAGAAGTCACCTTGTTAAAACCGCCTATGATTTTACTAACAACCGTGTCTGGTGTTTCTGGAAGGATGAACGGGATTTTAATTTTTCAACCGGAAATCCGGAAGCAGATATTATAGGACTCTACACCCAGTTAGCAGGTGATAACCTCTATCTGTCAGAGCCAGAATTTATTTCAGACGGAGATTCAACAGAATATGGATATCACAATTTTAAGGCGGGCGATGACGGAATTATGCGGGCTCACTTTTTTTTGATGGTTAACGGAGAAGGTGATTCATTGTACTATACGCAGCGTTCAACAGTTTCATCTGCTAAAGAAGCAGATGGTTTAAGCAATAGATTTTTTCTTTTACTTAATAACTACCCCAACCCATTTAATCCGGAAACAACAATTGAGTACTATATTCCCGAAAGAGAAATTGTTACCATTCAGATATATAATTCACTTGGTCAAAAAGTCAGAAATCTTTTACAGGAAGAAAAACCGGCGGGCAGTCACAAAATCCGATTTAATGCTGAAGCCCTGGCCTCGGGTGTTTATTATGCAAGGATATCAGCGGGAAAACACTTCGGATTTGTAAAGATGTTGTTGCTGAGGTGATAGATTGTTGCTGATTACATCCAGAAAAGAAAGAGTTCCTGTTCGACTGCCCCGTCTTATCAGTTCGCGCAAAGACGCTTAGGCGCAAAGGGTAGACACAGAGTTTCAGACCGGTTCTTCATTATTAATTCTTCATTACTTCATTAAAACCATCTGTATGGTTTGTTTGAAGCCGCCGCTTACAAGGGAGCAGAAATATACTCCGGTGGGAAGATTGGATGCGTCAAATGAAACGGTGTGTGAACCGGCTGTCTGCGGTTGGTTTACCAGAACTGCGGTTTGCTGCCCCATACTGTTATATATTCTCAGGCGTATATATCCGCTTTCAGGAAGCTGATATCTGATGGTGGTTGAAGGGTTAAAAGGATTTGGATAGTTCTGAAATAACCGGAAATCAGAAACCGCATCCTGGCTCTCCTCAGCGCCGGTTGCTGCGGTTATGGTAAATGATGCAGGGGAGACCGCACTCAGAGATGAATTCAAGCGGTCAACAATCATCACTTTGCAGTTATTTGATGGAACAGAGGGAACCTGAAATCTGATAACTCCAAAGACTGCGGGGTAATCATTATTCACCGGAGCCCAGGTAGCTCCATCGTTGGTCGTAAGGCCAACGGCAACGTCTGAAAATCCGGCGCTTTCCCATGTGATTTCCTGAACACTGCCTGCCGTATCTACTTCACCGCCGGCAGGGGAAGTGAGCCGCAGGAAGACGGGAGTATCAGTCAGAAGGATATCAGCATAATTGATATTGTATTCTCCGGATGCAATAAAGATTTTGAGAGTATGGTTACCCTGTGTAAGCGGGATGTTTGGCTTGGAAACGTTGGCCCAGGTCTGCCAGTTACCGGTGAGTGGTACGGTAAGGAGCCCGCTCACGTCAATATCATCTATATATACCCGCATTGTGCCTGTTGCCGCGGCTGCGGAAGCGGGACGGAGCGTAAAGGTCTAGTTGCCGGCCTCAGCAGCGTAGATGCTGTATTCAAGCCATTCACCTGCTGAGACCCAGCCGATATTATATCCGCCTCCCGCATCGGTACAATTTTGAATATCCACAGCGTCAAGAGCGCGGTAAACACCGCCGTTATTGCCCGCGGTTGCATCATAATAAGCCACACCGTTGCCGCCGAGGTCAAAG
>JADLAF010000208.1 GCA_020848375.1 Ignavibacteriaceae bacterium
ACGCAAATTTCCGCGGAATATGTCACCTTCATTTCAAACCTGATCTGCGTTCATCTGCGAAATCTGCGGGAGAAAATATTCGTGTTAATTCGTGAGATTCGTGGCAGGAAGTTTCCCGCAGATCACGCAAATTTCCGCGGAATATGTCGCCTTCATTTCAAACCTGATCTGCGTTCATCTGCGAAATCCGCGAGAGAAAATATTCGTGTTAATTCGTGTAATTCGTGGCAAAAAAGGGTTCCCGCAGATCTCGCAGATTTCCGCGGAATTTGTCGCAATCATTTGTACGAGAATTAGGATCTGTTCCTACCGCTCCCTCCACTTTTCTTCAAGACCCATAAAATCCTCCAGATGATACACCAGATCAGAGTGTACAAAAAGTACCGTCCGGTCATCTACAATGGTACACTTCTTCCTCTTTTCAAGGGGTAACCTCTGCAACTCAGGGAAATATTTTAGCGGTACGATTATTACCCTACCGTCTTTAAGCTTCAGGGAAATCTTACCCGGAAGTTCAAAAGTGATTTTTTCGATCCGTATGGTCGAATTTTTGAGTCGTGTTAACATGGTCATACAAGATTTATCGTTTTAATTTTATTACCTTTTTTTACCTTGTTAAAAGCGTCAACTAAGACCTTCTGATGTTTTTTCATTAATCTGATCGCGATAGCAATTTCACGGTCAGTAAGTGATCCGCGATCTGCCACCGACAAGGATTCCAACCAGATTTTTGCAGATCTCTGACGACTGCCTTTCTCTTTCACGATATGCAGATGAGGGGGCTCATTTAGTGCATCAAATGCAAAAATAAAGAAAGTCAGGAACTTATAGATTGCAATCTTTGGCATATCCAAATATAAATTATTATATGGCAACTTTCAAGAATATCGTTTTAACCCGTGGCACCATGCTCTCCACCAGCGTTCCCCAAGAGGAATGCCTTTGAGAGTTTTCCCATAGTATTCGTGAAATTTCGTGCGATTCGTGGCAAAAAAAAGGTTCCCGCTAATCTCGCAAATTTCCACGGAATTTGTCGCCAACATTACTAATTACTACTTACCCATTACTAATTACTACTTACCCATTACTAATTAATCTTCTATCGCTTCTATCCCCTGTTCCTTTAGCCGTTCAAGGTGATCTTTCATAGTCTTAAGCTGTTCGGGTGAGTGTCCCTGCCATTTGGAAACTTCACTAACGACACGGAAAGGATGCAGTGAGCGGTAGGATTTTGTCGGGTTACCGGGGAATTTTTTGTCAGTCAGGTTTGGGTCATCTTCAATCGCTCCGGTTGGCTCAACGATATATATTCTTTCATGCCCCTCACCCTGCGACAGTTCCGCTCCCCAGATTGCCGCATCAAGGGTTGCGGTTAAGTATATATACTTTGCCTTTCTTCTGCTGCCATAATTTGAGGTGAAGCCGGGTTCTATGACGTCACCCGGTTTTAAATAAGCTTTAGTACCGTGATAAAATGTCTGTGAGTAAAGTTCATTCATCTTATTTTCAGTGCTACTCATGCTTGCTTAACTGTTTTATTTTATAATAATTTTTCTAATTGCTGCTTAACCTGCTGCACTGCCTTGTTTGTGCAATACGTCTGGTATGGCACGGAAAATAATGGTCCCAATACTCTGCTCAGGATATTACCCGATCTGGAAAACGTGTGTATCTTAAATATCATTCCCGCCTCACTTTGTTCGATTGTAAAAGTGGAAATTCCCATTTCAACATGACCTTCAAGTGTTTGGTAGCTGAATCCCTTTCTTTCCGGCTCATCAATTATTTCATTCACTCTTACTGCAAAGACTATCTTCTGCGAAAAACTTTTTACCGGTGGTATATACACCTGCTGTACAATGGTATCCCCGACTTGCATCTCCCGCTTTTCTTCCTGCCACTCTGTCAGATATATCATTATCTCAGGAGGAAAAATCCGGTAATCAAACAAAAAATCAAGCGGAGGTAACGTGATCTTCCCCGAAGCATTTACAATAACAGAAGATTTCTTTTCACTTAGTGAGGTTTTATCATACCGCATAACTTCCTGTGTTTTAAAATATGCAAGATGTTTGCCAAGTCGGTCCTTCTGATCTGTCAGATATATTTTCATCAAAACCTACGGCTTTGCATATTTGTACTACGTTGGAAGGGTGAAATTGTCATATCACCTTTTCCTGGGATGTTGGCTGTTCTGGCTTTGCATACACACAATAATTTTTAACTCTGCAAAGTTATTCATTCAATGCATTAATTCAAAACATGCTGTGGCACAGAGCTACCCAGCCGTTTTATTTTCAGCCAAGTTTTAAGAGGTCTACAAAAGGGAGGTCAAAAAATCAGTCTAATTATCAGAATATATTCTTTGAGCAGACGACCTTTTTTCAATTTGTCTTTTAACATGATTTAACGCTCTTCTTGTGCAATAGGCCTGATAAGGGGCAGAAAAAACCGGGTTGAACATTTTCGTCCAATAGTTGCCCGGCATTGAGCAGGTTTGAATTTTGAACACTAATTTTTCATTGATTTGCTCGAGGGTAAAAGTAGAGATGCCATTTTCGACATGGCCCTCCAGCGTTTCATAACTGAATCCCTTTTTAAGCGGCTCATTTATGATTTCGTTGATTCTTACTCCGAACACCACCTTTTTGGAAAAGCTGGCAAACGGAGGAATATAAACCTGCTGAGCAATGGTATCCCCTATCATCATGCTCCGGTTTTCCTCAGCCCACTGGGTGGCCTGCTGCAATATACTGCCGGGGAAAATTTTATAATCAAACAAATAGTTGAGATAAGCAGAATCAAATCCAGGTGGAGGATTAATCTCAATTGTGGAAATTTTCACCTTTAACTTAACGTTAAAATAGTCCATTGCTTTCCTTGACTTAAATTCTTCAAGGTGCTGTTTAAGGTTTTCTTGTTGATCTGACAGATAAATTCTCATAGCCGTTCCTGTGTATATTCTCTTCTTCAGCAAATACTGCATCAGAATAAGAATGATAAATTATTAAAGATTGTATTTAGGTTGTTGTGTTGTTACGCGGCTGCTGCCGCTGGTAATTCTCCTTGTTGTTCAGTAAAAATAATTATGTTAAGCGTATAATTTGTGAAAAGCTTTTTCCCTCAACTCCCTCCTGCCACATCCCTCACCTCAACAGATAATTGTTCTTTCATCCTGGCCAGCAATTCAAAACGGTCAAGCCAGCCGCCTGAATAGCGATAATCTTTTTCAACAGGGTAAAAAGGGTTTACAGTAACCATTGCAAGAGCCGGACGATGTATATACGATACCTGGCAGACGGATTTTTTCAGCGCATTGATAAACTCCCCTGCCCCATCAAGCCCACAGGCAATAAGAATTTGCACCGGTGAATGGAACACCACTTCTGTTTTTTCTTTCAGACGGCTCACAAGATGATACAATGCTTTGTCGTAAAAAAAAGACGGTATATAGAAAAATCTGCCTTCGGGTGTTATTTTCTCAGCATCACTCAGCGTATAAAGTGTTTTTACTTCTGGTAAAAATTCCACTGGAGAATAATATTTTTGAAACCCGAACAAGCTTTCAATGTATTTCATTTCACGGGCAAGCTGTGGAATATCACTGCTCCTTGCTCCTCCGGTGGCAAAAATTATTTCATCCATCAAGTACATGGGTGACATCCGGTTAAGGGAACCGTCAACAAAAAGAGTTTTAGCTCCGGCAGCGGAGATATAGTGCATCACCTTTGCAAGATCTGCTGCACGGTTTGGTCCGGCAATTACCACCAGACCGGGCCGGGTAATTTTAGCGAGAATGATTTCACCCAGGGCGGTGATAATTCCTGTCTTCTTAATTATTTCACAACCCGCCTCAGCAACTGCAAGGCATTTTTCGGCAGTGGCTATTATAACACCATCCTCAAACCGAATACGCGGCTTGGGGAGCATGGTAATATTATCCCGCTCCTCCCCGTCATAACCAATTCCGGTTACTGCAATTCCCTCACCTTTCTGCTGACTGATCAGCCAGTTGAGGGTTGTGGTCTTGCCAGTGTTTTTAGCGGTACCGATTATGCCGGTGGATTTCATGATATATACAATAGCTTAATCAGATGAGGAAATGGTGCCCCGGCCAAAAGTACCGGGATATGCTCCGTCTTCCTGACTTCCGAGATAACCTTTGCTGATTGCATCTGCCAGATGATCGGCTGATTCAACCAGACGCAAAGTTTCAACGATGTTCTCTGTCATCATTTCTGTATATATCTCCGCCTGTTTTGTGGGCTGGTATGATGCGTCTCCCATGAAGCGGAGTGATTCGGCAGCAGCGCGGATAGAATCA
>JADLAF010000209.1 GCA_020848375.1 Ignavibacteriaceae bacterium
AAAAATGATTCTTATTAAGTAATTGTATTTATCATGAACAGACCGGTTTTAATGAAATTTTTTCAAAACAGATACTTATATCTGTCTTTTGTATTTCTACTTCTTGCAGGCGGATGTACAGAAGATGTTACAGAAGTACCTTATGTTAATAAACCTCCTAAAACCGGTCTGTTTTTGGTTCCGGATTCAGTAATCAGCCAGCAGGCTAGTCGTCTTCAAGTAAACTGGTGGGGTGATGACTCTGACGGATTAGTGGTCGGATTCTACTTCACCTGGGACAATACGAACTGGTCCTACACAACCCGCAAGGATAGCACTTTTTCACTACAAATAGGTGCTGCTGATACTATTTATACTTTCCGTGTGGCCGCTGTTGATAATGCCGGAAATGGGATTTACGATGTTTCAATTGTAAGGAACGGAATTAATCTGGGGGCAGAACCATTCACTGATGCTAATGGCAACGGTGTTTTTGATGCCGGTGAACCTTTTACTGACATTGGTGATATTGACCCGGCACCTGTTTCTCTTCCTTTCCCTATCAAGAACTCAGCGCCTGTAATTTCGATAAATACTCTGACAATTCTCCCCGATTCATCTTTTCCGGTTATGACATTCGGTTGGAATGCATCCGATATTGACGGCGATCAGACAATTTCCTCAATTGAACTTGTGCTTAATGATACAACTGTATCTTCAAATTTTATCTCAATTCCTGGAAACATCAGATTCATAACCCTGCGGGCACAGAATCTTTCGGCCAGCTCGGTTTCTGCCGAGATTTTACTTAACGGACTTGAGGCAACTATACATCCGGAAACCTTGCCTGGTTTAAATCTTGACGCTAATAATCGTCTTTATATAAGAGCAAAGGATATCTCAGGTGCTGTTAGCCAATATTTGAGCATTCCGGAAGCAGGCATTAACTGGTTTGTAAAAAAACCAAAAGGTCAGTTTCTTCTTTTTGATGATTATACTCTGATTGATGATGCTGCTGATTTTTATTCAAGAACTTTGCATACAATAAATGGGGGACTGCTTGATGGAAAATTTGATACTTGGGACTATAATCGTTCCAAAGTTCCATTTTCGAGTGTTACCTTTCCGCTTACTATCAAACTTTTTAAATATGTGCTTTGGTACTCTGACACAAATCCAACGCTTGATTTAGCAGCCGGTGCAGTAAAGAAATATAATGATGCCGGCGGTAAAATCCTGTTTTCAATGTCTTTCCCTTCAACACTTGATGTTACAATACTTCAGGGGTTTCTTCCGATTGATAGTACAACTAATTTCATCAATTTCCTTTTTCCGAATTCGCAGTTGAATCCTGATTCAACAAGATTCTCAGATTTTCCGGTGTTGACGACTGTCGGCAGCATTCCCAGAGTAAGAAGTTTTTTTCCTTCAACAGAATTTGCACGACCGTTTTATAAGTTCTCTGCGGATGTTCTGCCGGGCTTTATCGGTTTTACTGATACTGCTGACCGCCTCTACTTTATTGGTCTGCCACTCAGCAAATGCAACGGAAATGCCGGCACTGCCGAGCAGTTTATTTCAAAAGTATTATTCGATAAATTTGGTCTGGTTCCATGACAAGAATACTACAGTTCCTTTTAGCTTTTTCCGTTCTCATATTTTCTGCTGAGAAAGGTTCCATTCAGGGTCAAATACAAGATGCAAAGACCAAAGAAGCACTGCCCGGAGTGAATATTATTGCGAAGGGTACTTACTATGGCGCAGCAACAGATTTTAACGGTAAGTTTAAAATTGAAAACGTAACTGCAGGTACCTACACAATCGAAGTTTCTCTGATAGGATATAAAACAACTCAATACACAGGGATAAAAGTGGTTGAAGGTAAGCCAACTATACTTGACGTACTGCTCGAAGAAACGGTTTTAACTCTTGATCAGGATATCGTGGTCGTTGGCGATAAACCACTCATAAATATTGAGGAGACTCAAAGTAAAAAGTCAGTTTCCAGGGAGGATATTGAACTCTCTATAGTTGAAAACGTTAGTGACATTGTTGTTCAGCAGGCGGGCGTGGTGAAGTCTGATAATTCAATCCATATTCGCGGAGGAAGATCTTATGAGAACGCGTTCATGCTGGATGGGGTTTCAGTGCAGGATCCATTGGCAGGTACCGGATTCGGACTTCAGTTAAGTGCAAACTCAATAGAGGAAGTTGAAATTATTACCGGAGGTTTTAACGCAGAATTTGGACAAGCTACTTCGGGTATTGTTAATGTAAGAACCAGAGAAGGTAGTATTACGAAATACGCTGGTTCGGTTACTTACAAAAAGGACAATTTCGGGGACAGGACTTCACCCCATGTATTTAATATTGATATAGTTGAGGCGAACCTTAGCGGACCAGAGCCCTTTACTAATTTTATACTGCCGGGAATTGGCATTAATGTTCCTGGCGAACTTTCATTTTTCGTGAATGGTTATGCCGGGCTTTCAGACGGTATTACGCAGGGTTACTACAAACCAAAATCAAGAATCATTTATTCTTCCATTTTCAGTGGGGATAAATTTGCTTTCAGAGCTGAAAATAGCTGGTTTGCTTTAGGAAAACTGACCTATAAATGGTCGCCTACTTTTAAGATTGGATATTCCTATAATCAGTCTGTTAGTATTAACCAGAACTCTCAGTCCCTTCAGTCGAATCTGGAGTATGTAGAACCTTCGCCAGGTTATCAGTATGAATTCCAGAATATCCTTGAGGATGCAAATACTTTTACTCATAATAATAAGTATAACACACTAACTCTTACTCATACCCTTAACAGCCGTACCTTTTATGAAATTAAGCTGGGGCATTTCTTCACTCATCTTCGGGCAGATGCAAATGGTAAACACTGGAGTGAATATACAGAACCTAAGGATATCCCCAGTTTTCCGGTAGAGTATTATAATCCGGACAGAGATACTATCGGTATAATTCCGGGTGATGGATTCTGGGATGTTGGCAATCCCTCAACATGGAGAGATCACCACGTGGAAGAGTTTTCATTAAAGGGTGATATTACCTCCTTTTTCGATGAAAAGAATAAGTTCAAAGCCGGGTTTAATATCCAGTTTCAGGAAATGCAGGTTGTTGACATATTTCGCCCCTGGGTAGGAGAGCTTGGACTTAACAATGATATATACAAAGTTTATCCGACTATCGGAAGTATGTATGCTCAGGACAATATCAACTTCGGAGGGATGATTCTGAACTTTGGTCTGAGATATGATTTTTGGTTTCCAGGTAAGTTCGTTGATGATGCTGTTGATAATCCGGAGGTGATTACCATCCCTGACGAAATCAGAACGAAATATAAAGAAGAGAGTTTTAATCTGTTCGGAAACCGGCATTATAAAGGAAGATTGAGCCCGCGTCTTGGCATTTCTCATCCTATTTCAGAGTTTCAGACATTGTTTTTCTCTTACGGACATTTCAGCAAGTGGCCTCGTCCGCAGTTTGTTTATGCAAAGCTGAGTCCTTACAGTGCTAAGTCTTCATTTCAGAGATTTGGGAACCCCAATCTGAAGCCAGAAACTACTGTTGCCTACGAACTGGGTTTAAAAACTCAGATAAGTGACGATGATGTTCTTACCGCAACTGCCTATTATAAAGACATCTTTGATTATGTAAATACGAGGACTTCACTCATATCCTCAGCCAGGTTCGCTACACAGCGGTTCATAACCTACGTCAATCAGGATTATGCCCGTTCACGAGGACTTGAACTTGAATACAAAAAACGAATCGGGAAGTGGTTTACAGGAGCGGCTAATTTCTCGTATTCAATCGTAACCGGGAAAGCTTCTTCCGCGGATGACGGAGTACTTGTACTCAGCGGTTTGCTCGAGGAATCTATTAAAGAAGAATATGTTGGTTGGGACCGTCCGTTCACAGGAAGTCTTAACACAAGTTTTTATATTGAAAGAGATAAAGCTCTTTTTGGGTTTGGTAACGGATATTTTGATGATATCACTGTGCTGATCAGAATGTTTTATCAGTCCGGTAAAAGATATACTCCTGCGGTATTTTCAGGTAGCTATGCACAAGATGGACGCCCTGAATATGAATTTATCAGAAACAGCCGGTATAATAAAATTGGTGATGACTGGTTTTGGGTTGATCTGAACCTAGAAAAGAACATTGCATTTGGTGGAATGAGATTTATCCTATTTGTAGAAGTCAGCAACCTGTTTGATCATCAGAACAGTGCTATTATCAACCCCGTTACAGGCCGTGCTTATGAAATTGGCGATGCAACGCCGAATAGCTGGAATGATCCTTTATATCCTGATCTTCAGGCGCCGCTTAATCCGTATCCATTTAATCCAGCGAGATATTTAACCAGAAGGAATATTAAATTCGGTGTTACAGTCAGGTTTTAAAAAAATAATACTACTGCTGGTCTTATTTCTGACCAGCTTTGTTAACGCACAGTTGTTCCCTAACTTAGGCGGACAGCGCAGTGGTATATCAACAGCTCAATTCCTGAAACTGGGAATCGGCAGTCGGGCTTCTTCATTGGGAGATGCTTTTGTGGCTATCTCTGATGATGCATCTGCACTCTATTGGAATCCGGCAGGTATTACTCAGTTCAGTTCTAACGAAATTATGTTTTCACATAACAAGTGGGTTGTGGATATAAATCATGATTTTCTCGGTGCTGTTTGGCATCTTACTTCCAGTGATGCAGTCGGTTTGTCATTTACTTCAGTTACAATGGATGAAATGAAAGTTACCACTGAATTTGCGCCATTTGGCACTGGGGAGTACTTCTCATTTTCAGATATCGCAATTGGTGTTACGTACGCAAAGCAGATGACTGAACAGTTCAGCTTCGGGGCCACAGTCAGATATATGGAAGAAACACTTGATAAATTGAAAATGAGAGGCGTGCTGATTGATCTTGGTACATTTTACTGGACCGGACTTGGCACTTCAAGATTTGCGGTCTCTGTTACAAACTTTGGTAACCAGTTAGCACCAGACGGTGAAGTAACACTTGTCGGTAAAAGAAAAAAATCTGACTGGCAAAGTTTTTCACCTCCAACTATGTTCAGGTTTGGTATTGCTTTTGAACCGTACCAGGATGAATATCAAATTGTGACAACAAGTATTCAGTTAAATCATCCGAATGATAACAGCGAAAACCTCTCTTTCGGTACGGAGTATAAATTTAATTCATTTCAGGGGCTATCATTTGCACTCAGAGGCGGGTATAAATTTAATGTCATTGAACAGGATTTTACCCTCGGTGCCGGAATAAAATATAATGCGGGATTTTCCCTGCTGACGTTTGATTATGCTTACGCGGTATTAGAACGCCTTGGCTCTTCACACAGAATTTCAGTAAGTGTTGGTCTTTTATGAAAAAGTTTTTAATAACAGGATTTTTAACTGGTCTTTTCTTTCTCTTGTCTGGCTGCAGTGATAAACTGGACTTAACTGAGTTTGGTAGTTCTGTGAGAGATACTACACCTCCGGGTGATACTACTTACATCCAGCTTAATCCTATTTGGGGCGGATTTAATAATCCGCAGGATATCCTCATTGGCAGGGAACCTTTTATTTATGTTGCGGACACTGATAATGACAGGATCGTAATGATGCGACTTGACGGCACAATTACCGGAGTGTTTTCAGTTAAACGACCGGTTGCAATAGCTCAAGATTATGAATTTAACCTTATTGTCTGTGCTCAGTTTGATACTGTTCTCTCAACAGGCGTTTCCCAGACTTATGATGCTGTTTTCAAGATTGATCTTTTTGCAGCGAACCACAATATCGCAGAGGCACCGGTAACCAGACTTCTGCCCCGTGTTGGTGTGTCTGATGATTTTAATACTGCTCTAAAATATACCGGTGTGGCAGTAATGTATGACAACAGAATATTTGTCACACGTAAAGGTCCTATAAACAATAATATTTTTAAGCTACCTGATAATTCTATTCTCTTTTTTGAAAGAAGAATGTCAGGTGGAATTAAAAAAGATACTCTTATCGGGCGGGTTCCTCTCATTGAACCGCTTGGCACGGGATTGCTTAGCGCGAATGGTTTATCTTCAATTTCTACTTTCAACAGACGTAATCAGGATTTACTGGTAACACTGACCGGCGAGAATTCTTTTAAGTCACAATGGTTCACATTTGTTGAAACCGCTGAATTTTCAGGATATATCAGCAAACTTCAGCCGGGGAATGCTGATCTTATGAGAGTAGGAAGATTTGGTCAGCCAGAGGATGTAACCGTGGATAACTCCGGCAATATGTTTATAGTTGATGCTCAAAAAGACAGCATCTTTGTTTTTAATCCTCAAGGAGATGAAGCGCAGTCTTTCGGTGGGTCTGCTATGTTTAACGCACCGATGGGTATCGCTTTTTATGACAGAACACTTTATGTGGCTGATACAAAAAATAACCGGATACTCCGTTTTATCTTATCAACGAATATATAATGAAAAAAATAACCTATCTGCTTCTTTTTCTGACCACTCTGCTGACCGGACAGGACATCACACCAATCGTTAATCTAAGGGTTAATGACGGTTCTGGAATTCCTGTGACCATGGGACAATTTTTCAAAGTAAGGGGTGTAGTTACAGCATCAAATCATTTTGGTACATCAGGTCCGGGAGCAGTGCAGGACGAAACAGGGGCTATAAGTGTTTATGGTTCTTCATTTGCAGGACCATTGGTCCCCGGGGATACTGTGGAAGTGTATTCTTCTGTTACACATTTTAACGGTCTTACTCAGTTTGATATGGCCGCATCTGGTTCATCGGTAGTTAAAATAGCATCTGGAACAGTTCCACAGCCGGAGACAATGACGATTGCACAGATCGCGGCTCAGCAGTGGAACGGATATGAAGAACATGAAAGTAAACTTATCCGGATTGATAATTGTACAATTAGCGGTAGCGGAAATTTTTCTTCCGGCACTAATTACAACATTACTGATGGGACAGGTACTATATCTGTCAGGATTGATAATAATGTAACTTCTGTAATTGGAACGGCGATTCCTTCAGGTTCTGTTGATATAGTCGGAATTCTTGCTCAGTATAAATTTGGTGCACCTTTTAACAGCGGATACCAGATCATGCCTCGTTTTCTCGCTGATTTTCTGTATGACGGTGCACCTCAGATTCTTACTCCTGTTTTAGCATCAGATATTACTACAAGTTCATTTAAAGTCTATTTTAATACTGTCCGTAATGGCGATTCAAGAGTTGCTTATGGTCTTACTGAAAACCTTGAACTTGATACATTAATAGTTTCAAGTGATACTACCGCGCACACCGTTCAGGTAAATGGTCTGATTCCGGGGACTAGATACTATTTCAAAGCTCTATCGGTCAATGCAGCAGGTAGCAGCGTATCAGGATTGCAGACAGTAATAACTGCATCTGACGATCCCGAAGTAGGTAATATCAACGTATATTTTAATTATCCTGTTGATACTACAGTTGCCCTTCCGGGTAATGCAGCTCAGGGTAATGTTAATTTTCAGCAAAAGTTAGTTGAGAGAATTAACAGGGCAAACTATTCTATTGATATGGCCGTTTACAGTTTCACGGGATTAAATGATGCAATAGCCGCACTGCTTACGGCTAAGAGCAGAGGGGTAAAAATCCGTGTAGTTTATGACAGCAGAACAAATCAGCCGGGAATGACTACTCTTCTTAATGCCGGCATAAAAATGAGTAAGCGTCAGTCAACCAACGGTATTATGCATAATAAGTTTATGATATTTGATGCCAGAGACACATTATTATCTAATGACTGGACGTGGACTGGTTCGTACAATCTTACTACAACCGAGCAGAATTGGAAAAACAATGTTATTGAGATAAATGATCCTTCACTCTCCCAGGCCTTTCAGATCGAATTTGAAGAGATGTGGGGGAGTAATACTGACGAACCAAATGCAGCCAATGCACGTTTTGGTTCGCAAAAACTGGATAACACTCCGCATTCTTTTACTGTGGGGGGCAGGGATGTTCAGTTATATTTCAGTCCGTCTGATCAGACAACCAGTAAAATCATGAATACCATTAATACTTCAAATTTTAATGTGTTCTATGCGCTTTATTCTTTTACCCGAGGTGAAATAGCTACCACTTTGCGTAACAGACACGATATAGGAGTGAATCTCAGAGGTATTATTGATCAAACAGGTGACGCAAGTTCGCAGTATAACTACCTTAAAAGTTTTTCGGAGGTTTTTGATAATGCGTCATCGGGAACACTGCATCATAAGTATGCAATCATTGACCCGTCACATCCCGAAAGTTTCCCCACTGTTTTGACAGGGTCTCATAACTGGTCAACTAATGCCGAAACAAATAATGATGAAAACACGCTAATTATTAAAGATCTTTTTGTCGCGAATCAGTATATGCAGGAGTTCAAGAAACGGTATAATGATGAAGGGGGAACCGGGGTCTTTATCGTCCCCACAGGGGCAAATGAGTCCTCTATGACCTCTCTTTCGGGTTTTGAGCTGTTTCAGAACTATCCAAATCCATTTAACCCGCTGACGACCATAAAAATTACTATCAATAAGCGGCAGTCAATCCGGCTTACGCTAACAGATATTCTTGGCAGGGAATTAGCCCTCCTTTTTGCCAGGGAAGTGGAGCCCGGACTAGTAGCAGTGGATTTTAGCCCATCGGTTCATGGGCTTGACCTGGCATCCGGAGTCTATTTATACAGGGTAACCAGCGAGAATCTGTCTGCTGTGCGTAAAATGGTTTACCTGAAATGATCCCGTACAGGTGTTTTTCAAAAATGTGTTCATTTGAAATGAGTAAAAAATTCAGTAAATTTCCAAACTGTTTTAAAATTCAGGAGTAACTGCATCTTGCAAAAAGGACAAATAATCCAGGTTATCGGACCTGTTGTCGATATTCACTTTGAGAATAATCACCTCCCAAAGATTTATAACGCTGTCAAAATTCCAAGGACGAATGCAGACGGTCAGAAAGAAGATTTGATAGTTGAGGTTCAGCAGCATCTCGGTGAAGACCGGGTCAGAACTGTAGCAATGGACTCAACAGACGGTCTTGTTCGAGGCATGGATGCTTTTGACACAGAGGAACCAATCACAGTTCCTGTGGGTCCTGAGACACTAGGGAGACTCATCAACGTTGTTGGTAACACTATTGATGGCAAGGAGCCAATTACCACCGGCAAAAGATACCCCATTCACAGACCGGCCCCGGATTTCGCGAGTCTCTCAACAAAAACTGAGATGTTTGAGACAGGTATTAAGGTTATTGACCTACTTGAGCCCTATTCAAAAGGCGGAAAAACCGGTCTTTTTGGCGGCGCAGGTGTTGGTAAAACCGTGGTTATACTCGAACTTATCAATAACATTGCTCAGCACCATGGAGGGTATTCAGTATTCGCTGGTGTTGGTGAAAGAACCCGTGAGGGTAATGACCTTTATCTCGAAATGACTGAATCAGGCGTTATTAACAAAACCGCTCTTGTTTTTGGACAGATGAACGAACCTCCGGGAGCAAGACTTCGGGTTGCTCTTACGGGTCTTACAATTGCTGAGTACTTCAGAGACGAAGAAGGTAAAGACGTTCTTCTTTTTATCGACAATATTTTCCGCTTCACGCAGGCAGGTTCTGAGGTGAGCGCGCTTCTCGGAAGAATGCCCTCGGCAGTAGGTTATCAACCCACTCTGGCCACTGAAATGGGTGCACTTCAGGAAAGAATTACCTCAACCGACAGGGGTTCAATTACATCTGTTCAGGCAATTTACGTTCCTGCAGATGACCTTACTGATCCTGCGCCTGCAACAGCGTTCTCTCACCTTGATGCCACTACCGTATTAAGCCGTGCTATTACTGAACTAGGTATTTATCCGGCAGTTGATCCGCTTGATTCAACATCAAGAATCCTTGAGCCAGGCATCATCGGGGTTGAACACTATTCAATTGCAAAGAGAACAAAAGAAGTTTTGCAATCCTACAAAGACCTTCAGGATATTATCTCCATCCTCGGTATGGATGAATTATCTGACGAAGACAAATTAACTGTGAACAGAGCCAGAAAAATTCAAAGATTTTTTAGCCAGCCATTCAGCGTTGCTGAACAGTTCACCGGCTATCAGGGCAGGTATGTAAAGCTGGCTGATACTATCTCCGGATTTAAGGCAATCCTTGATGGTGCGGCTGATGAATGGCCTGAACAGGCATTCATGTACGTTGGTACTCTGGATGAAGCTGAAGATAAGGCAAAAAAGATGATGGCGGCTGTCTGAAATGAAAAATCTTGACCTAGAAATAATTACTCCTTCTAAACCGGTTTACCATGGTGAGATATTATCTATCACTATTCCAGGGACGGATGGTTCGTTTCAGGTTTTAAGAAATCATGCGCCACTTATGAGTAATTTTGAAGTTGGAAGCATTAAAATTACCGAAGCAAACAACAATCAAGTTCTGTTTGCAACTTCAGGCGGTACTGTTGAAGTACTGCATAACAAAATACTCATTCTCGCCGACTCACTTGAACGTGCAGACGAAATTAATCTCACCAGAGCCGAAGAATCAGCAAAAAGAGCTCAGGAACGTCTTGCTAAAAAGGGACGCGGTGAAGTGGATGTTTCACGGGCAGAAGCGGCACTTAACCGTGCTCTCAACCGGTTGCGCATAGCAAAAGGGTTATAAAGAAAAAGGCCTCAGATTTTCTGAGGCCTTTTCATTTTTAGGGGAAAAATGATTATGCTTTGTTAAAACGGGCAGCAACTTCATTCCAGTTAACAACATTCCACCAGCCGTCAATGTATTCGTTTCTCTTATTCTGGTATTTCAGGTAGTAGGCATGTTCCCATACATCAAGACCCAAAATTGGAGTGCCATTTACTTCAGCAACATCCATGAGGGGATTGTCCTGATTAGGAGTGCTAGTCACGACCAGCTTTCCGCCAGATACTGAGAGCCACGCCCATCCGGAACCGAATCGGGTCATCGCCGCGTTGGCAAACAGTTTTTTGAATTCCTCAACTGAGGTAAATGCTGCATTAATTGCGTCAAGCAATTTTCCTTCCGGGGCAGAACCGCCCGGTTTCATTACCTGCCAGAAAAGTGAGTGGTTGTAGTGTCCACCACCGTTATTCCGTATCGCAGGTGAGAGCTTTGAAATATCCTTCATGAGGTCTTCCAGAGATGAACCGAGCAGTTCATTACCTTCAAGTGCTTTATTCAGGTTTGTTACATAAGCATTATGATGACGACCATGATGAATTTCCATAGTCATCTTGTCAATAAATGGCTCCAGTGCATCGTGTGCGTAGGGGAGAGCCGGTAATTCGTAATTTGCCATTAAAGATGTCCTTCCGTTACTATTTGATAAAAATTCTAATTTATTCATACCTAAAGTTAACCCTGCACCAAATAATGAGAATGCAGAGATGAAACCGCGCCTATCCACAATCAGACTCCGAACGAACTTCCGCAGCCACAGGTTTTAGATGCGTTAGGATTATCAAAAACGAAACCTCTACCGTTTAAACCATCCGAAAAATCGAGGGTCATACCAGAAATGTAAAAGAGACTCTTTCCATCAATAAAGAGTTTAACACCACTATCCTCAATTACAGTATCTCCATCTTTAGCTTTTTCATCAAAACCAAGAGTATAAGAGAGTCCGCTGCATCCGCCGCCTTTAACCCCAACCCTTAAGCCGTAACTTTCAGGTACGCTGCTTTCCGCCATAGTTCTCCTGATCTGATTGATGGCTTTTGTGGTAATGTTGATTTCTCTTTCTAACTGTGCTGTATCCATTAATTCTCCTTTTTTCTTAAACTGCCGCTGTTTCCTGTTTGGGCTGATATTTGGTATCTATAACCCTGAACGCATTATCTGAAATAGGGCTGATAATACCTGCTCCAATCATTTGATTTACCAATTCTCTGGCTTTTTGCTCCGTGCCAGTGAGGTGCAAATTTTGACCTTTTGGTCGTGTATCATGAACAATTGTGTAATGAATATCTCTGAAAAAGATATTGGAATGGTAGAAAAATTTAAAACTTTTCCTGAATTTTTCTATAAAAGCGTCAATGTTTTCCATAGTTTTATTTTATTTTTGAAGAGGTTAAGGTAAAACCGGCTCTATTTTATTAGATGCAAATTGAAAACATCCGTTTCATTTTTCCGGTGAAATAAGAAAATCTAAGACTCTAATATAAGGATATCCAATATCTGACTGCAATCACAATACTGATAACCCGACCTTCCACGTATAAGTTCCTTTAGAGTAAGGGGTTAGGGGGAGTAAGGAGAAAAAGTAACCGCAGACGGGGGAGAATGTCTGCGGCTTAATTTTACAATTTTGCTGACTTTATGGTAGATAGAACTTCAGAGCAGCTTCTGCTAATCTTAAAATCGGTGTAAAAAAGATACCAAAAATAATAGTTGGTACTGCCAGAACCAGTGTTAAAACACCACCGTAAACATTCTGTTTTGCCTCTCCAAGTTCTTTCTCAGGTTTTGAGATAAAGAGATGTTTCATTACCCTTACGTAGTAATACAACGAAATAACGCTGTTAAGGAAGAGGAAAAAGGCAAGAAGCACCAAATCAGCATTAACCAGAGCCATCAGAATATAAAACTTCCCAATGAAACCGGCAGTCGGGGGTAGTCCGGTCAGTGAAACTAAGAAGATACTCAATGCAATCGCATAAAGAGGGAGTTTTGAACCAATTCCGTTATAGTCTTCCAGCATTTCACTGTGGATTTCATTTTTAATAAGAATTACCACAAGGAAAGCACCCATGTTCATTAAAAGATAAAAAGCGAAATAGACAAGCACAGCAACCAATCCTGTTGAATTCAGTGCTGCAATACCTGCTAAAAGATAGCCAGCGTGCGCGATACTGGAGTAGGCAAGCAATCTTTTAATGTTCTTCTGCCAAAGTGCAACAAGATTACCAATGGTCATCGAGCCAATACTTATAAAAATGAGAATATCATTCCAAGGCAAATCGCTTACCGGTTGGAGGATTTCTGAATTGAATCCTTTCCTAAAAAACAAATCAAGGATTAAACGAAGCAGAAGGATAAAGCCGCCAATTTTACTGGCTACTGAAAGATAGGCGGTGAAATGTGTCGGTGCACCTTCATAGACATCCGGAGTCCAAAAGTGGAATGGGAATGCAGATATCTTGAATGCAATGCCGGCAAGTAAAAATACAATTGCCATAAGCAGAAGCGCTCCGCTTAATGCACCAGAGCCAAGTATGGCTTGTATGATAAAGATATTTGTAGTACCTGTTAAACCGTACAATATCGAAATACCATAAATCATAATGGCTGAAGAAGCAGCCCCATAAACAAGATATTTAAGAGAAGCTTCACTGCTCTGGCTTGATCGCTTGTTGTACCCGGCTAAAGCATAAGAAGAAATTGACAGTAATTCAAATCCTGTGTAGAGCAGAATTAAATCATAAGACGATGAAAGGAAAAAAACACCAAGCACGGTACATAGAAGCAAAACCATAAATTCGCCTTCCCGCCTGACCATGGTGCTGTCCTCACGGTTTATGCCCATAAATAAAATGGTAAACAGAGCAGAAATGGAAGCAATTATTTTAGCAAAGGTTCCAAGCGGTTCAATTATCATAAGCGGAACACCGTTTGAACCGATGAAAAGTTTTTGTGCAGTACTGCTTTCTCCGAACAAAAGTATAAGCACAACTCCTATGCCTGTTAAAGAAACTACTCTGAGAAGCGTTTTGTTTCCTTTACTGAAAAGTTCAATCCCAAGCAGAAGTAGTATGACAGCAGTCAGAACAAGTTCTGCGCGCAAACTCAGGAGATCATGTAAGTTCTGAGTAAGTTCCATTTATTTCATTCCTGACATAATGGAGTGAAAATCAGTTTTAGTAACCTGATTCACCAGTTCATTAATTGAAGTATTCATCAGGTCAAGCATAATTGAAGGGAAGATTCCGAGCAGAAAAACAATTACTGCAAGGGGAACCAGCATAGTATATTCTCTGAAATCCAAATCCTTCAGGTCAGTCCATTTCTCATTAAGCTTTCCGAGATAAACTCTTTGCATTGTCCAAAGCATATATCCGGCACCCAGGACAATGCCAGCAGCAGATATAATGGTTAAGAGGCGGATTGACTCGACTTTGAAAGCGCCAAGGAATACGAAACTCTCTGAAATAAATCCGCTCAATCCGGGAAGACCAATTGCAGCAAAGAATGCCACTATGGCAAAACCGGTATATACAGGAAGATTATTCGCAAGACCTCCGAAATCGTTTAACCCGCGTGTATGTGTTCTGTCATATACAACACCGACTAAAAGGAAGAGCATAGCAGTAATGGTTCCGTGATTGAACATTTGTAAAACTGCTCCTCCAAGCCCGACTTCATTTAAAGAGGCCATGCCGAGAAGTACATATCCCATGTGTGAAACAGAGGAGTAGGCAATCAGCTTTTTGAAATCTTTCTGAGCCATAGCACAGAAAGCGCCATATATAATGTTAATCATTCCGAACAGTGCAATCCACCATACCAGTTCACGGGTAATTTCAGGGAAGATTGAATAGTTAAAACGGATAATACCATAAGCACCAAGTTTCAGAAGTACACCTGCAAGAATAACACTTATCGGTGTAGGAGCTTCAACGTGTGCATCTGGCAGCCATGTGTGGAAGGGGAACATTGGTATTTTTATTGCAAAGCCAACAAAAAGACCGATAAATGCAATAAACCTGAGATTATCCGGGTTAAAGGGGGAAAGAATTCCGTCCTGTGTGTAATTTGACGGATTCATCATTGATAGTATATTAAAAGTGTGGAAAGTTGCTCCTTCGCCGGTGACTTCATTAACAGAGAGATAAAGCCCAATCATAACGAGCAGAATGAAGACGCTTCCGAATAGAGTGTAGATAAAGAACTTTATGGCTGCATATTCTTTTCTTGGTCCGCCCCAGATACCGATTAGGAAGTACATCGGAAGCAGCATAATTTCCCAGAACACATAAAACAGGAAAAAATCCAGCGCGAGGAAGGTTCCCATCATTCCAGTATCAAGCAGCAGAAAGAGAGCAAAATATCCTTTCACTGATCTTTCGATATTCCAGGATGAAATTGCTGCGATAAAGGAAATCAGTGCTGTCAAGAGCACCATTGGGGCTGAAAGTCCGTCAACACCAAGGAAGTAATCTATTTTAATCATCCCAAGCCATGAACCGGAATCAAAAGTAATCCAGGGGATTCTTTCAACAAACTGGAAAGTTGCCGGATTATTAATTCCTGCCTGCGAATAGTTAAAACCAGCCCACATAAAACCGGCGAGGACAACCTGAAGTCCGGTTGCAACAAGCGTCGTGATTTTTATAAGCGAACGTTTTTCTTTTGGTAACATCATTACTATTACCATCCCGATTATGGGTAAAAACGTCAAAAGTGTTAGCATAGGGAAACTTGACATAATTTATTCCGATTATCTACTGTCTTGCGTAAAAGAAAAATAATAAAACTATTGAAACTACTATAAAAGCTACATAGGTCTGAATTTTTCCTGTTTGCAGCTTTCTCATAAATAAACCAATAAGTCCGGTGAACATTGCAGTGAAGTTAACAAAGCCGTCAACCACATACTTATCAAAAAGCCCGCCGAGGTCAGATACCTTACGAGTGAGAAAAGCAGTCAGATTAACCAGCCCGTCAACAACGGTTGCATCAAACCAGAAAAGTACCCTGCTGGTCAGCAGCGTAAATTTTACAATAATCACTTCATAAAGTTCATCAAAGTACCATTTGTTATATAGGAAGGTATATACAGGACGGAACTTCGCTTTATATGTTTCTGTGTTTACCTTCTCTTTAAAGTAAACTGTGTAGGCCAAACCAAATCCACCCAAAGCACACAGTAGAGAGAGCGCCATAGCTATGTAGTGATAGTGATGTGATGCCTCAAAATAAGATTCAGTATATCCGGTAACTGAAGTTCCTGCCAAAGCCATGAATGTATAGCGTAAACCATCCGGAACTGCTGAGGAGGCAAAATTCATTCCTTTCATCAGCCATCCATTTTCACCGGAAAGGGGATTGAAAGAAAAGAAAGGAAATAATGAAAGTGCGGCAAGTACCAGAAGCGGTACCACCATCACATTGGGTGACTCATGCACTTTGTGCCCGTGTGAAATATGATGCTCAACACCAGTGATATTTCCTTTGATGAATACCCTGAACAGCAGTCTGAACATATAAAATGCAGTGAGGAAAGTAACTCCGAATCCCACAACTGCAAAAATCCAGTTACCGGTCAGCGAGCCATAAATCATGGTTGCGTTCAGAATTGCATCCTTACTCATAAAACCTGACGTTAATGGAACACCTGAGATGGCCAAAGTGTAGATAGCAAATGCAAGGAATGTTTTGGGCATATATTTTTTCAGCCCTCCCATGTGCCTGATATCCTGTTCATGGTGCATTCCGTAGATAACAGAACCTGCAGCCAGGAATAATCCGGCCTTAAAAAAAGCATGAGTCATCAGATGAAAGAATGCATTCCCAAAAGCACCCAGACCGATAGCCATAACCATTAGTCCGAGCTGGCTTAAAGTTGAATATGCAAGCACCTTTTTAATATCGTATTGAGTAAAGGCAATTGTCGCCGGAATCAATGCGGAGAGGGCTCCGATGATGGCAATTACCAAAAGTGCATCTGCGGAAAGAAGGAAGTAAATTTTAATTACCATATACACACCGGCAGCGACCATGGTTGCAGCATGGATAAGTGCACTGACAGGTGTCGGGCCTTCCATTGCATCTGGCAGCCAAACATGCAAAGGGAATTGTGCTGATTTACCAATTGCACCGCAAAAGAGCAGAACACCCATTACGGAGAGCCAGAAACCGCTGTTAAAAGGCAGTATTCCGCTCAGTAATCCTTCTTTAATTCCGTCAAAAGAAAATGTTCCAAAAGTTACGAAGACAAGGAGAATTCCGGCTAACATACCGAAGTCACCAAATCTATTTGCAATAAATGCCTTTTTAGCAGCATCAGAAGCTGAAGTTTTTTCAAACCAGAATCCAATAAGCAGATAGGAGGAAAGTCCGACCAGTTCCCAGAATATATACATCATCAGAAGATTGTTAGTGATGACGATTCCATTCATTGAGAAAGTAAAAATACCAAGATAGGCGAAATAGCGTGAGTATCTCTTATCACCGTGCATATACTGCAGTGAGAAGGTATGCACCAGAAAACTGATGAGTGCAACGCCGAAAAGGAGAATGATGGAAAGACTGTCAAACTGAAAACCCAGTTCAAAGGTAATACCCGGAAACTGAATCCAGTTAAAACTTGATATAATATGCAGCGTATGCAGATCACCGGCAGTCATAACAAGCAGCGTTCCTGCTGCAACCACATTTACTCCGATAAAAAACATCTCAGCATAATGGGCATTCTTAGTCCACTTCTTAAGCAGGAGCGTTGAAACAAACCCTGCCAGAGGAGCAAAGAGCGCAATTATTGCAATAGTTGAGAGAAACTCAGAATTCATAATTACTCTTTTAGTTTATCTGCTTCGTCAGCGTTTACTGTATTAAAAGTCCTGTAGATATTCAGTACAATGGCGAGTGCAATTGCTGCTTCAGCGGCAGCAAGAACAATAATCACTAAGGCACTTAAATGTCCTGATGCGCCAAAATTACCAAAATGTGAGAATGCAACAAAATTGATATTTGCTGCATTAAGCATAAGTTCAACTCCCATTAAAATGAGAATCGAATTTCTTCTTGTTATCATAGCATAAAGACCCAAACTAAAAAGCAGGGAACTTATAACCAGGAAATGATAAAGGGTAATTTCAGTCATTATACTTTCTCCTTTCTTCCTATTGATGCGGCTCCGATAAGAGCAGCTAAAAGAAGAACGCCCAACAGTTCAAATAAGACAAGGTAGTCAACGATGAATAACCGTGAAATATCTTTTAAGGGGACAGGTGTTAAAACCTGAGTGTTTGGGTATAAATTGTTGTTGGTAAAGAGGAGAATAAGCAAACCTGCCAGAGCGCCTGTTGCAACAGATCCTAAAAGCATGTTGGTCACATTCGTTTTTAATCCCTCAGTGAGCACTGAACCAGTTAACATCACACCAAATATGAGCACGATAAGAATACCGCCAACATATACAATCAACTGAACAATGGCAATAAAATCAGCGCTTAACAAAACATAAAGTCCTGCAACACCAAAAAAAGTAAGCAGAAGTGAAAAAACCGAATAAATAAGATTTTTACTCATGACCACAATAAAAGCAGACCCTACTGTGATTAAAGCAAAGAGCCAGAAAACAAGGGAGTAATAAGTCATGTTATTTTGCCTCTCCTTCTTTGGCTTTAGCTTTTGCTTCGGCTGCTGCAGCATCTGCTGCTGCTTTGGCGGCTTTCTTTTCTTCTTCAAACTTCTGGAAGTTGATCACCTTTTGACTGGCTTCCTCGTGCGAAAGAGAAGAGTAGTTATAAATTAGATTAGTTCTGTTATATTCAGAGAATTCGTATGTATCAGTCATATAAATACACTCTGTTGGGCATGGGAAAACACAGAGCTGACAATAGCAGCATTTAGCAATGTCTATATCAAACTTAGTTACCCAGAGTGCTTTTTTCTTTCCGTTTGAGGTCTTTCCGAGATCTTCTCCCGGAAGTGATTTGACTGTCTCGATTGTTATACAATCAACAGGACAAGCTCTCGCGCACTGATCACATCCGATGCAATCATCCATATTAACATAAAGTCGGTTTCTGACTCTGTCAACCATCGGTACTTTTACATCGGGGTATTGTATCGTAACTGATTTAGTGAATACATGCTGCAGCGTAATCTTCATTCCTATGAAGACCGTCATCAGCCCTGTATAGATATTTGATAAATATACTCTCATAAGACCATCAAAAGTGCTACTATTACAAAATTTAGAATCGAAATAGGAATCAGATACTTCCAGCACAATGCCATAAGCTGATCAACTCTCAGTCTGGGGAGTGTCCATCTCAGCCACATCTGAACAGTCACAAGAAGCAGGCCCTTAAATGTAAACCAGAAAAACTGTTCAAATCCTTTAAGCAGAGGTGATCCGACCAGATCACCAAGATAGCCGAAAGGCGAATGATAACCGCCTAGGAACAAACTTGCTACTAATACTGAAACTGCGAACATATTAGCGTACTCAGATAGAAAGAACATGGCAAATTTCATTCCGCTGTATTCTGTATGATATCCGCCAACAAGTTCTGACTCTGCTTCCGGAATGTCGAATGGTGTTCTATTTACCTCTGCAAGTGAGCTGATATATATAATGATGAACGCAATTATCATTAAAGGGATTAGCGCAATTTTGGTCATGATGGGATAGGAACCACCGAAAATGAACCAGTTAAACATGTTGGCAGATTGGGTTTCGGAAAGCTCTCTTAGATTGAAAGAGCCGCCTACAATCACCATAGTAAGAATAACAACGACTGTCGGAATTTCATAACTTATAATCTGGGCTGTTGATCTCATTGCACCGAGCAGAGAGTATTTATTATTTGATGCCCATCCTGCCATAAGAATACCCACTACTACCAATCCGGAGACGGCCACTATATAAAGAAGTCCCAAATCAATATCTGATCCGATATAAGCACCTGCAAATGGGATAGCAGCGAAAACCGCATAACTTCCCATAAATGTAAGAACCGGTGCAATATTGAAGAGTGTTCTGTCAGCAACTTTGGGGACAATATCTTCTTTCTGAATCAGTTTTAAGATATCAGCCACTGTCTGAAGCCAGCCATGTTTTCCGACTCTCATAGGACCCAGGCGGTCCTGCATGTGAGCAGAGACTTTTCTTTCCCACCAGACTGCAAAAAGCGCAAAAGGGATGATGAACACTAACGGAAGTGCTGCATTTACAGTTAATGATATAAAAAGATTATCGGTAAACTCAAATATGGAATCGAAAATCATCTGTCCACCTCACCAAGTACAATGTCAATACTACCTAAAACTGCAACAACATCTGCGACAAGATGTCCCTTACAAAGCTCACCCATTACCCCGAGACTGATAAATGACGGAGGGCGGACTTTTACTCTTGCGGGTTGCTGACTACCGTTGCTCACAATAAAATAACCCAGCTCACCACGCGGATTTTCTATACGCGCATAGATATGACCGACAGGCGGTTTGTATCTTTTTGGAATAGCAGAGGCAACATCACCTTCAGGAATCTGGTCAATTGCCTGCTCAATTATTCTTATACTCTGTTCTATTTCAAGAAGGCGGACGTAATATCTGTCCCAACAGTCACCAACTTTGCCGTGCCATCCCTGACCGACTGGTATATCAAAATCAAATTTGTCATAGACCGAGTAGGGATCATCACGTCTTAAGTCCCATTTGAGACCCGATGCTCTGAGATTAGGACCTGTCATACCATAATTAATTGCCGCCTCAACTGGAAGAACCCCAACATTTGCGGTTCTTTCGATAAATATCTTATTATAGGAAAGAAGGTTATTCAGTTCTTTTACAACCGGCTTAAATTCTGACAGGAATTCTTTTGTCAGTCGGGAAAATTCAGGAGGAATGTCATGTGAAAGCCCGCCTGGCCACATATAATTATAAAGGAGTCTGGCACCGCAGGTAATTTCAAAGAGATTAAGAATTTTTTCACGGTCGCGGAAGCAATAGAGGAATGGAGTGAACGCACCGATATCAAGGCCGTAGGTTCCAACGGCAACCAGGTGAGAGGCAATTCTCTGAAGTTCAGCCATTATCACTCTGATATACTCAACGCGCTGAGGTACTTCAATACCCATTAGCCGTTCGCAGGCAATTGCCCATCCCATCTCATTTCCCATGGCTGCAAGATAGTCCATACGGTCAACGTATGGGACAATCTGCTGGTAGGTCAGGGCTTCGCAGTGTTTTTCAAAACATCTGTGCAAATAGCCCACATGAGGTTTTACATCTACAATTACTTCTCCTTCAAGAACCAATTCGAGACGAAGCACGCCATGGGTCGAAGGATGCTGAGGTCCCATATTAAGGACCATCTCTTCTGTTTTAATTTTTTGAGGGGGTAAAGTAAGGAATTCACTCATATCAGTATGGGACCTTCATTCCCTGATAAAATTCAGGATTCTTATAATCTTTTCTGAGGGGGTAACCAGCTTCCCAGTCATACGGCATTAAAATACGGGTAAGGTTCGGATGATTCACAAAATTAATTCCTATCATATCATACCCTTCACGTTCGTTGAAGTTTGCTCCGCCCCAGATAAATGTAACGGAGGGGACATCAGGGGACTCCCGAGGGACCCGAACAACCACATTGAATTTATGCCGTAATGACAAAGACTCAAGATGATAATAGACAGAAAGTGTTCCGCCTTTCATTACCGTGCTCCCATCTTCTATTATTATCTTTTCGCCATTAAAGTCATCAACTGCCGAAATCAGGATAAGGTTATCCATTTTAAGAGCTGAATCAGCATAAAGAACTGACATCAAATCAATCAACTTATCTGCCGTTACTTCAAGGGCTTTATCAGAAGCAGATTTATCAAAATCGAGGTCGCTTAGCGAGGGGTAATGTTCAGCTATGTAGTTCTTAATTTCTTCAAATGTCATGATGCATTCCTAACGAGGGATTCATTGCGTATCTTTTCCTGAAGTTTTAGCAATCCTTCCAAAAGTGCTTCTGGTCTGGGGGGGCAGCCGGGAACGTAAACATCAACAGGAATTATTCTGTCAACACCTTTAAGGACATGATATCCGTGCTCCCAGTAAGGACCGCCACAGTTGGCACAACTTCCCATGGAAATCACATATTTTGGGTCTGGAATCTGTTCATACAGTCTTTTAACTCTGGTGGCCATTTTAAGAGTAACCGTTCCGGAGATAATAATAATATCTGACTGACGAGGCGAAGGGCGGGGAATAACGCCGAATCGGTCAAAATCGTAATGTGAGGCGGAAGTGGCCATCATTTCGATAGCGCAACATGCCAGTCCAAATCCGACCTGCCAGAGGGAGGAGAGCCGCGACCAATTGAGAAGATCCTCAAGGTTCGTTATTACAATGTTCTCATTTTCGAATTTCTGATCAAGAAGTCCCATTAATTTGTAACCTCTTCTTTTATTTTTTTAGCCGGGAGTGTTAACTTTGGAAGTTTGAAGGTGTTTGCCATAAATTTTTCACTTTCCGGTCTATCCCATTCCAGATCACCTTTTCGCCATTCGTAAATCATACCAGCAACCAGAAGAAAGATAAAGATGAATCCTGTAAGAAAACCGAGAATTCCATATTCCTGATAGATAAGCACCCAGGGTACTAAAAGAACAATTTCCACATCAAAAATCAGAAAGATGAGGGCAACTATGTAAAAACGGAAATTAAATCTCACCCAGGGGGAACCTTGGGCATTTTCTCCGCATTCGTAGGTTAAAAGTTTTTCGTCAGTGGGGCGATGTGGTCTTATTAGGTAGGCAGTGAAGATTCCGACTATCACGAACACGATAGCCAGAATCATAAACGCCAGGATTTTACCGAACTCAGTCATTATAACAATTCCGGATTAAAAAATTCAAATATCACTAAAAGTATGTAATTTTTCAACAATCTGTTTCAAATCGTTAAGTCTTGTGCAAATCTCATGCCAACGTATGTACCAATCTAAAAACTGCCATTTCCTTTGTAATCCTGAATGTATTCGGATATATTTCCTTTCAAAATTACTATAATTATTTTCCATGCGTCCCACTAAAGCAGTTATTAACCTTTCTAATCTGAGAGAAAATTATCTCAACATTAGGAAACATTGCTTTTCTTCCAAAATTATTCCGGTAATAAAGGCAGACGGCTATGGTCATGGTGCGCTTGAGACAGCGAAGGCACTTTTAACGACGGATTTCCCTCCGGAGCTTTTTGCTGTAGCTATGGCTGAAGAAGCTGTATTTTTAAGAAAATCCGGCATCGTAACTCCTATACTCGTCTTCGAGAACCTTTCAGATAAAAACATTTCTGAGCATCTTGAACATTCTCTTATCCCGACAATTGCAGATTCAGAAGGACTTCTGCTGATGGGGCATCTGACCGCGGATCAGAGAAATATACTTTCACCCGCCGTTAAGGTGGATACCGGGATGGGCAGACTGGGGCTTTTGCCGGAGGACACTCCGGAGGCACTACGTTCATTACTTTCGCACGACAAGGGTAAGATACATTCCGTCTATACCCATCTCGCAACCTCGGATGAAGAAGACCTCACGTATGCGAATTTGCAGTCAGATCGTTATTTTTCACTTATTATGCAGCTCAAAGCACTGGGAATACCTTACGGGTTTACGCATTTCTCGAACAGCGGAGGGATTCATAATCTGGATCAGCAGGGTGCTGATTTTGTAAGAGCCGGCATTTCACTTTATGGTTATTATCCTTCAAAGTTCTGCAACAAAAAAGTTCCTTTAAAACCAGCTATGTCTTTAGTTTCTGAAGTCGCAACGATTCGTTATTTTAAGGCAGGTGAATCAGTCTCTTACGGTAGAAAATTTATTATTAACGAACCAGTACAGATTGCTTCAGTTCCGGTCGGATACGCTGACGGCGTACCCAGATCTTTGTCAGGTCAAATATCCGTTATGATAGGCGGTAAGTTATACTCTCAGACGGGCACAATCACCATGGACAGGATGATGATCAACTGCGGTAATGACTCAATTGAAAAACATGAAAAAGTAACCCTTTTTGGCCAGGAGGGTATAACTGCTGATACCTGGGCTCGACTTGCTAACACCATTTCTTATGAGATAACCTGCGGTATTTCCAAACGTGTGCCCAGAGAATATATCTGAACGAATGAATTTTATAAAAGACTATCTTATTCAGGTACTTACCGACTGCTCAAATAAGCTCCGGCTCGACAGCAGTAAACTTGAGGTTATCACGCTTCTTAAAGAGCAGATTCACAAAGCAGAATCACCTGAAGTGCTTTTCAGAAATATGAAAAAAGTTACTGAGTTTGCGAAGCTCGCCATCCGGTTAAATGAGATATATATTTATCTTAACACGTCAAAAATTGATTTCAGGACGATTTCTCATAAATTTGAAGAGCATTCAGAACTTTTGTTAAAAGATCTCACTCCTTTCCTTGATGTTCTTACAGCCGTCAGATTTCAAAAAGCGATGGAAAAGGTATTGTTTTTTAACGGCTCACCGGTTTTAAGTCCGGGTCAGACCTCAGCGGTAATAGATTTTTCTGCCCCAAAGGGGAGCAGAATTTCTTCTGAACCGCCGGCCGCAATAAGTATCGAACCTGAACCTCAGAGCATAAAGGATGAAGATACATCGGAACCAGAACCAGATGATGAAGAATTAAGTTACCAACAGTATGAATCAAGAATTTTACAGCCAGTAAAAGGGCTCGACGAGATTCTTAAAGCTCTTAGTAATGGTGAATTTAATAAGGATGATTTGACGCATTATTCTAAGCTGCTTCTGTGGAATTCGCAAATTGCATTTAAGTTCGGTACTGACATTGTTGGTAAAATGCACCTGATAATCGCGAAAGCAATTCCAATGATACGTGACGGGGAATTGAAGCCCACAAAAGAAATTATCGAATCAATAAGAGCTTGTCTTATTGTAATAGTTGCGCTTGTGCGCAATAAGGATGTTGATATTAAAATGTATATAGACCGGGCTGAGGAGTTCGGTAAAAAGATATTGAAAAAATAATAAAGGATAACTATGAAAATTTATGCAGTAATTATGGCCGGGGGGGTTGGTTCCCGGTTCTGGCCAAGAAGTCGCGAAAGAAAGCCAAAGCAGTTGATAAATATATTCGGAGAGAACTCCTTAATTCAGAATACAGTTAACCGTCTTAACGGTCTTGTACCGCATGAAAATGTTTTTATAATAACAAATAAATTTCACAAAGAAGAAATCCTTAATCAGCTTGAGAATATAAATCCGGACAATGTAATTGCAGAACCTGTCGGCAGGAATACAGCCCCGTGCATATTGCTTGCATCAAAAGTGATTTATCAGTTGGATAAAGATTCTGTCTGCCTGGTATTGCCTGCAGACCATCTGATAAAAGAAGAGGAAAACTTCAGAGAGACTCTCAAAAAAGCTGCTGACTATGCTTACTCTTCTGAAAATGTTCTCACTATTGGAATCTCACCAACCCGACCTGAGACTGGCTATGGTTATATACAAATAGAAAGTAAAGAAATCAGCCCGCGTATTCATCCGGTTAAAACTTTTGCAGAGAAACCCAATTATGCAACTGCCGTCCGGTTTCTTGAATCAGGTGATTTTTACTGGAACAGTGGCATGTTTATCTGGAAAACAGAAGTTATACTACAGGAGCTTAAGAAACATCTCCCGGAGCTTTATAAGGATTTTAGTGATCTCGTGCTTCCTGCTTCCGACCCTGGCTTTGAATCTTCTGTTGAGAAGATATATGGCAGTATTAGAGGAATTTCGATTGACTATGGTGTAATGGAAAAATCTGAGAAGGTTAGTCTCATAAAGTCAAACTTTATCTGGAGTGATGTTGGAAGCTGGGAGGAGGTTTATCAGCTTTCCGAAAAAAATGGCACAGGAAATGTTTTTGAGGGGACAGTATATGCTGACTCAACACTGGACTCATTTGTATATTCCCCTGATAAATTTACCGCAATAATAGGAGCTGAGAACCTTTTGGTGATTAATACTAAAGATAGTCTGCTTGTTTGCCGCCGAGATAAAGCACAGGATGTAAAAAAGGTGGTTGAGTTTCTTAAAGAACACAAATTGGACGACCTTGTCTGATGAAAAAGCTGATTACTGAAAATGATATATTGAATCTTTTTAAGAAGGGACAAAATTCAATTATCATTCCGAAGGATGCCTTAATTACGCCTGCGGCTAAGGATAAAATTAAAGAACTCAGCATCTCAATTTCTTCTGAAGTTAATCTCACGAAGAATTCGGATAGCGAAATTCTTCTTCCCGCAAAGACAGTAATTGCATTAGGTAATGATCATAACGGCTTTGTGTATAAAACATTTTTACTCGATTATCTTTACAAAAAGGGATATAAATTAGTTGATGTCGGAAGTTATGACACAAAACCGGCTGATTTCCCTGAAATAGCCCGGCGCGCATGCCAGAAAATTCAAAGTAAAGAGAGCCATTTCGCCATTCTTACCGATGCAACAGGTAACGCCTCAGCTTTGGTTTGTAATAAATTCAAGGGGATAAGAGCCGCAACGGGCTATAACGAGTTTACCGCAAAAAGTTCACGCGAACACAATAACGCTAATGTACTGTGTCTCGGTGCCAAAGCACTTGGTGATAACTCGCTAACATCTATTGTTGATGCCTGGTTAGCCACAAACTTTGGGGGCGAAAGACATCAGAAGCGCCTGGATATTGTTTCTGAAATTGAAAAAACTAATTTTAAATAAAAGAGCAGCCCCTATGAAGAAAGTTTTGTTTCTCGTTATCACTATGTTCCTCCAGATTTCAGCGCAGCAAAGTGAATTGTTTTTTGAAGAAGCTTCCGTTCAATATCAGGTACCTACACGGATATTGAAGGCAATAGCGTTTTCTGAAACCAGAGGAGTGCATATTGTTAATGACGCGGAAACACATCAGTCCTGTATTGGCATTCCGCATGTTTACGGTATTATGGGATTGCGTGACGATAACTGGTTTGGCAGGTCGCTTGTACAAGCTTCTGAATTAAGCGGTTTTTCTGTTGATCTTATTAAATCAGATGAGCGGACAAATATCCTGGCC
>JADLAF010000210.1 GCA_020848375.1 Ignavibacteriaceae bacterium
CCACAAGCCCGCGAATTATACGGATCGAAAATTTTCATCATACCCGTACAGACACGCCGCGGCGTGTCTCGAAGTTGTGTGCCGGGTTACGCCACAAGCCCGCGAATTATACGGATCGAAAATTTTCATCATACCCGTACAGACACGCCGCGGCGTGTCTCGAAGTTGTGTGCCTGGTTACGCCACCAGCCCGCGAATTATACGGATCGAAAATTTTCATCATACCCGTACAGACACGCCGCGGCGTGTCTCTACCAAGGCCCCACAAAATTCCGATCAGAGAATAAATTTGCTCAGATCACGGTCTTCAACGATAACGCTGAGTTTTTTCTGCACCAGTTCCGCGGTTATTTCGAATTCCTTTTCAGTCAACGTATCAGGTACTCCGAAGAGTATTTCATCAAGCAGTGTGGAAAGTATGGTGTGCAGCCGCCTTGCCCCGATATTTTCAACCTGCTCATTCACCTGGAACGCAATCTTGGCAATCTCGGCAATTCCATCCTCCTTAAATATAACATTTACTCCCTCGGTTTCGAGAAGTGATGCATATTGCTTCAGGAGTGCATTCTGGGGAATTGAGAGAATCTTGATGAAATCTTCTTCCGTCAGACTTTTCAGTTCAACCCGGATGGGAAATCTGCCCTGAAGTTCCGGTATAAGATCCGAGGGCTTTGATATATGAAACGCCCCTGATGCAATGAAAAGAATATGATCGGTCTTAACCGGACCATATTTGGTATTAACGGTTGAGCCCTCCACGATTGGAAGAAGATCTCTCTGCACACCTTCGCGTGAAACATCCGGACCTGCGCCTCTGTTTCCGCCGGCTACTTTGTCAATCTCATCAATAAAAACAATACCGCTGTTTTCCGCACGGCTGACTGCTTCTTTATGGAGGTTATCCATATCAATCAGTTTTTGTGCTTCTTCGTTGGCAAGGATCTCCCGCGCGTCAGCGATTTTTGTTTTCCGCTTTTTCTTTTTCTTCGGAATCATATTACTCATAATTTCCTGAAGATTGATACCCATGTCATCACCGCCGAGTGGACCCATAATCTGCATCCCGACTGCGGGTTGTGTGATTTCAAACTCAATAATCTTTTCATCCATGTCGCCCCGTTTCAGTTTTTCGCGGAGCCACTCGCGGGTCTTTTTATTGGCGACTGAACTTTCCGGATTTTCAGGGTCTTCAATTTGTTCCTGATTAGGAGTATTAATAACAACAGGCGGAATGAGGATGTCAAGAATGCGTTCCTCTGCCATATCAACAGCTTTTTGGCGCACCTCTTCTGTCTTTTCAGAGCGCACCATATTAACTGCAATCTCTGTTAGATCACGAATCATGGATTCAACATCGCGACCAACGTAACCTACTTCGGTATATTTTGATGCTTCCACTTTTATAAACGGAGCACCTGCCAGACGAGCCAGCCGGCGGGCAATTTCTGTTTTACCTACACCTGTTGGTCCGATGAGGATGATATTGTTCGGCATAATTTCTTCCCGCAGGGAGCCGGTCACCTGCTGACGGCGCCAGCGGTTGCGCAATGCAATAGCCACTGCACGTTTTGCTTCATGCTGTCCGATAATATAGTTATTAAGTTCGCTAACAATCTGCGAGGGAGTTAACTGTTTATTAAAATCCTCTGAGGTCATTCCGTCCCTTTGGTTTCGATAGATTCAACATTAATTTTGTCATTTGTATATATACAGATATCAGATGCGGTTTTTAAAGCTTCGCGGCAGATTTCTGTTGCGCTGAGCTGACTATATTGCTTCAGCATTTTAGCAGCGGCCAGAGCATACATCCCACCCGAGCCGATTGCGACAATTCCGTCATCCGGTTCGATCACGTCTCCGTTGCCAGAGATAATAAGTGCTTTGTTCTCAGCAACCACAGCAAGCATGGCTTCAAGGCGGCGGAGATATTTGTCGGTTCTCCAGTCTTTAGCAAGCTCAACTGCTGCTCGGTTTACGTTCCCCTTGTACTGCTGAAGTTTATCCTCAAAACGCTCCATAAGGGTAAAAGCATCAGCAGCCGCACCGGCAAATCCGCAGAGGACTTTTCCGGCGGCTAATTTTCTGATTTTCATGGCATTGTGTTTCATTACGGTGTTGCCGAGAGTAACCTGTCCGTCACCCCCCAAAGCTGCCTGTCCGTTGTGGACAACACCTATAATTGTTGTAGCTTTAATCTGTTCCATAGCTCTTAAATATCTGAATACAAACCTTAAATTTACCAAAATATCCCCTCAGAATTTAGGAAATGAGGGGTTTGGGATGAATTTATGCTTTCTTATTCTGAGTTGAAATTTATTTCAGAGCGTCCGTGTTCCCGGAAACATAGTCAGAAAGAATGGTCAGAAATTTGTTTAAACCGCAATACGTAACATCATTTTTCCCGGGGAAGTCATCACCATCAGGCATTATAATGAAAGCTTTTGCGGGTGACAAATCCCTTGCAGACTCAACGGTTAATTGACACTTTTTGGTTAATTCTCCATAGTTTGCCTTAAAACGAGGTGTAATCTTAGAGATAACCGTGTAAATCTAAAATCAAACTTTAAATTTACACGGCTAATCACTGTTCCAAAGCTTCACCGCAAAATCCTCATCAAATCATACGCTTAAAACAACCATGTAATTATAAAATGATATTTTAGATTTACATGGTAATAGAACAGCAGAATTTTAGTAATCAGCGGCTGATAGGTAAATCAGCAGTCAAGTTAAGAGAGGTAAAAACAAAAAAGGACACCCCTGTTCTGAGGTGTCCTTTATTAAAAGGGAGAAATTCTTATCGATTAGAATTCGTAGTGGGCTGAGATATAGCCGAAGGTTTCTGAACCGTTAGCTATGTTCTTCAGGCCGTCAAAAAGAACCTGTTCAGCAATGGTAGCATGAAGCTGGAATTTGCCAAACTTAAATCCGAAACCAGCTCTCAGGTCGTTGCCATGAGCGTAACCGGTCTGTTCATTTTTGGTGGTTGCAGTGGCTGCGTTTTCCCAGGTCCATGACGTGGTATTTGCAGTATAACCAAGCCGTCCAACTAACCAGTCGGTAAGAGTCCACTCAAGACCAAGATTCCAGCCCGGGAAGGTGAAAGTTGAGTTTGAGAGCTCAGGAGCTGCTGTGGTTGAAGGGGTGGTGGTACTGGTGATACCCAGAGCCGGACCTCCTGCAAACATTACATCGCCAACCTGATAATGAAGACCAAAACCAACAGAGAAGTTAGTGCTGGAAGGAAGATCAGAGGAAACACCCGCAGCGTTTGTTGCTGTTCCGCTTGAGGTCATAAAGCTTACAACAGGAACATAGGTGAACTTGCTGGTAGCTTTGTAGAAAGCGCGTGTATTGATCATCATATAGGTGTTTGAGGCTTCAATTTTTGGAGCTCCGCCGCCTGCTTCATAAGAAGCTGATGGCATCATCAGTGAGAAATCAACATCAAGGTCAAGACCATCGCTGAGTTTTCCGATTGCACCAAAGTTCAGACCGAGCTGTGAAGCGCTGCCTACTGACTTATTGCCGCCGGCTGGGGTAGCACTTGAGCTGGTGGAAGCATAAGCAAGACCCAGACCGAGCGTCCATGAGTTATTAAGAACATAGGAACCAAGTGCCTGGAAGTTATTGTCTAATGCAGTTACTGATCCTGCACCCGCAACTCCATTAACAATTCCGACAACTCCGCCCGGATCGAGCTGAGCGATTGAACTGGTCATGAAGTCTTTTCTTGCAAGTATTGCACCAACGGTAATCTGGTTGTTAACTCTCAGGTTAAAGCCCGCGAACTGACCATTGCCATTATTTGGTGAACCAACGATTGATGAACCGATATCACCATAAAAAAGATTGGCATAATGACCTGCATAAGCCGGATTGGTTTTCAGATTTTCCAGATCAAGTACGTAGGGGTTGCTGCCTATACTGAGGAAACGGGCGTAACCACCGGTCTTCTCAAATTTTGGAGCTTCCTGTCCGAAGGTAAGTCCGGTAATCAGCAAGAGAACTGTGAAAGTGAGTTTATACATATACTATCCTCTCCGATAGATTTTGTGAAAAGAAAAATACTTTCACAACAAAACTATGGGATGAAAGGTTTACTGACAAACGGTATTTTTATTGAAAAAAAAGGATAAATACATAAATATATTCGGGTCAAATGATAATAAGCATAACAAATTAAGGCGAATTACATTTAAATCCTGAATTTATAATGAAATTGTTGCGTAATCAGAAATAAGTAAAATTATCAATCGCAGCTCCCCGTGTGATTAAATACTTTCACTTACCCCGGCTATTAATACATCACCTTAATCAGGCAACCACATGTGAAGTTTGACCGGCAGGCCAGGGTTTTCCTTCTGATCGCGCCAGGATTTCCTGCGCGAGTTCCAGATATGCGCGCGCTCCGATGGAATTAGCATTATGCAGAACCGCGGGTTTCCCCGAAAACTCTGCCTCGGTGATAGCCGTAGATTTTGGGATTATAGTGTTGAGTATATGTTCACCAATGGTTCTAAACAATTCGTTTTGTGTAATCAGCCAGGCGCGTGTATTCTTTTCATACATGGTGAAAAGAACCCCTTCAATGTTCAGACCGGGATTATAGTTTGTCTTAACCCAGTGCAGATGCTTAAACATACGCTTCAAAGCTTCAACAGAAAATTGCCCCGCTTTAACAGGCATAATAACAGAGTCAGATGCGGCTAATGCAAGTGTGGTTATGCCCTTGAGATAGGGCGGACAATCAAAAATGATGAAGTCATATTCCTTGCATTCGTTGTTCAGCATATTGCGGAGGAGCAGAAGGTTCCCCGTAAGCCGTGTTAGCCGTTCTTCACTCTGATATGATGATGAACCGGTGGGGATAAAATCAAGATGACTTAGCGATGTTTTGAGTATGATTTGAGAAAGGCGTTTTGTGTAAGAAAACACATGTGATAAATCGGTCTGCAGTGCATCAGAGTCCATCCCGAGATAGAGAGCACAGGTACCTGCAGGGTCTGCATCAACAAGCAATACCTTTTTTTCTGCAACAGCAAGTGAAGCAGCCAAATTGACCGCTGTGGTTGTTTTCCCCACCCCTCCCTTAGGTATTGCAATTGAAATTACTTTTCTCATCTGACAGAAGGTGTGTGGTAAAAATTATGATGTTTGATACAATAAAATACTATAAATTTCTTTTATTGAACAATATTCTTTTTGGTTAAAATCTAATTAAAATTTACTAAGTGAGGAAAAAATAGAGTACTTCGTTATCTGTCTGTTCGCACTTGCTGCCTCTGCGCTTACATTTTTCTCAGGATTCGGGCTCGGAACAATACTGCTTCCTGTTTTCGGACTGTTCTTTCCCATTGAAACAGCTATCACCATGACTGCTGTTGTTCACTTCGCCAACAATATCTTTAAGCTTGGTCTGACCTGGAGGGATGCGAACAGAAGCGTTGTGCTGCGCTTCGGTTTTCCTTCATTTGCAGGAGCCATTGCGGGAGCAATTTTACTGACGTTAATAAGTTCAATGGGAGAATTTTTTCATTACTGGATCGGTAATAAAATTTTTGTTGTTACCCCGGACAGAGTAATAATTGGTCTGCTGCTGATATTTTTTGCAATGTTTGATATCCTACCCAGTGCAAAACGAATAGAACTTAACCCCAAATATCTCCCCTATGGGGGTGTGCTGAGCGGCTTTTTTGGCGGGTTATCGGGGCACCAAGGTGCACTGCGTACAACTTTTCTCATTCGTGCCGGGATGAGCAAGGAGGCCTTCATTGCTACAGGTGTGATGATTGCCTGCATTGTAGATATTTCACGGCTTTCGGTTTACTTCAGCATGATGAGTTCGACTTTGTTCAGTTCGGAAGGAACACTACTTCTTGCTGCAGTATTTTCGGCTTTTGCAGGAGCACTTGCCGGTAATAAGCTGCTTAAAAAAATGACGATCCGTTCAGTTGAGAGGTTTGTCGCGGTTCTTCTGATGCTATTCGCTGTACTGTTGATAGTCGGAGTAGTCTGAGCTGATGAGAATTGAATTTTTAAGGTAAATATGTAAGAACATAGATATATGGCAGCAAAAGACAAACGCGTTGATGAATATATACAGAAGGCATCCCCTTTTGCAAGACCGGTTTTGAATCAGATCCGAAAGATTGTGCATAAGACCTGTCCGGATGCAGCGGAGAATATTAAATGGAGTTTCCCTGTTTTTGATTATAACGGGGGAATACTTTGTCACATGGCCGCCTTTAAGGCACACTGCGCATTTGGTTTCCGGCTCGGCGGTTCAATGAATGACCAATATAAGATATTCAAGAAAGAAGAATCCGGGGGTATGGGATTGCTTGGTCAGATTCGCACTCTGGATGAACTGCCGTCAGAAAAGATTCTTACCTGGTATATACACGAGGCAATGCGTCTGCATGATGAAGGGGTGAAGATTGTCAGAAAAAAAACTGCTGCTCAAAAGAAGGTTCTTGAAACCCCGGAGTGGTTTGAAAAAGAGCTCAGGAAAAATAAAACCGCCTGGAAAGTGTTTGAGGCGGCTTCCTACAGTTTCCGCAAGGAGTATATCATGTGGCTCATTGAGGCAAAAACCGATGCGACCAGGTTTAAGCGTCTTGAAACAGCAGTTGAGTGGATTGCTGAAGGGAAAGGGCGTAACTGGAAATATGAAAAGAAGTAAGAGGGATTTTAAATTATTCTGAGACTCATCTGAACTCGGCTCCGGCACCTATCAGATATTTGGTTGTCAGTCCAAAAAGAAATGTGCCATCACGTCCGGCAATGCTCCAAATGCCTGGTGAGAAATTTCCGAATTTAAGAATACCGGGATACACATCAGCCATAATAAAATATTCTTTAACCCCGCTCACTACCAGCGAAGCAAGCAGGGAGTTATTCCTGTCCCAGAAAATACCTGCATGCCATCCCGTCTCGATGGTGCGTTGCTTGAATTCAGTTTCAAGATCAACCAGGTGTTTTGTCTTGAATCCGATGCCATAAGAGAGCCATTCTTCCTTATTCAGTTTTTCAGAAATGCCAAAGAGTGCACCCATACCGTAGCGGTAAAAAAGTGCATGATCGCCCCAGAAGGGGAACTCCCACTTAATTGAAAAATACTGCCCCGCGTTCACTCTGCCGTTAGGAAAAGTGACCGAGGCCTGAAGTGACCAGTCCGAAAGATTAAGATTATCAGCAAAGAACTCGTTTATCGGATCAAAACTGAAAAGCAGAATTCCGCCGAGATCAAAGATATATATATCCGAAACTTCATCCACACTATATCCTTCCGCCGGACCGGTTTCTATAACCTCGTTAAGTAGATGCTGAGTCATAACAGTGATAAAGGAAAATGTTTTTGGCCAGGGGGCACCCTGCTCACGGTACCACTCCGCCATAGCAGTGTACATCATCCCGCCCCCGATCAGGTGCTGCTGGTAGTTAGGAATCCACTGCATATTATTTTTAGTAAAGCTGACAGGGAGGAACTCAGTTCTGAGGAATCTGCCCCAGCCGTAAACCTGAATTGATTTAAGCGGGTGACCCAGGTTGCTTATGACCGTATGCCACATCTCCCGGTAATTATGATCCTGAATTCTGTTTGACACAAGCTGAAGCTGGGTGACGTCATAACCCCCGTTAAAAATAAAAGAAACCGGGTTGAAAAGAGCTTCACTGCCGTACTGTTTATTCGTATAAAAATAATTTCTCTGAGGTGAAATTTCAGAGGTCAGAGTGAGCACAAAGACAGCAAATAATAAGTATATTTGAAGTGTGCCTGAAAAAATTGAGTGATACGGATTTTTCCGGTTCACATAGATTTTCTGAGCGGATGAGTGATACAGATACCTGCTAAAAAGAGAATGTTTTTCATTCAGCAGTTCTGCTTTCTGTAAATAACAATCTGGCAAAAACTTTTCAGGCAAAATTTGAAAATTCAGTCCGAAATATAGGAGAAAAATCATAGGAACACTTTATCTGGTGCCCGTACCGATAGGAAATTATGAGGATATTACACTCCGCGCTTTAACAGTGCTGAAGAGCGCTGACTATATAGTGTGTGAGGAATATAAAGAAGCGGTTCGGCTTCTGGCAGCGTTCGAGATAAAAAAAGAACTCCTTTCCATAAATGAACATAATGAACGGGAGGAAACCCCGCGCTTAATTCGGTTGCTCAGAGAAGGGAAATCGATTGCGCTGATTTCAGATTGCGGCACTCCGCTGTTTTCTGACCCCGGTCATTATCTGCTTTCTCAGGTGCTTGAAGCCGGTATAAAGGTCACACCACTCCCCGGTGCCAGTTCACTGATGCCGGCACTTTCAGGGTCGGGTCTTCACGCTGAAAAGTTTTTTTATTTCGGCTGGCTTTCCCCCAAAAAAGAAATCAGAAAAAATGAGCTTCTCCGACTTAAAAAGATAAGGGAGGTTATTGTTATACTTGATACCCCCTACCGTTTGCAGAGTCTGCTGAGGGACTGCACTGAAATTATCGGGGGGGATATATATGCAGTACTTGCTTATGAAATAAGTAAACCGGGGGAACAATTTATGCGTATGCCATTACAGAGGATGACAGCCGTCGCACAGAAGGATGCTCTTAAAGGAGAGTTTGTTCTTCTCATTGATAACAGACGAATGCAGAAAGATGAATATGAAATTACTAAAAGCCGCTAAACCCGCAGGCCTGAAACCTGCACACCTCAGATGGAAATGCAATCCGCGCATTTTCAATTTTGCAACCACCTCAGACCTTGAGCCGATTGAAGGCATTGTAGGTCAGGAAAAAGCGCTTGCTGCATTTCAGCTTGGTGTGAGGATGAAAAGCCCCGGATATAATATATATATAGCCGGACTTTCGGGTACAGGAAAAGCATCCACGGTAAAAAAGATTCTTGAGGCAATGGACCCGGACAGGTCAGGGGTAAAGGATTATGCTTATGTAAATAATTTTAATGATCCTGACTCCCCCCGTCTGCTGATATTTGAACCGGGCAAGGCAAAGGAGTTCCGCGCTCAGATGGAGGCGTTAGTAACATTTCTTCAGGAAAAGATTCCACAGCTTCTTGAAAGTGAAGCATATACGGTCAAAAGAAATGAACTGATTCAGAAATATACACGGCTTGAAAATGAAATAGTGAATCAGTTTGAGGTGAAGTTAAAAAGTGATAAGTTTACTTTAGGTCAGATTCAGGTTGAAGGAACCCCCCGGCCTGAAATAATGCCGATCATCAACGAACAGCCGGTCACCATCTTTCAGCTTGACCAGATGGTTCAGGAAGGAAAAGTTACCAGAGAGACGGCAAATGAGATCGGGGTGAAGTATGATGTTTTTCAGCAGGAGCTGATTGAAGTTTTTAAGAAGGGGATGAAACTCAATCAGGAGCTCCGCAGAACCGTGGGTGAACTGGAGCGGAATGAAATCGGCTCTCTTATTACTGCCGCAATAGGAACGCTTAAGGAAAAATATACCACTGAAGTTTTTCTTAGTTATCTGCAAGAAGTTCAGGATTCCATCCTCGCCAATATACATATATTCAAAGGACACCGTACAGAAAACGAACAGCCGCAGTCGGAGGGGGTGCCGGAAGATTATTTCCGCGACTATCAGGTAAACATCATTCTTGATAACAGCCAGCAGAAAACCAGTCCTATTATTGTTGAGATAAACCCCACTTATACTAATCTTTTCGGAAGCATTGAGAAAACTCCGGACGGAAGAGGGGGATGGTATGCAGATTTTACGAGGATAAAAGCGGGGTCGCTGCTTAAGGCCAACGGCGGATTTATTGTTATTAATGTGCATCACCTTTTTGAAGAGCCGGGGGTCTGGAGAAATCTGAAAAGAATCCTGACCTACAGGAAAATGGAGATTCAGGACTCATACAACTATTTTCAGCTCGCACCTTCAATCCTGAAACCGGAACCGATTGATATTGACGCCAAAGTGATTTTGATAGGCAGCTCGTATATATACTCAATGCTTTCTGAAATGGAAGACGGTTTCAAAAAAACCTTTAAGGTTAAGGCCGAGTTTGATTATGAGGTTGATAAAACCGGCGAGGTGATGCTTGAGTACGCTCGTGTTATAAAACGACTGGTGAAGGAAGAGAACCTGCTTGATTTTGATAAAACCGCCATTGCTTATCTGCTTGAACTGGCAGCACTGGCAGCGGGGAAGAAGGAGAAACTGACTAGCCGGTTTTCAATACTCTCTGACTTTGCCCGCGAAGCTGATTACTGGGCGCGTGAGGAGAAAAGCAAAGTAGTAAGCGCTAAGTTTGTTAAAAAAGCGCATGAGTTTGCCCGTGCCCGGCATGCACAATATGAAGAAAAGATGGCCGAGTATATACAGGAGAACATCATCCTGATATCAACCTCAGGTGAAAAAGTCGGGCAGATAAACGGTCTTGCTGTTTACGGGAATGATGTCTTTTCATTTGGTAAACCGGTGCGGCTCAGTTCAAGCGTTTCTATAGGTAATGGTGCCATAGTGAACGTGGAACGCGAAGCGGGACTTAGCGGAAAATCACATGATAAGGGTGTTCTCATAATTGCCGGATTCTTCCGCGAAAAGTTTGGTCAGCGAATGCCGCTTTCATTTTCAGCCACATTAGTGTTTGAACAGTCTTACGGCATGATTGACGGAGACAGCGCATCAGCAGCGGAAGTGTTTGTGCTAATTTCAGCGCTTTCACAGATACCCCTTAGTCAGTCATTAGCTGTCACGGGTTCTGTTAATCAGAAAGGAGAGATTCAGGCAATAGGAGGAGTTAATCAGAAAATTGAGGGCTTTTATGATTTGTGCAGCGCGCGCGGACTTACCAAAGAGCAGGGGGTGCTCATCCCTGAACAAAACATCCGCGATCTGATGCTGAGAGATGATATTGTTGAAGCAGTAAAGAAAAAACTCTTTCATATATATCCGATGCGTACCATTGAAGACGGGCTTGAAATTCTGACGGGATATAAAGCAGGAGATCTGTTAAAGAGCGGACTGCACGAACCGAATACCATTTATGCCCGTGTAGATGAGCGGCTGAAGCAGTTTTATGAGCTTGGTAAAAATCCGTTTAAGCGTGATGACCATAAAAAACATCCGCATCCCCCGAAGAAAGAAGAGCCGGTACCGGTGAAGAAGCCGGTGAAGAAGAAATGATCACGGATTAAACGGATAAAAGGATTACGCGGATTCCTGCGTATTTGAGCTGGATTTTGGTATCCGGTTAAATATGTAAAAATAAGCGATATTTTTTCTCGTTTTCCCCTTAATCTGTCAAAAATGTCAAAA
>JADLAF010000211.1 GCA_020848375.1 Ignavibacteriaceae bacterium
CTTGGTAAAAATCCGTTTAAGCGTGATGACCATAAAAAACATCCGCATCCCCCGAAGAAAGAAGAGCCGGTACCGGTGAAAAAACCGGTCAGCAAAAAGAAGGATCGCTGATTAAACGGATAAAAGGATTACGCGATTTATTGATCACGGATTAAGCGGATTCAGGGATTACGCGGATTCCTGGCGGCTTTGCGCGGGAGTGCAGTTACCCTGATTTTCTTTGCAAAAGTCCCTGTAAATCTATAACTTTGCTGTCGCAGTTCGTTTTATGGCGAGATGGTAATTTTTTTAACCGGGCAATTCAATAGCGGAGAAAGCAATTTGTCAGGAGAGATCAGAAATACAGACCGAACCGCTGCCTTAGCGCAGACAATGCTCACCTTTATGCCCTCTTCATGCAGCTTCAAATAACTCGATAATAACCGGATAGATCGCAAACACCCCATGGCTAAAAAAGCAAAAGAAATCACTGAAGAACCTTTAGAAAAACGGCTCTGGAAAGCTGCCGATAAGCTCCGTAAAAATATGGATGCTGCTGAATACAAGCATGTGGTTATGGGTCTTATCTTTCTGAAATATATATCAGACGCATTTGAAGAGCTGCACACGCAGTTGATTTCCGGTAAAGGTGACTTTGAAGGCGCAGACCCCGAAGACCGCAATGAATATTTAGCTGAGAAGGTTTTTTACGTGCCGCCATCAGCCCGCTGGACCTGGCTTCAAGGGCGTGCCAAGCTCCCCACTATCGGTAAAGATATTGACGATGCCATGGACGCCATCGAAAAGGATAACCCCTCACTGAAAGGGGTGCTCCCAAAAGTTTATGCTCAGGAAAAATTAGATAAAGCAAGCGTTGGCGGTCTTATTGACCTGATCAGCACTGCAACCCTGGGCACCAAAGAAGCACAGAGCAAGGACCTGCTCGGCAAGGTATATGAATATTTTCTCGGGGAGTTTGCTCTTGCTGAAGGAAAAAAAGGAGGGCAGTTCTATACACCTGAAAGCGTGGTTAAACTTTTAGTTGAAATGCTTGAACCTTACGAGGGGAGAGTATTTGACCCCTGCTGCGGGAGCGGCGGTCTGTTTGTGCAGAGTGAAAAATTCATAAAAGCACATCAGGATCATTACAAAAAGAAGACCGGCAAAAAACTTTCACTCAACCCATCAGACCATATTTCCATTTACGGGCAGGAAAGCAATCAGACCACCTGGCGCCTGGCAAAGATGAACCTTGCCATCAGGGGGATTGACAGCAGCAATGTAAAATGGAATAACGAGGGAAGTTTTCTGAACAATGCCCATAAGGATCTGAAAGCGGACTATATAATAGCCAATCCCCCCTTTAATGACAGCGACTGGAGCGGGGAGCTCCTGCAAAAAGATGCCCGCTGGGTTCATGGCATACCTCCGGCAGGAAACGCGAACTATGCATGGATACAGCACTTCCTTTATCACCTTGCGCCAAACGGCAGAGCAGGGTTCGTCCTTTCCAAGGGCTCTCTCACCAGCAACAGCAGCGGTGAGGATGTGATAAGGAGGGGACTGGTGGATGCCGGGCTGGTTGAATGTATTGTAAACCTGCCGACAAAACTTTTTCTGAATACACAGATACCCGCCTGCCTCTGGTTTTTAAGCCGGAAGGAAACCGGAAAAAACGGCGGCGGAAAAGGAGAAATTCTTTTTATTCACGCTCGCAATCTGGGAGTGCTCATTAACCGAAAAAACCGGATATTAACCCATGAGGATATCTCCAGAATTGCCGGAACCTATCACGCCTGGCGCGGTACTGATACTGCTGCCTATCAGGATGTGCAGGGCTTCTGTAAAAGCGCAAAGCCGGAAGACGTAAAAGCCCTGAACTATGCCCTCACCCCCGGCAGATATGTTGGTCTGGCTGATGAAGAAGATGACTTTAATTTTGCCGAACGGTTTACCTCACTCAAAGCCGAACTTGAAAAGCAGATGGCTGAGGAGGGGGAACTGAATAAAAGGATAATTAAAAACCTTAACAGAATAGGATTTTAACAAGCATGATGTTCACTCAATCAGAGGCAAATTATCTTTTAGAATTGCCTAAATTACTTACAGAAAATGATAATTATTTGAGACAAAAAAATTACTATCCAATTATGCCCATAAAAGAACGTCTTTATATGGCATCGGAACAGGAACCCGATTTTATATTTTTTTTGGAAATTTTTCAAAGCAGCAAAAATCAATTAAAACTCTCTCTGCATTGCCAAGAAGGAGAAACAAGCATTGGACTTTTGAGAGTGGACTTTAACCATGATCACCCCAATCCGGTTGAAATCAATGAGCATGTCCCCGAATTATTTAAACCCTATGCCGGAAAGACCGTGAAAGGGAGTCATATTCACTATTATGTTGAGGGATATAGACCATTACACTGGGCAATTCCTCTTTCCGTTGATAACTCATTCCTTATCAAACAGTTTGCTGATGAAGCCGAGATAATTGATATAATTCCTGCTTTTAATCAGAAAATAAATCTTCAAACACAATTTACCATAAATATTCAGGCACGCCTGTTATGAATCAGATAGAACAGCTCGTAAATGATTATTATAGATTCTTGAGAGAAAAGACAACGGTATCTCAAATTAAGGGGAGTGATTGGATTGAAATTGCAACTCCATTTGCAGACCTTTATAATGACATAATAAGTATTTATGCCACCAAGCAAGGCTCTGAATTTTTATTGTCTGATGACGGGCAGACCATGCGTAATTTAGAGTTAAGTGGTGTTGAAATAGCAAAATCATCAAAAAGAAAGAACTTGCTGGATAGCATCATGTTAAATTACGGTGTAACAATTCATAATACAGAATTCACAACAAGAGCAACTGAACAAAACTTCTCTCAAAAAAAACATAATCTGATATCAGCTATAGCGGCTGCGAATGATTTATATGTTTTAGCCAAACATACTGTGTCCAGCATTTTCCGAGAGGATGTCAGAGTTTTTCTTGATCAACAGGAAAATATAATTTACACGCCATATTTTATTTCGAAGGGGAGCGTAGGTCTTGAATTTACGTTCGATTTCCAGATTGCTTATCGCCAGAAGGAAATACTGATTAAAGCATTTAACAGCATCAACAAGTTCAATCTGCCGCATTTTCTCTTTACATGGGATGATGTGAAACAGGTCAGAGAAAAACAAACCGAAAAACAAATTCAAGGATTAGCAATTATAAATGATGAAAAAAGAGAAGTAAAGGCCGAATTTCTTGAAGCATTGCAAAACAAAGGAGCAAAATATATTCTTTGGAGTAAAAGAAATTCTCCTGATAATCTCAAATTACTGGAAGCGGCATGAGGTGAGCTTGAATTACCAGTGAAACTGACGCAAAATAAATTTGATAAAGTATTTGGGCAGCAGCTTGCTGCCTAAATTGCATGTTCCCAAATTGCCACTGTATTTGTGCAGCAGGTTGCTGCACAAATTGCAGGTTATCAAATTAATTGCAGTTTTTAAAGCAGGAGTTGAGTTTAAAGAATGATAGAGAAAATCAATAAAAATGACAATACCAGACCTGCACCTGAAAGAACTTTGGTTGCCGGCTTACTTGATGAAATGAAATTCTCACGCGGAGAACTTATCCTTAGAACAACAGAAAATAAAAGGATTGTTGTAAAAGTTGCTAAATCAAAGTTTCAGGAGATGAAGGAATTTTTTGGTGAGGTCTTAATCATAGTCGGTGTCGCTTATTTTAAGCCAGGCGGCAATTTATCGTATGTAAAAATAGAGAATTATGATGTTGAGGGTAAATCCTCAAAGTTTTTTTCCGGAGTACCCGGGAACTTAACTATGAAGCAACAAATAGCCCGCCAGCTCAGAGAGGGTAAAAAGCTAAACCCTATTGATGACATTTTTGGCAAATGGCCCGGACAGGAAACAGATGAAGAATTTGAACAAATGTTAAGAGACTTGAAGTGATGGTATGTTATGATTATATGGACAGCTATCGCTTGGGGAAATCACCCGCACTGGCAGGTCAAATGCTTGGAACAACTTCACGCAATATGAAGAAAAATGACCTATGGATTGCAGCTACCACATTTGCCTTAGATGCGGTGCTTGTTACATTTGATAAAGATTTTGAGCACCTCAATAAAATATATTTTGAAGTAAAGATTTTTTGATATGGGTGAGTGGAAAGAAAACAAATTATCAGAATTTATCATTTTAGGTAACGGTAAAGAAAGGCCCAGAACAGAGGGGTTTATCCCAGTATTTGGTGGAAATGGAATTTTAGGTTACTGCGATAATTCCAATTATGATGGGGAAACCATCATAATCGGAAGGGTTGGTGCGTATTGTGGTTCGGTTTATTATCAGAATGTTCCAGTTTGGATTTCTGATAATGCTCTTGCTGCTAAACCGAAGAAAGGAAATAGTGCTAAATTTTTTTATTATTATTTAAAGAAACTAGATTTAAATAGTTATGCAGAAGGATCAAGTCACCCACTTATAACACAGACATTGCTTAACTCAATTGATATTTCAATTCCTTCTGATATCAAAACTCAAACCGCCATTGCCGAAGTATTAAGCAGCTTAGACGACAAAATAGACCTGCTGAACCGCCAGAACAAAACCCTGGAGCAAATAGCCGAAACCCTCTTCCGGCAGTGGTTTGTGGAAAGTAGCTCAAGTGGTGAATATGTAAGACTTGGTGAATTTGTTGAGACTATAAACGGCGTATCATATAAGAGTTCCGATTTAAACCCATCAAAAATCGCAATGGTTTCACTCAAAAGCTTTGATAGAAATGGTGGTTTTAGAACAGATGGTTTTAAAGAATATACCGGAAAGTTTAAGGAAAATCAGATTGTTAATGAGGGAGATTTAATAGTCGCTCACACTGATATAACACAAGAAGCAGAAGTGATAGGGAATCCAGCATTAGTACTTGGACACCCTAATTATGACAAAATGGTCTACTCAATGGATGTAGTAAAAGTCGTACCTAAAAAACATGATATGTCAGTAGTTTTCTTTTACTATTTAATGAAAACAAGGGAGTTCAAAGGACACTGCGAGGGCAATGCCAATGGCTCAACAGTATTGCATTTAAGCAAAAATGCAATACCTACATTTGAATTCCTAAAACCAGATGTAAAAAGAGTCAAAGAATTTTCAGAGCATGCCACACAGATAAGAAATAAAATACATCTAAACATACATCAAATCCGCGCACTCTCCGATTTTCGCGATACTCTTTTGCCAAAGTTGATGAGTGGTGAGGTGAGGGTAGAAAGGTAACTGGCTATGGCGAACTATACACAATTTACAAAAGGATCAGAATGGCGCAGATGGGATCTGCATTTTCATACGCCATCCTCACATGATTACAAAAACAATTCTGTCACTGAGCAAGATTTAATTGATGGATTAATAAGAAATGAAATTCATGCGGTTGCCATAACAGACCATCATACAATTGATGTGAATAGAATTAAAAAACTACAAGATTTAGCTAAAGACCAGGTGCTCATATTACCAGGAATTGAACTTCGGTCTGAGCTTGGTGGGAGTGAGCTTATGCATTTTATTGGAATTTTTCCAGAGAACTCCAACATAGAGTATATCTGGGATAATCTACGGTCTTATTGCAAGTTATATGAAGTAGATATCAGTGAGAGGGGTGGAATTCAACGAGTATTTTGTGATTTTAAGGATACATCCAGGTTTATACATGAATATGGTGGAATTGTATCAGTTCATGCCGGAAGAAGATCTAACTCTTTAGAAAGATTGAAGAATGACATTAAGGATGACTTGGAGTTAAACAAATGCATTGATATTTTAGAGGTGAAGAGAGCATCGGAGATAAGTGATTATCAGAATATTGTCTTTCCAAACATAAAACGAAAACTACCAATTATTTCATGCTCTGATAATCATGATATTAGAGAGTATTTGGTTGAAGAAAAATTATGGATAAAAAGTGATTTAACTTTTGAAGGATTAAAACAGATAATTTACGAACCTGAGGAGCGAGTCAGGATACAGCCTGAGAACCCAATATTTGATTTTGAAAAATCATATTTTTCTGAAATTGCGATTTTAGAAAGTATGAATGTTATTGAAGGACAGGAATTGAAGTTTGAAACCAATAATATTAAGTTAAATCCGAACTTGGTAACTATAATTGGTGGGCGTGGGTCAGGTAAGAGTATCTTAGTTAATTATTTTGCAAACGGATTTAGAAAATTCGATGCAAGCTCTGAAAAGATTGCATTTAAGAAGACAAATTCATTCAAAGTTAAGTGGCGAAATTCATTGTTGGAAGATGAAGAAATTTTTCAATTTGATAAACAGTATGACTTACAATTTCTTTTTATTTCTCAAAGTGAAGTTAAGGAGAAAGTAAAAAGTCCTAGAGATTTGGGGGAGGAAATTAAAGCTATCCTGGAACTTGACGACCTTAAATTTAGTCGGGAGATTGAAGACGATTTACAAAAACGATTGAGTAGTTATAACCAGATTGATTCTTGGTTTAAGATCAAGGATGAATATGGTAATTTAATAAACGATAAGGAATATATTCAGAGCGAGATACGCAAAAATTCGGAGTTTCTTAAACGAATTACGACAAAAGAGAATAAAGCTAAATTAGAAAAATATTCCGATAATATCGTTACAATACAAAAATTGTCTGAGGATCATAATGGTTATCTGGCACTCTATAATGATTTAATGGAATTTCAGAAGGTTACCAATGAAAGGATAAAAACCCTTAATAATACAATTCCAGAGATAAACTTTGAGATTCAATTAGATGCAATAAATCAAAACTTGGACAGAATAAAAAATGAATTAAATTCAGCTCAACTGGAGAATACTGAAATAAAAAAGGAATTTAAGGATTACAAAGGTGATTTGGCAAATTTACTTTCAAGTGTCGAGAAGTTCAAGTCCACTATGGCTTCACTTGAAAAACGATTAAAAGAAATTTCAGAGAATGAACAAAAAAGAATTTATGAATTTAATAGGAAAAAAGAAATTTCTGATTTAATAAGAGTGGAACTTGAAAGACAGGAATCTTTAATTAATTCTCAGTGGGAAAAATTATTGCAGGGGAAGGCTGGTTGGAATGACCGTCAGAAAGAGCTGATGAAAAGAATAATTAATGATAGAAACATAGAAATCAAAGGGAAAATTATTTTTAACCACGAACATTTTTATGAATTGATATCCGAGTATGTTGACGGTAGAAAGATTAAAAACAAAAATCGCAACTATGAGTTAAAAGAGCGAATTGGAATAAAAGATTTCTCGTCATTTATTGAGTGTCTTCGTGATATTGACAGTTTGAAATCGCGATTTGAAATAATATTGCTTAATGAATTTTCAAGTATAGAGAAAATATTATATAATTTAAGTATTCGTTCTGAATATTTATATGTTCAACCTGAAATCACTTATAATGGAAAGAATTTGACAAATATTTCTGTTGGTCAAAGAGGAACAATTTATTTGTGTCTAAAACTTGCAACTAATATATTTTCGCAAACTATTATTTTTGATCAACCGGAAGATGACTTGGATAATGAATTTATTTTTAATGATTTGATTAAAATCTTTAAGGAGATAAAACTTTACAGACAAGTTATTATTGTGACACATAATGCCAATATAGTTGTCAATGCAGATGCGGAGCAAGTAATTGTTGCAAAAAACACTAATGAAAATCTATCTTATTTTTCGGGATCATTAGAAAATCCTATAATTAACAAAGAGGTTTGCAAAATACTTGAAGGTGGTGAGGATGCCTTTAATCGAAGAAGTAATAAATACATAGGAATATAATAAGATAAGTGATGAAAGGTAAAGTTAAAATTGCCAGCTCTTAAAAATACATTTACACCTCAAATTGTATTTCACCCTGGTGAAACACTAAGTGAAAAGCTGAATGATCTGAGTATGAGTACAATGGAATTTTCGATTCTGTCAGGAATGCCTGTGGATACCATAAATGCTCTGTTAAAAGGAGAAACCAGAATGACTCAAACTATTGCAGATAAGCTTGAAAGTGTCCTCAAAATTCCGGCTCATTTCTGGTTGAATAAACAAAGAGTTTATGATGATTATTTATCAAGAGTATCCAATAAATAGTTAGCTTATGCCCAAACCCATTACCGAAAATATCATAGAACACTCGGCACTTGAGATATTGCAGGAGCTGGGGTGGGGCTATGTTCTAGGTAAGGATATTTCTCCTGAGGGTTTGTTTTGTGAACGGGAAAGTTTCAGCGAAATAGTGTTAGTGAACCGGCTCAGGGAGGCAGTAGCGCGGATAAATCCTGATATTCCGGTAAATGCTCAGGAAGCTGCTGTGCAAAAGGTTCTGCGCATCAGTTCCCCTGACCTGCTTCATAATAATGAGGAGTTTCACCGTATGCTGGTTGAAAAGGTTAAGATACCTTATCAGCAAAACGGTTATGAGCGGAGTTATGAAGTTGCGCTTATTGATTTTTCTCATCCTGAGAACAATCAGTTTCTTGGGGTAAACCAATATACCATCATGGAAAATAATCAGCATAAGAGACCTGATATACTCCTCTTTGTAAACGGTCTTCCTCTGGTGGTTATCGAACTGAAAAACGCTGCTGATGAAAACGCAGATATACAAAGCGCCTTTCAGCAGATACAGACCTATAAATCTGCAATCCCCGGCTTGTTTATTTATAATGCGGTTTGCGTAATATCAGACGGGCTTGAATGCAGAGCGGGGAGTGTTTCCGCGGACATGAGCCGTTACATGACCTGGAAAACCGTTGACGGTGTTAAGGAGGCCTCCCGGTTTAAGCCGCAGATTGAAACACTTTTTAAGGGAATGCTTAAACCCGCCACCCTTCTCGACCTTGTGCGTAATTTTATCGTCTTTGAAAAATCAGAGCGGGAGGATTCTGCAACAGGGCTGATACAGATTCAGACGCAAAAAAAACTTGCAGCGTATCATCAGTATTATGCAGTGAATAAGGCGGTCATTTCAACCATTAGTGCCTCCGGTGAACGGGGTGACAAACGGGGCGGAGTGGTTTGGCATACGCAGGGCTCAGGTAAAAGTCTGAGTATGGTTTTTTACTCCGGCAAGCTGATAACTTCACCTGAGATGCGAAACCCAACCATTGTGGTAATAACCGACCGCAATGATCTTGATGATCAGTTGTTTGATACCTTTGCTGCTTCGGTGCAATTGCTCAGGCAGGAACCGGTTCAGGCAGAAAGCAGAGACCACCTGAAAGAACTGCTCAAGGTTGCAAGCGGCGGTATTGTGTTTACCACCATTCAGAAATTTCTTCCTGATGATGAATCCCGACTGAGATTTCCCCAGCTTTCAGACCGCAGGAACATTGTGGTAATAGCTGATGAAGCTCACCGCACGCAATATGGCTTTGAAGCAAAACTGATTAATACCAAAGACAGCCAAAGCAAAGAGGTTATCGGTAAGCAGATTGCTTACGGCTTTGCAAAATATATGCGGGATGCACTTCCGGAGGCAACTTATATCGGCTTTACGGGCACACCCATTGAGGGGACTGATGTAAACACTCCGCAGGTCTTTGGCAGTTATATAGACCGCTATGATATAAAAGATGCAGTTGATGACGGAGCCACGGTACGGATATATTATGAAAGCCGGCTGGCAAAAGTTAATCTTGCTGAGGATGGCAAACGTCTGATTGAGGAGTTCGACAAAGAGCTTGAGCAGGATGAAGAAGTAACAAACCGTCAGCGTGCAAAAGCCAAGTGGACAAAACTTGAGGCAATTGTGGGGCACAGCGAGCGGGTTAAAAATCTTGCACGTGATATGGTAACCCACTTTGAAAAACGGCAGCAGGTCTTTGACGGCAAAGCGATGATTGTAGCCATGAGCCGCCGGATTGCGGTTGATATATATAATGAGATTATCGCACTCAGACCGGAGTGGCACCATGATGACCTGAACCGCGGTGTGATTAAGGTGGTAATGACCGCCAGCAGTTCTGATGGTCCGGAGATAGCAAAACATCATACCACCAAACAGCAGAGGCGTGATTTATCGGAAAGGATGAAAGACCCGGCCGATGAAATGAAGCTGGTGATTGTGCGTGATATGTGGCTCACCGGATTTGATGCCCCTTGTCTGAATACCATGTATATAGACAAACCGATGAGGGGGCATAACCTGATGCAGGCAATAGCACGGGTGAACAGGGTCTTTAAGGACAAACCCGGCGGGCTGATAGTTGACTATCTCGGTATTGCCATTGACCTGAAAAAAGCACTCTCCTTTTATGGTGAAGCCGGCGGCAAAGGAGACCCGGCAGAAAACATCCAGCGGGCTTATGAGGTCTTTAGGGAAAAGATTGAAGTAATAAGGCAGATGTTTTATGAATCAAGTGCAACCAAAGAGGATATACTGGTTGAAGAACCTGAAGCATATTACGCTGGTAGCGCGGGATTTAATTATCGCAGATTCTTTGATGCAGAGCCGCAGGAAAAACTTTCCATTGTGCTGCAGTCAGAGGAACATATACTCGGGCTTAAGGATGGCAAGGAGCGGTTTATCCGAGAGGTGACAATGATGAGTTTGTCCCTTTCCCTATGTATAACCAGAGAAGAAGTGCAGCCGTTTTTGGCAGAAGCAGCGTTCTTCCAGGCAGTAAAAGCACGGCTGGCAAAATTTGATGCTCCGGCAGGCGGCGGGAAATCCAATGGGCAGATTGAAACTGCAATCAGGCAGATTGTTGATGAAGCTCTCAGCAGCGACACCGTAGTAGATATATTTGATGCCGCGGGTATTAACAAACCGGATATATCAGGGCTGGAAATTCTTTCTGATGAGTTTCTTGATGAGGTTGCGGGGATGCAGCATAAAAATCTGGCCATAGAACTTCTAAAAAAAATTCTAAACGATGAACTGAAAATCAGGTTGAAGACCAATCTGGTTAAAAGTAAAAAACTGCTTGAGATGCTTGAGACGGCAATTAAAAAATATCAGAATAATCTGCTCACAACTGCTGAGATAATTGAGGAACTCATCCGTATCGCAAAGCAGATAAAAGAAGATGACAAAGAAGGGGAACGGCTCGGGCTGAATAAAGATGAAGTTGCGTTTTATAATGCCCTTGAGGTGAATGACAGTGCAGTTCAGGTTCTGGGAGATGAGACCTTAAAAATAATCGCAAGAGAAATTGCGGACAAAGTGCGTTCAAATGCTACCATTGACTGGACCGTCCGTGAAAGCGCCCGGGCAAAACTGATGGTGCTGGTAAGGCGCACGCTCACCAAATATGGCTACCCGCCCGACAAACAAAAACAGGCAATAGAAACCGTCCTGAAGCAGGCGGAACTTCTGGCCGACAGCATCGCAGCGTAAGAAATAAGATCGCTGATTAAACGGATAAAAGGATTACGCGGATTCCTGCGTATTTGAGCTGGATTTTGGTATCCGGTTAAATATGTAAAAATAAGCGATATTTTTTCTCGTTTTCCCCTTAATCTGTCAAAAATGTCAAAA
>JADLAF010000212.1 GCA_020848375.1 Ignavibacteriaceae bacterium
CATAATAAAAACTCTGCTTAATCATATTATTGGCTGCATCATACTCGTTTTTTATACGCTTCCACGGCAAATTACCGTACTTTACATCAAAAAACAATACCCTGCCCAGTACATCATAAATATACACCTTATAATTCCACGCATCCCCTCCGGCTGAAGGAAATACTCCGTCAGGTCTTCATCATCTTTATTCACTGGTCTTAATTTCGTACTGTACTATTTCATACCCCCTTTTAGTTTCTGTGAACGCAAACGCAACCCCAAACAGCACCATAAGCATTCCCAACGTAAAAGCAATCACTACAAAAATGTCAATCCCCGAGTAATCAAAGAGGAAACCGGTTCCTATTAAAAACGAGGTGAGAACAAACAATGCAACCGCAAGTGAGTAGCAGAGCACCGCGTTCCTTACAATGCCCACCCTTGCTGAAAGCCGCGTGAGCTGCGTGTCTATACTGTTAAGGCGCACCTCTTCATCAAAATTAAATTCTGAATCACTTGCTTTCTTAGCGAACTTTCTCTTTTCTTCATTCAACAGCCGGATCCGGTTAACCACTATCGAATATTTATTATTCATCCCCAGTAGCAGCAGCCCGCAGGCAGAAATCATCACCGCGGGAGCGAGCATTCCCTGTATCATTGTTACAGCATCTATATGTACTTCCATTCTGAGTCTCCGTTACTTTACTATGCAAATATATGCAGGTTCTCCGTTTTCTCATTCCGCTGTTTACCCTGACCCCCTGCGTGAGTCGCTTTTATTGATAAAGGTAAAATTTTGTATGTTTGCAGTTTACTATCTTTAACTCTCTTAGGTTATTAATGAAATATCCGATTCTCTTTATTGTTTCACTGCTGATCATTGCAGCCACATTTTTTCTGACACCCGAACAAAAATCAGGCGGAGAGAAATTTCTTATCGTTATTCACGGCGGCGCAGGCAGCGCAAGACCAGGTATGACCGAAGAAGAAAAACAGGCGCATATTGCCGGACTTAATACCGCCCTGACGACCGGATATGATTTACTCGGTCAGGGGAAAGATGCCCTTTCTGTGGTTGAAGCGGTCATCAGGGTACTTGAGGATGACTCTCTCTTTAACGCCGGTCGGGGGGCAGTGCTCACTTCTGAAGGATTCGCAAGCCACGATGCCAGCATCATGAACGGAATTGATCTGACCGCCGGAGCAGTCGGAGATGTGCGCCGCATAAAAAACCCTATTTCACTGGCACGGATGGTTATGGAAAAATCAAATCACGTCCTCATGGTTGGTGATGGCGCTGAGAAGTTTGCCGAAAAGCAGGGAGTTGGGTTTGTACCACCTGAGTATTTTATTACCGAAGATCAGAAAGCCACGCTGAAAAAGCGGCTTGACCAGATGAACAAAGCCGGAACAGTCGGATGCGTGGTATTGGATAAAAACGGAAATCTGGCCGCTGGTACCTCAACAGGAGGCATGACCGGAAAACTTCCAGGACGTCTCGGCGATACCCCCATCATTGGCGCCGGAACCTACGCTAACAATGCAACCTGCGCGGTTTCAGCCACCGGATGGGGTGAAAAGTTTATTAAAAATGCAGTTGCCTTCCGTATCTCCGCCCTCATGGAATATAAAGGATATACACTAAAACAGGCAGTAAAGGAAGTGCTTGATAAAAACCTTGCCCCAAAAGATGGTGGCGTTATAGCAGTTGACCGCGCGGGTAATTATGAAATGTATTATACCACGCCGAGTATGTACCGCGGAGTGATGACTTCGGACGGAATTAAGGAGATAAAAATATGGGAATGATTACCAGACCGGAACCGGGTGAATACAGCCAGTATTATCATGGATATATACAATCAGTAGAGGGGGGTGATATTCTCAAAATATTAAAACAACAGCCGGCAGAGCTGAACGATATACTCAACGGACTCAGCGAAAAGCAGTGTGAAACAGGATATGCTCCAGGAAAATGGAGCATTAAAGAACTACTCTGCCATATCATTGATAGTGAAAGGGTATTTGCTTACCGTGCTCTCCGCTTTGCAAGAAAAGACCGGACACCCCTCCCCGGTTTTGAGCAGGATGATTATGTCAAATTCTCCGGCGCAAACGATCGCGGTATTGCCTCACTGATCAATGAGTTTGAACATCTGCGTCTTGCAAATGTTGAATTATTCTCATCGTTCAACAACATTACCATTCATCGCACAGGAGAGGCAAACCATAATGAAGTAAGCATCCGGGCACTGGTATGGATCACCGCGGGGCACTCAGCGCATCACTTCCGCATCCTCAGAGAAAAATACCTGAAAGAATATGAATTGTGAAGTATGAATTACTTAATAACGAAGAATATCTTAACCGTTTAAAATCCGCGCTGCTTTAGAATCCGTAAAATCAGCGTGCCATTGGCGTGTATATGAAAAAAATAAAAAACCCGCTGCTATTTATGGCAGCGGGCTTCTGTAAAACAAATAAGAGAAAATTTATCTTACCGGGGGAAGCTGATTCAGATCAACGGTAAGTTTGCTCTGATCAGGATACACCAGCCTCAGCAGCGAATTATTCTCTCCCTGCTCTTCAGCTATCAGCAGACTCTCTCCGCCATCCTGAGATATATACCATTTTCCGGCCTGCTCATCAAACCAGAGAGAGGCGGTTTCTCCCTGAGTCTGATCACCGCTTATTTTAACAATGTCAAACCTGTTTTGTGTGGCGGTAATTCTGTAAACGCTTCCGTCAGTACTTACGTATTGTGTCTCTTTTTCATTCTCATTCATGGCAACCGGATTCTTGCCTGTCCAGAACTCAATCGTATTAAAAATCAGCAGATCGGC
>JADLAF010000213.1 GCA_020848375.1 Ignavibacteriaceae bacterium
ACCGGAGTGCCGGTTATCGCACCGAACTTCGACTGGTATCTGCGATATCTTGAACTGCTGAAAGCGCTTCCCTAAACTGATATGTATATCCTCGGTATATCAGCGTTTTATCATGATTCGGCCGTAGCCCTTAATAAAGATGGGCGGATTATCTATGCCGCACAGGAAGAACGTTTCTCCCGCAAAAAGCATGATCACCGCTTTCCTGAAAAGGCGCTGGAAAACTGCCTGATATATACCGGGATAAAACCTGAGGATATCTCTCTGGTCGCCTTTTATGACAAGCCGTTTCTTAAGTTTGAACGGCTGCTTGAAACCTATCTGATGTATGCCCCTGCCGGAATCCGGTCTTTCATCAAAGCAATGCCTCTCTGGATGAGAGAAAAACTCTGGATGAAAGATCTGATTGCAAAGCGGCTGAACTACTCAGGTAAAATTATTTTTCCTGAGCATCATGAGTCTCATGCTGCATCAGCATTTTTCCCTTCTCCCTTTGATGAAGCAGCCATACTTACCATTGACGGAGTGGGGGAGTGGGCTACAACCACCTACGGAGTGGGAAAAGGCAATGATATAAAGATTCATGCAGAAATCCGTTTCCCGCATTCACTTGGGCTGCTTTATTCTGCCTTTACCTATCATACCGGCTTCCGGGTAAACAGCGGTGAATATAAACTGATGGGCCTTGCTCCTTACGGCAAACCGGTATATAAGGAAAAAATCTATAAACATCTGATAGATGTTAAGGATGACGGCTCCTTCAGCATGAATATGAAGTATTTTGATTACTGCGCCGGACTGACCATGACCAATAAGCGGTTCAGTGATTTGTTTGATGGCCCGCCGCGTGAACCGGAGTCAAAAATCGCACAGCGGGAGATGGATCTTGCCCGTTCCGTGCAGGATGTTACCGAAGAAATTGTGCTGAAGATGGCGCGGTATATACGCAAAGAAACCGGTCAGAAAAATCTGGTGCTTGCCGGCGGTGTAGCGCTGAATTGTGTTGCCAACGGAAAAATTCTGCAGGAAAAGATTTTTGACGATATCTGGATTCAGCCAGCCGCAGGTGATGCCGGCGGGGCACTTGGTGCTGCATTAGCCGGATATTATCTCTATCAGAAGAATGAAAGAACAGTAACCGGCAATTCTGACTCCCAGTCCGGTTCATATCTTGGATCACACTTTACCAATGAAGAGATTGAAACTTTTCTTAATACAAATTCAATCCCCTATCAGAAACTGAGCGACAGTGCAGTGATCGAAAAAGCTGCTGATCTGATTGCTGATGAAAAAGTGGTAGGGTGGTTTTCAGGCCGGATGGAGTTTGGTCCCCGTGCACTGGGAGGCAGGAGTATCCTTGGTGACGCCCGCTCACCCAAAATGCAGTCCACCATGAACCTGAATATCAAGTTTCGTGAAAGTTTCCGCCCCTTTGCTCCTTCGGTGCTACGGGAAAAAACCGCTGAGTGGTTCGAGATGGACTATGACAGCCCCTATATGCTGCTGGTTGCGGATGTAAAAAAAGAGAAGCAGAAAGAAATTACCGGAGAGCAAAAAGACCTCTTTGGTATTGATCTGGTAAATCAGGTCAGGTCAGAGATCCCCGCGGTTACTCACGTGGACTACTCTGCACGTATCCAGACCGTCCACAAGGAGACGAACCCCCGTTATCATGCTCTTATCGAGGCATTTTACCAGAAGACCGGATGCCCGATTATCATAAATACATCATTTAATGTCAGAGGGGAGCCGATTATCTGCAGCCCTGAGGATGCTTTCCGGTGCTTTATGAGAACTAAAATGGACTATTTGGTGTTAGAGAATTATATAATAGATAAATCCCTCCAGCCGGAGCCAAAAGAAGGCAGCGGATGGATGAAAGAATATCAGTTAGATTAGATTGTATGTTACAAGAAGAAATAAAAAATATAGATAACTCCCCTAAAACCCTGCGCAATTTCGGGGTGACCATTGGCGGGGTGATGTTGCTTATCGGGTTGTGGGGGATGTACTCCTCCGCAGGGTGGGGAATCTGGATGGCCAGCGGCGGGGCACTTCTGATTGCTTTTGCATTTATTGCCTCAGCACTTCTGAAGCCGCTCAATTTGATCTGGATGACCCTGGCGATCATTCTGGGGTGGTTTATGACCCGGTTCATATTGGGAGCGCTTTACTATTTGGTATTAACTCCTATCGGACTATTTTTGCGTTTGAGCGGTAAGGATTTACTCCATGCAAAAGCGAATCCGGCGACCGCAACCTACTGGAAAAAAAGAGAGCATGCACTCAGGCAGACCTCTGATTACGAAAAGCAATTTTAGTTTGTCATGTCAAAATTATCTATAGTATCTGAACTCTGGCAGTTCCTCCGCGAGCGAAAAAAATGGTGGCTGATGCCCATCGTTATTTTTCTTGTGCTGATTGGCGGACTTCTTATTATAACTCAGGGTTCAGCTCTCGCGCCGTTTATATACGCATTGTTCTGAGGAAGCGTTCGCGCCAGGACGCCAAGAGTGTCCCGCAGTCTGCCGCGGCAGATCGCAGATAAACGCAGAAATTCCGATCCGCGGAAATCAGCGATGTTTTAGCACCCTTACATTTCCATCGAAAAATAATATATTGAATTTGTAGGGACATCTCGCGAGTTGTCCTATCGAAGTCCCGCCCAAAGATACTAAGCCACAAAGCATGTCCCGCAGATAAACGCAGAAATTTCGATCCGCGTAAATCAGCGATGTTTTAGCACCCTTACATTTCCATCGAAAAATAATATATTGAATTTGTAGGGACAGCTCGCGAGCTGTCCTATCCTCGTCCAATCGAATTCTCTGTTTAGCGCGATATACACTTTCTCTCTTAGGACAGGTCACGACCTGTCCTGTCGTTGTCCCGGTGAAATTTGTATCCCGGAGTAATATACTCCGCCTGTGTTAGGACAGGTCACGACCTGTCCCTACAATTCTGCCCGCCCTTCCTTATATTTGCACATGCAAAAGAAAAATTCTACAAAATCAGTTCAGACGGTAACGGTACGCAGGCCGAAGAAGCGCATTCCTGTTGCCCGGAAGCCCTCCCGC
>JADLAF010000214.1 GCA_020848375.1 Ignavibacteriaceae bacterium
TCAGTTGTCGCGCTGTTCCATGACGTGCTCATCACGCTCGGGCTTTTCTCTCTTTTTTACGGATTAATACCCGGACTTAACCTTGAGATAAGTCTGACTGTTGTTGCAGCATTTCTTCTGCTTATCGGCTATTCAATTAACGATACCGTTATCGTGTTTGACCGTGTAAGAGAAAATCTTAAACTACATAAGACAGAAGAGTTAGAAAAACTGCTCAATGAAAGCATTAACAAAACAATGTCCAGAACCATCTTAACTGGCGGTACAACACTTCTCACCACCATTATCCTGATGATCTTTGGCGGTGAAGTGCTCAGAGGTTTTGCTTTCACAATGACCTTTGGCATCATAGTCGGAACATATAGTTCCATTTTTGTGGCAACGGCATTAGTGCTTGAGTACACGAAGAAATACAATAAGAAGGTTACCTTCTGATTTCATTGATATAGAGTTCCCATAAAAAAAGGGCTAAGGAAGAAAACCTTAGCCCTTTTTTTTTCAGTCTTGAAGCATGTCAGATGAATAATAAATTCACCGGTATAAAGGGGTTAATAAATTTGCTGCTAATTGCTCAGTTTTGGATCACACGGATAGGCTAGTGCTTAAACAAATTATTTACCCCTGTTCAATTCATATTTCGCACTTCAAAATTCATAATTCCTTACTCTGGTTTTACCAGCACAAGCGTAATATCATCATGCTGACCTGCCTTACCGCTGAAACTTCTTACCGATTCAAATACTTTTTGCGACACTTGTTCAACTGGCTCTAACAGTGAGTCACGAATGATTTTAGAAAGTCTGTCTGCCTCGTACATTTCACCTCTGTCATCCAAAGCTTCTGAGACTCCATCAGAGAAAAAAACCAAAATCTGATTCTGCATAAGCGGGAGTTCTACCTCATGCAGCAGCTCGGCAAACCGGATAGCACCCCTGTCCAGCCCAATACCTATTCCCTGTGGTGCCTCAAAGCGCGCCCCTTCTGAATCAACTATCAGCAGCGGTGTATGTCCCGCTCTGGCGAATCTAACCGTTTGTTTATTGCTGTCAAAAAGCGCCACAGTCATTGTTACAAAAGAACTTCTGTCGAGCACCCTTGAAAGCTGATTATTCAGATTGATGAGAATCTCAGCCGGTGTAGTGTCTGCCTTACAGGCAATCTGCAGGAGCGTTTGAATTTTAGTCATATATAACGCGGCAGAGAGCCCCTTGCCTGAAACGTCACCAATGACTACAAACATTTTTGAGTCAGAAACTCTGATAACATCAAAATAGTCTCCGCCAACCTGCATCGCAGGAATCATGTCACCCGCCACACTCAGATTGCCGAGTGACTGAATCTTTGCCGGCAGGAGACCCTGCTGAATCTTTCGGGCAAGTTCGAGATCCCGTTCCATCTTAACTTTTTCGGCTTCAGCTTCATAGAGACGCGCGTTTTCAAGTGAGGTGGCGGTCTGGTTTGCAAGAGTTATCATCAGCTCAAGATCACGACCGCCAAACTGTTTACCGGTATAAGACAAACCGAATAGAAAGAACCCGATCAGCTTTTTGTTGGTAATGAGCGGCAGTATCGTATATACTCCTGCACCCTCAAGCCGTTCGTTATCATTAGGAAAGATCAGCCGTGCAGTCGTCTGATCAATAATCGGTTTTTCACCGGCGGAGTACCTTTGCTGAATTAGCGATGCAAAATTATCCGCATGGTAAAATACATCCTCTGACAACTTCCCGTCTGCCCCGCAACTCCGTACAGTTTCCGTGCGATTTCCTTCACGCGCGATCAGTATGGCGCAGACGTTTACCTGAAGCCGGTTTTTGAAGATATCTTCCAATGCGTCAAGTATCGTGTCAAACCCTACTATCTGAGGCAGACGCTGATTAAAATCTAAGATAACCTGCTGTATTTCAAACTGCACAGGAAAAAACTTTCTTGTCAGCAAATCCTGAAACTTATCCTTTGTCGGCTGAAAAAGCAACGCAAGAAAAATAAAGGTCATACCTGAGATTACAGTACGGTATTCAATTGGTACCACACCACCGACTGCCTGGCCTAGCACATAGACCGAGGCAAGATACAGCACTCCGAGTGTAAGCGTGGCGGCAGCATAAACTAATGTCGATTTCAGTACAACTGTTACATCAAGCAGATTATATCTGAATATCGAATAACCAAACGCAATAGGGAGCAGAACCAGCAGTATAATGGGCGTGTAATACTCCGGTGAGTTATATATAACGTCTCCGAATATCGGGACAAGAACAGTACTGAAAATGAATCCGCCGATACCAATGTAAAATGAGATGAGGATAGCAAATATCGGCCTTCTTTTTGCGCGGTCCTTATTTTTTACATAAGTTATGGTCAACAAAAAAAGTCCGGAGATAAATGCCGCATTTATGAAAACAAATATCAGAGGAAACAAGAGTGACTTAACTTCAACCTCGCTGGACAGATAAAAAAAGGAAGGTCTCGAGGTGAAAATGTTCAGAATAAAAAATGCAACCCAGCCGCCGGTGAGTATTCTTTTATAATTCTTCGCGCTTGTCCAAGCATGCGGCTCAGGAAAGACGGAAAAGAAATGAAAAATTGTGAACGGAAGCCGACTGACAATAATCAGCCAGATTAGAATAAGAATTGTAAATACCGGATCAACTGGTGCCAGAAAACCTGGCTTGCTCAGATTTCCTATTGAATTAGGAACATACAGTAACGCTATGCCAAGCCCGGAACTGAAGAACAGCTTTTGCTGAAGACCTTCCGGTTTGGCCAGATAAGTAATATAACTTACAAACAGCAGTATTACCGCAAAAAGCATAAGGGAAAACTGACTGTAAATAATCAGTTTCTTTATTTCAACCTTTACTTTACTTGTTTCATTCTGATTCTTTTTGAGGATGGTGTACTCAGCCAAATCCCCTTCATTCATCTTGTTAATGAGCGCCTGATACTCAAGATCATCGCTGAATGAACGTCCGTTAATTGCAATCAGTTTGTCTCCATCCCTTATTCCTGCCTGCCAGGTTACCCCACCTTCTTTTACATTGCTGAAGATAAACACAACACTGTCTTTGCCGGCCTTCGTCTCAAGCCAGATACATTCATCGTTTGAAATCCGGTTAAATGTTACGGTGCCGTATATATTAAATATAATAATTATGCCCATGATAGCGGTAGCAGCCGTTATCAGCTTAAGTCTGAATTTGCCGTAAATTTCCTTAATCCGCAATAACATTTACTATCTGACCTTAAGAATAACCACCGTGATATCATCAGACTGGGGTGTAGCTTTAACAAACTCCCTCAGGTCATCCTTAATTACTTTCATAATCTCATCTGCACCAGAGGATGCATGACGTAAAATCAGAGATTCAAAACGCTCATCGCTGTACTCATCATCATCCGGATTCTTCGCCTCAGTCACGCCGTCAGTAAACAAAACAATCAGATCATCCTTTTGAAGTGACACATCCTCCGCTATATATGGAATCATGGTCGGAGCTACACCAAAGATAATACCTCCTTTGTCCAGATGACTTATTTTTCCGTTTCGGATAAACAACGGCGGATTATGACCCGCATTTACATATTGCAGATTTTTTTCATCCGCATCCAGTATGAGCCAGAAGAAAGTAATAAATCTTCCATCGCTGGTGTTTTCGGTTATAAGATTGTTAATAAGACCGGTTGCCTCTTCAATGGGCAGATTTTGCTTAGCCGTTACCTTCAAAAATGCCTGAAGGTTTGCCATGAGCAACGCAGCAGGAACGCCCTTGCCTGAGACATCACCAACCGCTACTGTATAAAGTGAATCGCCGGTTTGAAGGATATCATAATAGTCTCCTCCAATCTGCTTTGACGGGATGCTGTCAGCAGCAAATTCGATTTCAGGTATTTGTGGAAGAAACTTTGGCAGTAGATTTTTCTGTATCTCTTTTGCAATCTGAAGTTCCTCTTCCATCTTCTGCTTTTCGAGTGCTTCCTTAAAGAGGCGTTTATTTTCAAGAGCGTTAATGGCAAGCCCGCCAACCGAGTAGATAAATTCCCTGTCCTTCTCACTGTAGTCGCTTTTGTTTATCCGTGGTCCTAACACCATATATCCGCGCGATTCACCCTGCACCTGCATTGGTATGCACAAACTAACAGCAAAACTTTCAAGCCCCGGGAAAATATCAAATATCTCCCGCCCTTGCATTATTCTGTTTATCGAAACAGCGCTGCGTCCTTCAATAGTACTCATCAGCACTGCCTTCGGGTAAGTAGATTCAAGAATCCGCAGCCGGCGGTCATCGCAATAGATAACAGCATAACCGGACATCATAAAATTGCCGAGCAATGAGTAAATAAGGAGTTTGCTGATTCTGCCTTCATCAACCAGTGCGCTAAACTCTTTACTGAGTTCAAAGAGTGAGCTCAGCGAGTTCAGCCGTCCATCCAGTTGACGGTTTAATACCTTCAGTTCTTCAATGAACTGAGAGTTTTCGATAGAAGTTGCCGCAAGATTTAGAATTATTTTTAAAAATTCTTTTTCTTCGTCAGAATAGGGGGCTTTATTTATTTTCTCTCCAAGTGCGATAATGCCAAGTTTCTTGCGGGAGGATTCAATAACTTCAGTTATCTCAAAATGATGATCTTTCAGGAAAGATGAAATTCCGTTACTAACCCTGGTGGCGGTATCTGTAACATCCGGGAGCTTATCCGGAAAATCATGGGGCAAACCTTTTGAAGCTGCAATGTTTAATTCATCCCCTGAATACAAAGCAACAAATCCTTTTGTGGTAAGGAACTTACCAAAACAGCTAAAAAGCAGATTATTGAGGGTGAAATTAAGGTCAAGACTGGTATTGATTATGCGGCTGAATTCGATAAGTGCCGTTAAATTTCTCTGTACCCTTTGAGAGTCTGCATTAGTCATGGCACATCAACCATCGCGTTTAACCATCGTAAGACGGTTGTATTTGCCTTTTACGGTATGGTACTCAACAAAATCCATCAGGGTGCGAATGAGCATGAGACCAAGCCCGCCGACTCTTCTCTGCTTAAGATACTCATTCATATCAGGGTTCGGAACCTTGTCCGGATCAAATGAGTCACCAAAATCAGTCAGAGAAACAGTGCAGGTTCCTTCATCAACACTGAGGTGCAGTTTTATTTCCTTGGAATCATCAAAATGATATGCGTGTTTTACAATGTTGGTGGATGCTTCATCCACTGCCAGAATAATCGAGTCAATAGTCTTCTGGGAGATACCGGCCTGCGAGGCCTTCTCCTGAATGAACTCACGGATAGTTGCAAGTTCACCCGTAGTACTGGCTACCTTTAACTCGAATGTGTTCTGTTTCACGTATCTGCTATTTTTCAGATGACTGATTAAATTTTTGAATTCCCTCCTGCTGCGTAGGAAAAATTTCATACAGCAGCGGAAAGCCGAGCAGATCAAATATATTATATACATTCGGCTGCATTTCTGTCAGTTTTATATCACCGCCGTTACCACGCATCGTCTCAATAAAGGCCATAAAGACGCCGAGTCCCGCGCTTGATATATATTTAAGGTTACGGAAGTTTACCACAACCCTGTACTGCTGCCGCGTGAGCAGCTCATTAAATGTGTTTTCAAGCCGCGGAGCGGTATGAGCATCAAGGAAACCCGAAAGTTCAATAACCTGTACATTTCCGGTCTCTGTTATACCAGCGTTAAATTCCGCCATGGTGAATTGTCTCCGTTTGTAAATTTTTTCTCCTGCGAAGTATCATCAGCGTTATATCATCATGCTGGGTTCCGCTTTCCGAAAAAAGCGTTATCTCCTGAATGATTTTATTAGCCATATCTTCGGCCGGGAGCGTCTGATGTTTAATAATAATATCTTTTAGTGCACTCATTCCAAAATCTTCCATGTTTCCGTTCTTTGCTTCGGTTATTCCGTCAGTAAAGAAAATAAAAACATCATTTTCCTTAAGTTCAAGAGAAATTTCTTCAAGTGATGAACCAAACAGTTCTCCATAATGAAGTCCGAGCCCTATACCACCGGGAAGTATTTCCTCCACAGAACCCTCCCGCAGTCTGAGTATTGGAAGATGGCCTGCCCTCACCATCCGTATTTCATCTTGACGATCGGATATACTGCAAAAAACCGCGGTCACAAAATGTCTTCTGTCCAATGAACGTTTTAGTATCTGATTCGTCCGGATCATCAGTTCTCTTGGTGAATCAGTCATCCGGCTCAGCGTGGCAAAAATACCCCGGATCTCAGCCATGATAAATGCAGCGCTAATTCCTTTGCCTGATACATCTGCTATTACAAAACCAGTATCTCCGTTGCCAAGTTCAAAAAAATCGTAATAATCACCCCCCACTTCAAAGGCCGGTATAAATAATGCCGAAAGTTCAATATTCCGCATCACCGGAAGTTCAGCGGGTATCAGTTTTCGCTGAATCTCGCGGGCAACGTCAAGTTCACGCTCCAGGCGTTCCTTCTCTATTGATTCCGCCAGTAAATGTGAATTTTCAAGTGCGATCGAAAGATAATCACTGAAAGTCTCAAATGCTGACATCTCCTCACTGTCATAAGGCAGGTTAACCTTCCTTGCTGTAAACAAATAACCGTTTATGCGTGAGTGAGATTTAAGCGGTCTTACTGCCACAAACTGAAACCGCTCATCGGCTGCTTCATCGCTGCCAGTAAAAGAGGGCTGCATATATATGGTCCCCTGGGGCTGATTTCCGTTTCTGCCCAGAATCACTGAGTTGATGCGGTCTGCTGTTTTACTGCTGATATTTCTTGTTGCTACGGGAGCTATTGTAAGATTATCACCTGTTATCAGCCATGAAGCATCAGCCCCGCAAACTGTAAGAGCAAGTTCTGCCGCTGTTTCAGAAAGTTCACCCGGATCAAGTGCCTGATTGATAAGCCGGCTGAAATACTGCATCGACGAAATCTCTTTCGTCTTCCTGTCAAAAACTTCTGCTGTAGGAAGATGAAATAGAGTTGTGAAAAACAGAAATCCAAAATATGCGATGCCGTATATACTTATCAGCATACCAAACAAATAGATCGCCGGCGAAAACTGCTCAAGTACAATATGATCGTCTCCCGCTAATCTGACAAGATTAATGGTGCTAAAGACAATGATACCAACCGAAATAAGCAGCAGCCGCTTTTTCTCCTTCTTATCAAGAAAGGCAATCCATGAAATCCTGAATGAATTTATGGTAATCAGAATTATCGTATTAACAAATAAAGCTATATGGATAAACTGATAGTCATCAAACTGCTGAAGATTAAAAACAGCCGAAAGTGCGGTGAGTAATATAAAGAACAGCATCGCCTGATAATAGGTTTTCAGATTCTTTCTTTGCTTCAGAAAGAAGAGTTCACTCTGCATTACAAACCAGGTACCCGCAGCAAAAAGCAGTATTACTCCTGCCGTGAAATGCAGAGCACGCATCAGAAGCCCTGATTCCTGCAGTTTCCCGATACCACTGATGCCGGTTCCGGAGAGAATTCTCCCTTCCAGAAAAAGTAGAACAAACATCACCACCGAGGATGCAAGAATGTATTGCACCAGTTCGGTTGGCTTTTTGTTCAGCTTTTTCAGAACCATAAGAACATTCAGAGCAAAGGCATAACCGAGGATTAGTATCAGCACATCACTCAACAAAATGACAAAGAACGTACCTCTGTCAAGGGGTAAAAACTGAATTATCAGCAGGCCGAGGATGCCCGCAAACAATATCTGAGCCCGGATACTTTTAAGTATCTCCTGCACACTCAACTGCATCTTTGAATTCAGTAAACTACTCTTTTTCCTTGAATTTTGGGTTTAATATAACCCGCCAGCTTTCTGTCCGAAATGCTTAATGGATTAGCGGGTCAATTCCATGATAAATGTTCTGAAAACGTGGTAAAACGTCCTCAAAATTTACTAAAGATTGCGAATTTTGGCAGGAAATAATAAAAAAACCCCGCCTTTTTAATTGACGGGGTCTTGGGTTAAATCTCAATCGGCTTTTTGTCAGCTTTTTTCTCAGGTCTGACCTCCCGGCGGAAGTTTTCCATCTCTTCCCGAAAACGGTTCATTTCCCTTCTGAGCAGTTCCAGTTCCTTTTTAAGGTTGCTTGGGGTGCTAAACTTCAGTGCAAGGGAGTCCCCCCAGTTGAAGTTAAAGTACTTAGCCAGAGAATCTAAAGATTCCTGCTTAAAATTGTAGTTCCTGAAGGTTGATAAAGTGTCCTGAAAGAACTTGTGAAGCTGATTAAATACGGAGTCATTAAATACGGCTGCACCGCTGCCTCCCGGAAAGTTACCTTTGAACACAAAATTCTTGACGGAGTCAGGATTTACTGACTTCATTTTATACTTATACTCTTTCTTCTTACCGGGAGAATCAATTTTAACGGTAACGGAAAACTGACGGATAGAAGAGGTCAGAGTATCAAGCCGTTCAAGCATATTATCAAGATCAGGCACTGAAAAAGTAAATCCTTCAACCTTCGGGACAATAACCCTGCAATAGTTGGAATCGAATACAACCTGCAAATCATCATAATTTGAGAAAGAACTGCTCGGCGGTGTTACATCTTTGCGGAAATCAACTTTCACTTTCAGATTTCCGGTGCTATTGTTAAAATTAGAGGAGATATCGTACCCGTCGGAGGTAAAACGCGCGACATCAACATCAAGCTGACGGCTGAATATGGTATCCGCTGAGATGAGATAATAGAGATCACTCTTTGGCACATTTCTGATAGAGCCGGCGAGTTTCTTTAATTCGACTGGTGAAACAGGTACATCCGGGGAGTAAACAGCACCAACGTTTTTATTGACTGATGTTATATATGAGAACAAATCAGCCCTGAGGGCATTTTTATACTCCCAAAGATTGGAGTTCACCGCAACAGTGTTATTCTCATTAACCAGCACAGCGGTGGCAATTTCATCAGTATAGCTTTTCAGTATTGAATCAACCACGGCTATTTCAGCTTCTTTAAGACCGAGGGTGGTGACAAATGCATTGAATGATACCGGAGCGGAATTAAATCCGGCTGATTTAACCTCGATGATGCCTTTGCCTGAGGCGTCCGTACCGAATGACAGTATCTGATCAGACTCCTTATTAAGCGGCAGGATATTGTTAAAGGCAAAGTTGAACAGGTCTTCACTCGAAAATCCCGCTGTATATAAAAGCGGCTGAAGATTCGCTGAGTATAAATCAGTCAGATGCTCTTTCTGCATTGTGATGAAATCATCCAGGATTTGAGGTTCAAATCTGAACACCGCCATAAGAATCAGAGTAAGAGTGCCAAAAATCAGAACGGGCTTTCTGAGGAAGTAAAATCTTGATTTTGTGTCATCCTTTATCCTTCCCTGTAGTCGGGTATAAAAATATTCATCCTGTGGCAGAGGTGTTAAATTGCCAACAGATTCTTTTACAAATTTTAATCCGTCAAACTCCTTCTTAAGCGAGGGATTACTAAGCATCCGCTCCTCAGTCAGTGCCTTATCTGCCTGGCTGAGCTCATTATCAAGATATGCGGAGAGGTTTTCTCTTTGTAGCATTTTATTCATCAAATAAGTTCCTTTCTGAGAGGTTCAAGGGATTTTTTCAGAGTCTCGCGGGCTCTGAAAATTCTTGACTTCACCGTCCCCATCTCAACGCCTCCCAGCGCTTCTGCAATTTCCTGATAGCTGAGTCCTTCGAAGTCTTTCAGGACTAAGGGTATTCTCAGTTTTTCAGGCAGCTTACTCACCGCCTCTCTTACGATCTGACTGATATCGCTGTTGTCATCATGTGAGACCGAAAGAGAAGGGTCTTCATCATCAGAAAAAGGGGAAAAAATACTGCGAATTTTGGCTCTTCTGATGCTATCCCTGCATTTGTTTACAGTTATCCGGTAAAGCCATGTGGTGAAACGGGACTCATATCTAAACTCTTTCAGGTGCTTGTAAACTGAGATGAATACCTCCTGGGTAATGTCATCAATCTGATCGGTATTACCAAGCGTCAGGAAAACGAGATTTCTTACTTTTTCCTTATGACGGTTCACCAGCGTTCTGAACGCCAGTTCATCACCTTCATTGAATGAGCGGATGAGTGCAAAATCATCATTCAGAGTTAAGACTGATTCTGGTTTCAATTGTCCTCTTTTGTTAATTAGTACTTATTATGACGATAAATTTTTTACTAAGTTCCGTGTTTAGCGGGTTCTTATCTCAGCCCCGCCAAAGATGGCAACGCCTCTTATAAAAACCGTCTGAGGAGTAAGAACGATATCTTCATCCCGCTTTCTCAATTTATTTGAAAATCCGCCAAAAAGCTGAACACCATCTACCTGGATTTTCCAGTCCCTCGGCACAATCAGTTCACACCCTCCGAAAATCGCAACTATTTCAATTTCAATTTCCTGAGAGTCAGCCGGCAGGCGGCAGTCTGTAAGATCAATTTCAGAACCGCCAAAAATGTTCGTTATTTTACCTCCTCTGAAGTTATCTGAGTGTATGGCTTTTTCCCCGCCGCCGAAAATGGCAATTTCATCAATGATATTCTTTGAATCAGAGCGGCTCATTACATTCCCGAGACGGGCAGATGCTGCAACGGTTTTTTTGTTTTTCATTACCAGGTATATTCCGATAATAATGATAATAACAGGCAAAAGGAGATTAAAATCAATGTTCAGATCAGGGAAAATCCTTCCGGTCATAATAAGTGCGCCAATAAGAAACACAATCGAACCAAGCAGCTTATTTGAGGAATTAAGGTAAATAATAGCACCGACCAGCATTAAAAGAGCAGGAATGGAAAAAATTAAACCGGTAACTTCGCCGGAAATAATCTCCGCGCGTTCCAGAAGAATGGCAGCGCCTAAAACAATAAGCATAAGACCGATGATATTCTTGGGAGATGCTGAAATACCTGATTTCATTAGCTATTTCTCACTTTCTGTATTTTATTTGTATAAAAGCAAAAATATTCAAGTTATGTACTAACGGCAATAATAATGTGATGAACGGAAAATTTATTGATTGCTAAATATTAGTAAAAAGCAAGAAAAAAAACACAAATAAAAAAAATTTAATTTCTACAGATTTCTTGCATTCGTAAAAGTCACATTGCTATATTTGCACTGCAGGGGAGAAAAACTTGTAGCCGGTTAGTTGCCCGAACAACTTATTGATAACCCTCGTTTATAATCAGAAACCGGCGAAGTTGAAACTTGAGAGGTACCCGGATCCTGCCAACAGGAAAAAGAGTTCGTTCATGGAGGATGAACTGAAATTACATTGTTTGAATCTTAAACCCCGATATACTATGCAAATTACTAGATACTACACCACCGCCGGAGAGTCTCCTTACTCATCTCTGAAGTTTGTTTCACGCACTTCAGAGATAAAAAACCCGGACGGCTCAAGTATTTTTAGAATGGAGAATGTTCAGGTACCCGAATCATGGTCTCAGGTGGCAACGGATATCATTGCCCAAAAATATTTCCGCCGGGCAGGCGTTCCTGTTGCATTAAAAAAAGCCAACGAACAGAACATACCTGAATGGCTGCAACCTTCGCTTCCCGACGAAGAAGAACTTTCAAAATTACCGCAAAAAGAACGTACCAGAGGCGAATCTGACTCAAGAGAGGTTTTTAACCGACTGGCGGGTAATTGGACCTACTGGGGCTGCAAGGCCGGCTATTTCGATTCTGAGGAAGATGCCAGAGCATTTTACGATGAAATTGTTTACATGCTCGCAAATCAGATGGCTGCGCCAAATAGTCCGCAGTGGTTTAATACCGGACTTAACTGGGCTTATGGAATAACCGGACCCTCACAGGGCCATTTCTTTGTTGATTTTAAAACCGGAGAGCTGAATGCTTCCTCTGATGCCTACACCCATCCTCAGCCGCACGCCTGCTTTATCCAGTCAGTTGATGATGACCTGGTCAATGCCGGTGGTATAATGGACCTGTGGGTGCGTGAGGCACGCTTATTTAAGTATGGTTCAGGTACCGGCACAAATTTTTCAAACCTTCGCGGTGCGAGCGAAAGTCTTTCCGGCGGCGGCAAATCCTCCGGGCTTATGTCGTTTCTGAAAATTGGTGACCGCGCAGCCGGAGCAATAAAATCAGGCGGAACCACCCGCAGAGCAGCTAAAATGGTCTGCCTTGATATGGACCATCCTGATATTGAAGAATTTATCAACTGGAAAGTTGTTGAAGAGCAGAAGGTGGCTTCCCTAGTCGCCGGTTCAAAATTGAACAATCTGCATCTAAACGCAATCATGAAGGCCTGCTACGATGAGCATCCTGAAAATGACCGTTTCAACCCTAAATTAAATCTGAAGTTGCAGAGTGCTATCCGGGATGCCCGCAAAGCAATGATTCCGCAGAATTATATTGACAGAGTTGTTCAGCTTGCAAAGCTGGGCTACACCGCCATTGAGTTCCCGCTCTATGATGTTGACTGGAATTCAGAGGCCTATGCTTCTGTCTCAGGACAGAATAGTAACAATTCAATCCGGGTGACCAATGAGTTCATGGAAGCTACCCTGACAGACGGCTATTGGAATCTTTACTGGAGAACTGAAAGATCAAAAGCTAAAAAAGAAAACAGAGCTCCTAAGCCAAGTAAAACTGTTAAAGCCAGCGAACTCTGGGATCAGATTGCTTATGCTGCATGGACATCCGCTGACCCCGGTATCCAGTTCCACTCAACCATCAATGAGTGGCACACCTGCCCTGAAGGTGGGGAAATAAGAGCTTCGAACCCTTGCAGCGAATATATGTTCCTTGATAATACCGCATGCAACCTGGCCTCACTCAATCTACTTCGGTATTTTGATCTGGAGACTCACAAATTTGACATCAACGGATATCGTCATGCTTCGCGCCTTTGGACAATCGTACTTGAGATCAGTGTGCTTATGGCTCAGTTCCCGAGCAAAGAGATAGCAGAGCTCAGCTACCAGTACAGAACTCTCGGTCTTGGATACGCAAACCTCGGTACATTGCTCATGGTTCAGGGTATCCCTTACGACAGTGATGAAGGGTTCGCCCTTTGTGGTGCCATCACAGCAATAATGCACATGACCTCTTATGCTACATCGGCAGAGATGGCAAAGGAATTCGGTCCATTCGCAAAATACAGTGCCAATCGCGACAATATGCTGCGTGTTATCAGAAACCACCGCGCGGCTGCTTATAATATGGACAGTTCCAGATATGAAGGACTTTCCATCTCCCCGGTTGGCATTGACCCGCAGTTCTGCCCGGCTGATTTATTAGTAGCAGCTAAAGAGGATGCAGACCGTGCGCTTCTGCTTGGTGAGGAGTATGGCTTCCGTAATGCACAGGTTACGGTGATCGCCCCCACCGGCACAATCGGACTGGTTATGGATTGCGATACTACCGGTGTTGAACCAGATTTTGCATTAGTGAAATTTAAGAAACTGGCCGGCGGAGGTTACTTTAAAATTATCAATCAGTCAATTCCCCCCGCGCTCGAAAAACTTGGTTATAACGCTGATCAGATTGCTGAAATTGTTCGTTATGCACGTGGTGCCGGAACCCTCAAGGGCTCACCATTTATTAATGAAGAGTCCCTTAAGTTAAAGGGATTCACGGCAGATATCATCGAAAGAATTGAAAAATCTCTCCCTACCGTATTTGATATCAGTTTCGCTTTTAACAAATACACCATCGGGCAGGATTTTCTCGTAAAGAAACTTGGCTTCCAGGAAGAGCAGATTAACTCCATGAGCTTTGATTTGCTTAAGCAGCTTGGTTTCTCAAAACAAGAGATAAGTGCTGCTAACGATTATATCTGCGGCACAATGTCCGTGGAAGGAGCACCTTTCCTCAAGAATGAACACCTACCGGTTTTTGACTGCGCCAACAAATGCGGTAAACGCGGTACCCGTTTCATACGCGCTTCTGCTCATATCAAGATGATGGCGGCAGCTCAGCCCTTCATCTCCGGTGCTATTTCAAAGACTATTAACCTGCCGAACCAGGCCTCTATTGAAGATATTAAAGATGCTTATTTCAAATCATGGAAACTTGGTTTGAAGGCAAATGCACTTTACAGGGACGGTTCAAAACTCTCACAGCCGCTGAACAGCGTTACGGACGAAGAACTCGAAAGCATCATTGAAGATAAAGAGAAGAATGATATCGTAAAAATTGCTGAGCGTATCATTCATCGTTACATCGCTCATCGCAGAAAGTTGCCAGACAGAAGAACTGGTTATACGCAAAAGGCCAAAATCGGCGGTCAATCCGTATATATCCGAACGGGCGAATATGACAACGGTCAGCTCGGTGAAATCTTTATAGATATGCACCGTGAAGGAGCAACAGTCCGCAGTCTTCTTAACGTGTTTGCAATCTCCATTTCGCTCGGACTTCAGCATGGTGTTCCGCTTGAAGAGTTTGTTGACGCATTTGTTTTTACACGGTTTGATCCGTCAGGACCGGTCACCGGAAACTCACGAATCAAATTTTCAACATCCGTTATTGATTACATCTTCAGAGAACTGGCTGTTAACTACCTTGGTCGCAATGACCTGGCTCATGTTGATCCGGACACAGCCGAGGGAAACAGTTCGCCTAAAAATGTTGTCAAGAGATTCGTTAGCGATTCTGAAGAAGATGATGACGATCTTGATTATGCAGGTGATCGGCTTTCGGATAAAGACAGAACAAAAGATGACGGATTAAAACAGAGAAGCTCGATTTCACTGGCTCCGCAGGGGTCAAAGCCCATTTACGTCTCTGATGAGTCCGCCGGTCTGAAGTTCAAAGTAAAACAGGCAATAGAAAGCGGTTATACCGGTGATGTCTGCACGGAGTGTCAGAGTATGACTATGGTCCGCAACGCAACATGCCTCAAGTGCATGACATGCGGTGCAACTACCGGCTGCAGTTAAAAAAATCATAATAGCTAAAAGGGCGGCAATGATGCCGCCCTTTTTGTTTTTAAAGAACAGAAAAGAGCCGGACTAATTTCAGGCGGCTTTATGAAATTCACCCCACTATAGTTTCAATGAATCACACCCGGCATTCCGAATCATATTACATACATTAACAAATATTTTGGAAGCGACATAACCTGACAAAACCAAACAAAACTGAACGAATTGATATAACCATCAACATCAGAGTTCAGGTTATAAAAATGCGATTGATGGATAATGTTCTAAGGTTGGGGAAGAAAATTCTTAATTGTTTATTGCACTCGCAGTGTCCGCAATATATATTGCAGTTTTCTATAAGCTAATTGCTTATTACTCCAAGCACTCTTCTTGCTCCCATGTATTTGCGGTCATAGTAGTTTTCCTCCATGGAAGAAATAATAACCCCGTGCTTGGAACTGGCGTGCGCAAAGAGACCGTTAGCTATATATATACCCACATGCCCCGGCTTTACACGGCGGCGGGTATCAAAAAACACTAAATCTCCAAAAACCAATTCTTCTCTGGCTGAAATCACATCACCCTGAGTGTATTGGTCGCGTGCAGTGCGGTGCAGCTTCAGGTTCCCCGCCTGCATAAAGACGTTTTGGGTAAAAGCGGAGCAGTCAATTCCATCCTCATCATTCCCGCCAAATTTATAAGGTGTTTCATGATACATGATAATGGCCATCTTGAATTCATCTTCAAGATTAAGCGCAAGTGTTGAGTTGGTGGTTTTTTGGTCTTTGGGTATTGACGAAAAGGCATCTGCTATTTTGTAAGAGTTTTCACTTTGCAGTGTTGTGAACTCTGGGTCCTCATCATCCTGATCAGAAGTAAGGAGGGTATCAGTAGTTTGCGGCTCCTGATACCTTACCTTCTCCTCAATTTTCTTATAATCTTTGTTCTCCCCGTAACGGACTGTGCTTGTCGCGGGCGAACATCCGATAAGGATATATATCAGCGGCACAACTGTCAGAAGAAGATAACGATTTGTCATCTTTTATCAGCCCAGGTAGGTACGCAGGTTCTTGCTGCGCGACGCATGGCGCAGTCTTCTGATCGCCTTTTCCTTTATTTGCCTTACACGTTCCCGGGTTAAACTGAATTTTTCACCAATTTCTTCAAGCGTGAGTGAATGTTCTTTGTTAAGTCCGAAATACAGTCGGATAACTTCTGCCTCGCGTTCGGTAAGGGTTGAAAGAGCTCTTTCAATTTCCATCTTGAGTGACTCACTCATCAGATTATTGTCAGGTGTGGGCTGCTGGTCATTCTGAAGAACATCAAGCAGGCGGTTGTCCTCTCCCTGAGCAAAAGGAGCATCCATGGAAACATGGCGACCTGAGATCTTGAGGGTGTCTGCAACCTCATTCACATCCATATCAAGCTCCTGTGCCAGCTCGGAGGCACTCGGCTCCCGTTCATACTCCTGCTCAAGACTGCTGTATGCTTTACCAATTTTATTAAGTGCCCCGACACGGTTAAGAGGAAGTCTTACAATTCGGGATTGCTCCGCAAGTGCTTGCAGAATTGACTGCCTGATCCACCAGACCGCGTAAGAGATGAATTTAAATCCTCTGGTTTCATCAAATCTCTTTGCTGCTTTAATAAGACCCAGATTTCCCTCATTGATGAGGTCACCCAGGGACAATCCCTGATTCTGGTATTGTTTAGCCACACTCACAACAAATCGGAGGTTTGCCTTAGTTAATGCTTCAAGTGCAGACTGATCCCCTTTTTTAATTCTGATAGCTAATTCAATTTCCTGATCGGGTGTTAATAAACTTACTTTGCCTATTTCCTGAAGATATTTATCAAGTGACTGGCTTTCCCGGTTTGTATATTGTTTGGTTATTCTCACTTAGAGCACCTGAATTTAGTTATTGATTGAGTCAATTATTCCGACAATTGAAGCATCAACCGGTGCCATATCCACCGGCAGAGGTATTACTGCTTCACTTGCGGTAACATAGAGTACTTTTTCCCCCGGACCGGCTCCGCTGGTATCCACTGCGATAAGCGGTTCCCCTTTCGGATTTTCATCAGAATCAACCGGTTGAATTAGCATCAGTTTGAATCCTTCGAGGGCAGGATATTTTTTGGTTGCCCAGATATTTCCGATTACTTTTGCTAAATACAATCTGTATAAATTTTCAAGATTGCAAAAATACGAAAATTAGGGGAGAAATCTGAGTCATTTCACTCTCCCTTGCCGGCATTCTTTACGTCCAGTCTGTCAACTATTGCCATTACGACTGCGTCAACCGGCTTATTTTTGGTATTGGTTGTCTGGCGAGCGGAGCTTCCTGTTGCAACCAGAACCACCTCACCGTGTCCGGCACCAACACTATCAACCGCAACAACAAAATTGTCCTTTTCCTTATACTGCAAATCAAGCTGCCTGACGATCAGAAGCTTGGCTCCTGTAAGACTTTCATCTTTTCTGGTTGCCCAGACTGTACCAATAATTTTTCCTAAAATCACGTACCAACTCCTGAAACTATAAATTTAAGATCCGCGAATTCCGCTACCCCCTTAGGGTATTCCCCCATGCGTAACGTAGCTATTTTTATTTTATTTACCTTTGCTGTCGCCAGAAACAATGCCTTGTCGCTGCTCAGTCCTGAAAACAATTCTGATTCCGCCTCCAGTGCGTATCTTGAATGAACCCCAAGAACATTCAAGCCATTCAGCAGACTCCGCACTGCCGTTCTTTCGTGAGAATCTTCACATAAAGTAAACAATTCGACCGCGTTAATTACCGAAGTAAAGCAGCTTTCCTCAGAAAGCAGAATTTCAAGCAGCGAAAAAGTTGCTTTTTCTCCTGGATCACTATGTGTTAGATGCTCCAAAAGAATATCGGTATCCAATAACAGACCTCTCATTTTGGATTACCAAGGGTTCCTTTAACTTTCAGCAACTGCTTTATGATTTCCACCGGCATTTTCTGCAGTTTAGACAACTTTTCTGCGCTGACTGTTTCATTTGTTCCAAACTTTTTCCGGTCTTCATATAAACTTGAGACGAACAGTCTGGATGATTCGGCAATCTTCATTTTCATGAATTAAGAAAACTTACTCCCTGGAGTTCATTCTGAACCGAGAAAAACTCTGTTATACTTTTACCAACGTCTGAAAAACTACTCCTGGTCCCCAGATTTTTACCCTCTTTACCTCTTCTGTAAACCAGCAATGGCACATACTCCCTTGAGTGATCAGTGCTCAGGGTAGTCGGGTCATTGCCATGGTCAGCAGTTATAATAATCATATCGGTTTCATCAGCAGAAGCCAAAATTTCAGGGAGCTGCTTATCGAACTCTGCCAAAGCCAGGGCGAAACCACGAGGATCATTCCTGTGACCATAATAGACATCAAAATCCACTAAATTTGCGAAGATGAATGAATCCTTCTCTGACTTTATTGTCTGAATGATTCGCATTGTACCTTCTGAATTTGATTTTGTAGGTATCGCTTCATCAATTCCCTTATAATTAAAAAGATCACCTACTTTTCCGATTGAAATTGTTTTTACTCCGCCCTTTTGCAAATAATTAAATACTGTAGCCGATGGCGGGTCCATCGAAAAATCTTTTCGGTTTACAGTCCTTGAAAAATTTCCTTTTTTTCCGACAAATGGTCTGGCTATTACTCTGCCTACGATCTCAGGCGGAACTAAAATTTCATTCCGTGTTACTTCACAAATTTTATACAATTCAGGAAGTGGTATCACATCTTCATGAGCCGCAATCTGAAAAACTGAATCCGCCGATGTATAGATAATCGGATATCCGGTATTTATATGTTCTTCCCCAAGCTCTTTTATAATTTCGGTACCTGATGCAGCTCTATTTCCCAAAAAACCACTAAGATTATTTTTCTCGAGAAATCTTTTTGTGATTCTCCCGGGGAATCCGTCCGGATAGTATGTGAAATCAAAATCAACATGAATTCCGGCAAGTTCCCAGTGTCCGGTGGTAGAATCCTTCCCTTTTGAAACTTCAGCCATTTTGCCGAATGAAGCAGACGGAAACGACACAGAGGGGACCCCCTGAATTAAGGATATATTGCCGAGTCCGAGAGCTTTTAAATTCGGGAGACTAAGTCCTTGTACTTTCCTTGCCATATTAACAAGTGTGTTACTACCTTCATCCTTATAGAAATGCGCATCAGGTAGCTCACCTATCCCCACTCCATCAAGTATAATGAGAACGCAGTTATTAATTGACGTTTCCTATAATTGTAAAACTTTATTTCCGCCGGTCTCAGATGCCTTTTTAACGGCAAGGCGCAGATTTTCAAGAAGTTCATCCACATCTGTCCTTTCGGAGGAGTTAATCAGTCCTACTGACACTGTAAAGGTGGTGCTTTTACTGCCGGATGAAACCGGAATCCGTGCAATCCTTACCCTTATTTTATCTGCTCTCACGGCAAGATCCTGTTCATCATTATGAAGAAAGAAAAGTCCAAATGTCAGATCATCAAGCCGACCGCAAAAGCTGAGTGGGTCAAGCTCCTGATATAGTGCTTTAGCGAACTCCTTCATGGTAATTTTTATCATGTGCGGGTCGCTAAGCTCCTGCCGGTTTTTACCTTCGTCAATCTTGATGAGTGCAATATTGGAACGCAGATCAAGAATTTTTGCCTTTTCCAGTTCCTCTGTAACACGTGTGCGGAAAAATGATGCCGAATAAACGCTGGTATCAGGATCAAAAGTTATCAGTGATTTTAGCCGGCGTATCTGTCCGAAGGCACGCATCAGGATGCCAAACTGACCGGTTACCTTCCTAAGATAATCATGGTCACGCTGCGTGAAGGAATTTTTCTTCATATTCTCATAACAAAGAGCCCCCAGAACTTCACTGTTATAAATAATCGGGACAGCCAGAAATGAACCGTCCAGGATAATGCTTTCCTCATGATTAAAACGGTGCATTGATGCAGCGCTTAAATCTCCAATGCGAACCTGACTTCCGGTATATACACATTTGCCGACTATAGTATTTTCACGGTCAATAACCGTATCAGGGTGGATATAACTGAATGTTTTAGGATTCATTACTGAAGAAATCTTAAACTGATCTTCCTCCTGGCGCCAGGTTACAAAAGTAAAACAGTCAGCTTCAACCAGAACTGAAGCAAGCGTGGCTATTGAGTGATATAATGTGTGTTCATCATCAGTGGGGATATTCTGACTAAGAAAATCTGCGAACCCTTCTGAGCGCCTGTTTGCTATTGATTCAGCATGTTTATGTGCAAAAAGATCTATTAAAACAGTAATAAGCCGTACGAACCGTCCGAGCATATACATTTGCTCAATCCCAAATGCATCAACCGTTTTTGAGTCAACTGCGAGGATACCGATCAGATTGGAGTTATGAAAAACAGGAACTCCGAGAAAGCTCTTAATTTTCTGCGGCTGTGAATAGTATCTGAAGTTCTCCCTTTCACTTATTGGAGGGATATCTGTCAGTAACCCGGGCTCTTGTTTACTGATAATCTGTCCAAGTATATCATTCTGGATCTCCAGCTTTCTCTTTTCGATTTCATGGCTAACCGAAGCATATTTTTCTATGGTCAGTGATGATTTTCGTTTGTCATACCAGAAATAAATTGCAGTATGGGCAGAGAATAATTCTCTGACAATAATAAGAATTCTTTCCAGAAGAAAGCTGAGTTGCTGGTTGGCTCCCACATCCAGAGGAAATTCTTCGGTGGCAAGATTTCGGAATTTCTCAAGACTCAGTTCCGGATCATCTCCTGAACTGCTGATTTTATTCCCTATGGAGGAAATGTTGTTTTCCGTAAGAACCCGTGTGGATTTGCCAACAATAGCGAATCCTTCATCCACATGGTCAAGATTAACATCTGTGTAGTCAGTCGGCTTCTTCGAGACAATTTCAAAATCATCTTCTTCCGGATCAATTATGGAATCAGATGCCCCCGGCTTTCCATTATCGGCAGGCGGTTCAGTCTGTGCCTTTTTATCTTTGTCGAGTTTAAGGAAAAGTAACACAGAGGTAATGAGCAGAACGACAAAGGTAACCGACTTTAAGAGAAAATCCTCAAAAAGAATGAACAGTACCAAAAGTGTAACAGCGGCCACAATCAGCAGCGCATTGCTGTATTTCATAGTTCCTTTATCAGACTGAATAATTAAGGGTTTTGAAATATAATTAAAATTCTTTAACTTTTACAGAACTGTGTAAAATTTTGAATTCTGGAGGCAATAGCTTTTTTTCCTTCCAGCGAAACAGCGGAGTAAGGATAGATACCTTCTTGCAGGGTAAGCTCCGGAAGGATTGCCCTAACCTCTCTGACCGCCTCAGAAATCCGGTTTCGTTTCACTTTATCACACTTTGTAAGTATTACAGCAAAATTTAGTCTTTCCTCTACCAGGAATTGCCACAGCCCGACATCCAGTTTTGAGGGCTCATGTCGGGAATCAACTAAGGAGAAAATAAGGCGGTCTTCATTTCTCTGCCTGAGGAAATTCTCGGTCAGATGGGAGTATTTTGTAATTTCACTTTGCGAGGCCTTTGAGTAACCATAGCCAGGCATATCAACCAAATAAATATCAGTCGGAAGCAGAAAATAATTGATGGACCGGGTTTTACCCGGAGTAGAGCTGGTTTTGGCCATCCCGGGGACGTTCAGGAAGGTATTAATGAACGATGATTTACCCACATTTGAGCGACCACAAAGTATTACCTCAGGTTTTTCATCCTTCGGTAACTCCTTCAAGTCAAAAACGGCCTTTAAGAACGTAGCTTTCTCTGCCATAATAAAAAAAAGAGTAACCCGAAGTGTTCCGGATTACTCTTCCTCTAATAAATTAGTTTTGTATTAAGCGTTGGCTTCAGCCGCTTTTCCGGCTTCTTCCTGCTTCTTTTCTTTTTTCTGTTTTGATTTTTCCGCACGTGATTCGCGCAGATCAGCGGCTCTCTTATTAGCCACTTCGTTGTAGTCAACCAGTTCAATTATTGCCATCTGAGCAGCATCGCCCAGGCGTCTGCCTCTTTTTATTACTCTGGTATATCCGCCCTTGCGGTCTTCAACCTTTGCGGCAATTTCGCCAAACAGCTCTTTTACGACTTCTTTGTCTTTAAGCCGGTCCATGATGAGCTTCTTGCGGTGTAAATCTCCGACCTTTGCCTTGGTAATAATGGGTTCAATAAATGAACGCAGTTCTTTTGCTTTAGCAAGGGTAGTGGTAATTCTTTTGTGTTTAAGAAGAGAAATAGAGAGATTTCTCAGCAAAGCTTCTTTGTGAGAAGATGTGCGCCCTAATTTTCTTCCTTTGATATTATGATTCATTCTTCAATTCCTCAGCGTATTAATTGTTGTCAGTTTCGGATTTAAGATATTTATCTATATCCATTCCGAAATGCAAACCAAGTTTTTCAATATGTTCGGAAAGTTCCGCAAGTGATTTGCGACCGAAGTTTCTGTATTTCAGCAGTTCTGATTCTTCACGTCTTACCAGATCGCCAACACTTTTGATGCTTGCAGCTTTAAGGCAGTTATGAGCTCGGACGCTCAATTCAAGTTCATCAATACTCATCAGAAGCGCTTTTTTTGTTTTTTCAACTTCAGGATCCTTCTCCGAACCTTCCTTTGGTGATTCGGGCTCAAGATTAAGACCTGTAAAAAGGTCAAGATGCTCTTTCATCAGCTTTGCTGACTGAGTCATTGCATCCTGAGCTGAAATGCTACCGTCTGTAGTAACATCTATCGTCAGCTTTTCGTAGTCATTTCTGTCTCCGATTCTCACATTTTCGATGTCATAACGGACATTTTTAATCGGGGTAAAAATCGCATCAATGGCGATTACTCCGATACCAAATTCGACAAACTTTGCCTCGGTGTTTTTTATGTCGTTAGCCGGAACGTAACCTCTTCCCTGACCAAGAATGAGCTCAATGTTAAACTTAGCAACACTGTTCATTGTTGCAATGTGCAGTTCAGGATTAAGCACTTCGACATCTGAAGTATGTTTTGTCAGATCGCCGGCAACAAACTCACCCTCACCGTTAAATGCAATTTCAATGCGTCCCGGTTTTTTGGTCAGTGCTTTCAGTCTGATCTGCTTCAGATTTAAAATAATCTCGGTTACATCTTCAACAACACCCGGAATGGTGGTGAACTCATGAAGAACATCACTGATCTTAATGCCGATGATTGCAGTACCCGGGAGGGATGACAGGAGTACTCTTCTGAGAGAGTTACCCAGAGTTGCGCCATAACCTCTTTCAAGGGGCTGCAGCGTAAATCTTCCGAATGTATCACTCTTGGTTGATTCATCAAGAATTACTGCCTCGGGCATTCTTAATTTTATCTGGTTCATGTATATGACCTCTAAATTTCTTTCTTAATTATTATTTAGAATAGAGCTCAACTACCAACTGTTCATTGGCATTTAGAGGAATTTCACTTCGCTCAGGAAGCTGTAAAAATGTACCGGTTAAAGTTGCCTTGTTGACCGATAACCATGAGAACTGAGCATCAACAACCCTCTTAAGTGAGTTATGAATAAGCTCAAGATTTTTACTCTGGTCTTTCACTTTAATTACATCGCCTGGTATAACAGTATAAGACGGAATGTCCACTAACTTGTCATTCACCAACACATGGCGGTGACGGACAATTTGACGTGCCGACTTACGAGAGGGAGCAAAACCAAGACGATAGACAATGTTGTCAAGTCTGGTTTCAAGCAGTCTCACCAGGTTTTCACCGGTAATTCCCTTCTGTCTTGTTGCCTTCTCAAAATAATTTCTAAACTGAGTCTCAAGTACTCCGTAGGTTCTTTTGATTTTCTGTTTTTCCCTGAGCTGCACACCGTATTCAGAAATTTTAGATTTTCTGGACAAACCATGCTGACCGGGGGGATAATTTTTTCTTTCAAGAGGACATTTTTCTGTTAGACACTTTTGTCCTTTAAGATAAAGCTTCGTCTTTTCTCTTCTGCATAATTTACAAACTGATCCGGTATATCTTGCCATTTAGCGCATTCTCCTCGTTTAAACTCTTCTTCTTTTTGGTGGTCTGCAGCCATTATGAGGTATAGGAGTTACATCCTTGATAGATGAAACTTCCAACCCTGCAGTTGTCAGAGCTCTGATTGCAGACTCTCTTCCCGATCCGGGGCCTTTTACCCGCACTTCGACTCTGCGAAGACCCATATCGTATGCTTCTTTTGCGGCTGCTTCAGATGTTACCTGAGCAGCATACGGCGTATTTTTTCTTGACCCTTTGAAACCGTTTTTACCGGCTGATGACCAGGAAATCGCATTGCCATATACATCAGTGAGGATTACAATTACATTGTTAAACGTTGCTTTTACGTGAGCAATTCCGTTTACATCAACTACTGATTTTTTTTTAACTTTTTTTACTGCTTTTGCCATATATATAAATCCTTATCTCGGTTACTTCTTTGATACAGCTTTTTTCTTGCCGGCAACAGTCTTCCTCTTGCCCTTGCGGGTTCTGGAGTTTGTTCTGGTTCTCTGACCGCGAACCGGCAAACTGCGTCTGTGACGAAGACCGCGGTATGCACCCACGTCCATCAGCCGCTTTATATTGAGCTGTACTTCAGAGCGAAGTGCACCTTCAACTTTATATTCCGCCTGCAATACCGAGCGGATCGCTGCCACTTCATCCTCGGTAAGGGCTGAAACTTTCTTTTCTGGTGCTACATTAGCTGCCTGGAGAACATCTCCTGCAACCTTCGGTCCGATACCGAATATATACTGTAAACCGTAATAAACCTTTTTATTCTTTGGTAAATCAACACCGGCAATGCGTGCCAAATTTTTACTCCTGTTTAATTAACCTTGACGCTGTTTGTGTTTCGGGTTCTTACAAATTACCCGAACCACGCCTTTTCGTTTAATCACTTTGCAATTATCGCAAATTTTTCTGACCGATGACCTAACTTTCATCTCAGATCTCCGTTATTTATATCTATAAGTAATACGACCTTTAGAGAGGTCATAAGGAGAAAGTTCTATTGAAACTTTATCCCCGACCAATATCTTAATAAAATGCATACGCATTTTACCTGAAATGTGCGCAAGAATCTCATGTCCATTTTCAAGTTTTACCTTAAAATGTGCATTAGGCAAAGTTTCTGTAACTGTGCCGTCAACTTTTATGGGACCCTGTTTTGCCATTTTATAATTTTGTTAAAATTTTCGGTTCACCATCGGTTATCGCGATGGTATGTTCAAAATGTGCTGATGGCTTTCTGTCTTTCGCGAATACTGTCCAGCCATCATCTGAAAAGACCACATCTCGTTTACCCATATTCACCATGGGCTCAACTGCAATGGTCATTCCTTTTTTAAGTTTCGCTCCATAACCCTTTTTACCATAATTTGGTATCGAGGGGCTTTCATGAAGGTGCTTGCCTACACCATGACCGGTTAACTCCCGGACAATGGAAAAATAGTTGCTCTCGACATACGACTGAATCGCGAATGATATATCTTGTACCGTATTGCCGGCTTTCGCCTGCTCAAGTCCGAGATATAAGGACTTCTCAGTCACTTCGAGAAGTTTTGCAACCTCTGCGGAAACTGAACCAACAGGAACTGTTGTTGCCCCGTCTCCGTAATAACCATTTTTCAGAACGCCAACATCAACTGAAATAATATCCCCCTCTTTCAGTTTTCTGTTTCCCGGTATTCCGTGTACAACCTCCTCATTTAAAGAGGCGCAAATTGAACCGGGGAAATCTATGCTTCCCGCTTGTGAGTATCCCTTAAACGCAGGGATTCCTCCTCGTGACAAAATATGTTCTTCCGCCATTCTGTCAAGTTCCAGTGTTGTTACACCGGGTTTAATATGTTTTCTTAATAGCTCAAGAACTTCTGCAACAATCCGGCTGCTTTCGCTAATAAAGCCGATTTCCTGCTCAGTTTTCAGTATGATCAACTACTAAGCTCTTCTGCCCTTTAATCTTCCGGATTTCATAAATCCGTCATAGTGGCGAATCTTAAGCTGCGACTCAATTTGCTGAAGTGTATCAAGTGCTACACCAACAAGAATCAGAAGACTTGTGCCTCCGAAAAACTGTGCGAACTTACCTGATACCCCGAATGCACCAACAAATGCCGGAAGTATTGCAATAATCGCCAGGAAAAATGAGCCGGGCAGTGTGATTTTTGTTAAAATATTATCTATAAAATCAGAAGTCTGTTTACCAGGTCTTAATCCGGGAACAAATCCGCCCTGTTTCTTCATATTATCAGCTACATCCTTCGGATTGAAAGCAATAGCCGTATAGAAGTATGTAAAGAATACGATCAGAATTGCATAAAGAAGTGAGTACACGGCTGAATCGTAATTAAAATATACTGCGGTTGACTGAAGAAATTCACTGTCAGGGAAAAATGAAAGTACCGTACTCGGTATAAACATGATTGACTGAGCAAAGATGATCGGCATTACACCTGCTGTATTTACACGAAGCGGTATATAGTTTGTTACACCGCCGAAAACTTTTCTTCCGACAACTCTTTTAGCATACTGAACCGGTATTCTTCTTGTACCCTGCGTAACAAGTATAACACCCATTATTACGGCAACCATGAAGACCAGAAGGATAATTTCGACTATTACGTTTCTTTGTCCTGAGGAAAGTAATTGAATTTCATCAAGCACTGCATACGGGAAGCGGTCAATAATACCGATGAAGATAATCAGCGATATACCATTTCCGATACCTTTTTCAGTTATCTGCTCACCCATCCACATCATAAAAACCGTACCTGAGGTAAGAATAATGATTGTAGAGAGTGTCCAGAAAAAGCCCTGAATTTCAGCAGGGATAATACCAAGTCCGCTGACTTCCATATTGTTCAGGCGGATAGTTACACCCCAGGCCTGCATTGCCGATATAAGAACCGTACCCTGTCTGGTTAACTGAGTAATTTTCTTTCGGCCTTCTTCACCCTCCTGCTGGAGTTTTTGAAAGTAAGGAACAACCGCACCCATAAGCTGAATAATAATGGATGCGCTGATGTACGGCATAATACCGAGTGCAAAAATTGCAGCATTCGAGAATGCACCACCTACGAAAAGATCATACAGACCAAACAGATTGTTTGTATCTGCATTATCCATCGCCTGCTTCAGCAAACCGGAATCAACACCCGGCAGTGTGATATGAGCACCAATTCTCACAACAAGCAGCAGTGCCAGGGTATAAAGTACCCTTTGGCGCAGCTCATGCACTTTGAATATATTTCTGAAAGCTTCGGTTAATTTCGACATGTAATTCCGTTCGTTAAGTCGTAACCACGTTTGTAGTGCCGCCTGCAGCTTCAATCTTTTCTTTTGCGGATTTGCTGAAAGCTGCTGCTTCTACATTGATTTTACTTTTTAATGCACCGTTGCCTAAAATCTTATAAGGTTTTACACCCGAAGAAATCAGTCCGTTCTTGTAAAAAACTTTTGCGTCAAACAGTTCAACTGAAGAACCGAGTTTCTCAGCAAGCGCTTGAAGCTGATCAACGTTGATAACCTGGAAGTGAATTTTAAAAGGACTGGTAAAGCCGTATTTAGGAACTCTTCTCTGCAGCGGCATCTGACCGCCTTCAAACCAAGCACGCTGCTTGGCGCCTGAACGTGAAAGCTGTCCATTCATACCGCGGGTTGACTGCCCACCATGTCCTGAACCTTCACCGCGACCAACACGTTTTTTATTTTTGGTTGAACCCTTAGCAGGGGTTAAATTACTTAATCTGTCCATTGTATATATCCTAGTCCTTCACTTCTTCAACTTTAACCATGTGAGACACTTTATTTATCATGCCTCTGATCTGAGGTGTATCGTTGACAATTTTAGAATAATTAGGTCTTCCTAATCCGAGGGCCTTGATCGTTCTTTTCTGATCAACCGGATAGTCGATCATGCTTTTGATCTGAGTTACTTTTAATTTCATTCTGAGCACCTATATCAGGGTTTAAATAAGTCGTTAATAGTTAAACCTCTTTTTGAAGCCATAGCTTTTGCTGTAATCAGACTCTCCAGTCCGTTCAGAGCCGCTTTAACCTGGTTATGAGGATTGCTTGAGCCAAGAGATTTGGTCAATACATCTTTTACACCTGCTGCTTCGAGCACTGCTCTCACACCGCCGCCGGCTATAAGACCCGTACCGGGGGAAGCCGGTTTCAGAAGCACTTTACCCGCGCCAAACTTACCAATGATGGTATGTGCAATTGTGTTTTTATGAATTTGAACGCGCACAAGGTTTTTCTTTGCGTCGTCAATCCCCTTTTGAATTGCATCGGTAACTTCATTGGCCTTACCCAGACCAACTCCTACCAGACCACTTTCATTGCCAACTACAACAATTGCATTAAAGCTGAATCTGCGTCCGCCTTTGACAACTTTTGCTACACGGTTGATATGAACTACTTTTTCTTTGAGTCCTTCAACTTCATTTGACCGTATATTTAAGGTTTTCTTCAATGTATATATCCTAATGCTTAAAAAATTTTCTGTAATTTTCTGGCTGCCGAGGGAGGATTCGAACCTCCGCATACGGCTCCAAAGGCCGCTGTCCTACCGTTAGACGACTCGGCAATGGTTAAAATTGTAAACCATTTTCGCGAGCACCGTCGGCAACAGCTTTTACACGGCCGTGATAACGGTATCCGTTCCGGTCAAACACTACAGCAGTGATGTTGGCTGCTTTTGCTTTTTCAGCAAGAAGACCGCCAATCATTTTGCTAAGTGCAATCTTTCCTTTTGCATTCTTTACATCTTCCTGTACGCTTTTTTCGAGACTGCTTGCAGTGACAAGAGTTTTGCCTGCAACGTCGTCAATCAATTGTGCATAGATGTGGCTGAGACTTCTGTAAACCGTCAGTCTCGGTCTCTCAGGTGTACCTGAGATTTTTTTTCTGATTTTTGTTTTTGATCTTAATCTTGTACTCATAACGTCCGCCTTTGCTTACTTACCTGCTGTTTTACCGGCTTTTCTTCTGATCTGTTCGTCAGAATACTTAATGCCTTTGCCTTTATATGGTTCCGGCTCTCTGAATGATCTGATCTTTGCTGCTACCTGTCCGACCAATTGTTTATCAATTCCTGATATTACAATCTGAGTCGGGGTAGTAACTGCCAAAGTCACACCAGCCGGCGGAATAAAATAAATTGGGTGAGAGTAACCGATATTGATCAGAAGATTAGTCCCTTTCAATTCAGCTCTGTAACCAACACCAACGATATCAAGGGTTTTTGAGAATCCGTTAGTAACACCCTGAATCATGTTAGCAGTCAATGCCCTCACTAAACCATGAAGAGAACGGTTCTCTTTCTGATCATTTGAACGGCTAAAGGACATTTCATTGCCATCGAGCTTATAATCAATTGTTTTAGGTAATTCCGCTGAAAGTTCACCTTTGGGACCCTTAACGGTTATCACACCGTCTGTCACTTTTACGTTTACTTTTTCCGGAATAACAACCGGTTTTTTTCCGATTCTTGACACGATATTCTCCTAGCTTACCAAATGTGACAGAGAATTTCACCGCCAACAGAGTCTCTGCGAGCCTGTTTGTCGGTAAGTATTCCCTTTGATGTTGAAATAATTGCTATACCGTATCCGTTAAGAACTCTTGGGAGTTCATCAGCAGGAGCATATTTTCTGAGCCCCGGAGTGCTGATTCTTTCGAGTCCGCTGATTGCGGGTGCTCCGTTGGTATATTTTAACTGGACACGAAGATTTGACTTACCATCCTGTGTAACTTCTGTGAAGTCGGTAATAAAACTCTGTTCCTTCAGAATGTTCAGGATTTCTTTCTTGATCTTAGAATACGGAACATCAAGCCGTCTTTTATTTGCTTTAACCGCGTTACGTATTCTGGTTAAGAGATCTGCAATAGGATCTGTTACTGGCATATACTCATTTCCTCCTTACCAACTTGCCTTTTGAACTCCGGGGAGCAGCCCCTGAAGTGCTTTTTCACGAAGAACAAGACGAGAGATGCCAAACTTTCTGTAGTATGCACGAGCTCTTCCTGTTAACGCACATCTGTTGTGCTGACGGATTTTAGAGGAGTTTCTCGGAAGCGATTGCAATGCATCCCAATCACCCTTTGCCTTGAGTTCCTTGCGGAGTGCCTCAAATTTTTCGTGAAGTTTTTTTCTTTTTTCTTCTCTTGCAAAAAGACTTTTCCGTGCCATTAAAATCCTTTAATTTATTTCTTTCTTCCTGAAGGGGAAGCCGAATGAGGTGAATAATTCGAAAGCATCTGTATCAGACTTTGCACTGGTGACAAAGGTGATATCCATACCTTTAATTTTATTAACCTTATCAACGTTAATTTCAGGGAAAATAATCTGTTCTTTGATACCCAGGGTATAGTTTCCTCTTCCGTCAAAAGATTTGTCTGGAAGTCCCTTAAAGTCTCTTACACGCGGTAAGGCGATGTTGAGCAGTCTGTCCAGGAATTCAAACATTTTATCTTTGCGCAGAGTAACCATCGCACCGATCGGCATATTCTCTCTCAGTTTAAAGTTTGAGATTGCCTTTTTTGATTTTCTGATGCTTGGTTTCTGACCTGCAATTGCTTCAAGTTCTTTTACTGCCTCTTCAATAATTTTCGGATCAGAAACAGCATCACCAAGACCCATATTAATTACAATTTTTTTGAGAACGGGAACCTGCATGATGCTCTTGTACCCGAGTTTTTTGTACAAGGCCGGTCTGATCTGTTCATTATATACTCCGTGTAAACGGATTGGAATTTTTACAAATGACTCAGCAGACTGCACAGGTTCTTCGCCAGAGCTCTTCTCTTCCTTCTTGCTCTTACTAACTTTGCGAACTTCTTTATTTGCCATGACTGAAGTAACCTATCTGATTTTTACTTTAACATTTCGCCGGATTTCTTGCTGATCCGGACAAATTTTCTTTTCTTGTTGTCATCTCCAAGAATTTCCTGTGAACCAATTCTTGATGGTTCGCCGGATTTCGGATCAAGGATCATGACGTTCGATACATTAACCGGGAGTTCCTTTTCGAGGATACCGCCCTGCTGATTTCTCTGTGAAGGTTTAGTATGTCTTTTTCTCAGGTTAACACCCTCGATAATCACTCTTCCCTTTTCAGGAAACACTTTTAATACTTTTCCGGTCTTGCCACGGTCGTTGCCTGCAATTACACGGACGTTATCATTTTTTTTAAGTTTCATTACTGTATATATCCTATAAAACTTCTGGTGCTAATGAAACAATCTTCATGAATTGTCTCTCGCGGAGTTCTCTTGCAACCGGTCCAAAAATACGTGTGCCTTTCGGATCGTTCTGATTGTTAATCAGGACAGCGGCATTTTCATCAAATCGTATATAAGAACCGTCTTTTCTTCTGACTTCTTTTTTGGTTCTTACAATTACTGCCCGGCTTACTTCGCCTTTTTTTACTGCGCCGTTCGGAAGAGCTGCCTTCACTGCAACAACTATGATATCGCCGAGACTTGCATACTGTCTTCCGCTTCCGCCGAGGACTCTGATGCAGCGTACTCTTTTAGCTCCGGAGTTGTCCGCGACAATTAAATTGGTTTCTTCTTGAATCATCTTACTCCTCCTTCCTACTTCGCTTTCTCAACTATGCTGACCAGGCGCCATCTCTTATTCTTACTCAGTGGCCTGATTTCAGCGATCTTTACTGTATCGCCGATGCTGCATTCGCTCTTTTCGTCGTGAGCCATGAACTTCGTGGTCTTCTTAAAATATTTTTTATAGATCGGGTGCGCAACCTGACGCTCAATAGCGACAGTGATGGTTTTCTCCATTTTGTTGCTTACGACAACACCGATTCTGGTTTTGCGTAATGCTCTTGTATTATCCATTACTCTTGGCCTCTTTCGAATTCCGTATTTTTAATTCAGTCATCAGCTTGGCGATTGTCCTTTTGGCATCACCGAGTTTTGCAGTATTGGTCAACTGTTTCAGAGCATGAGTGAACCGTAAATCTACAAGATTATTTTGCTCGTCCTGTAATCTTCTTGCCAGTTCTTCTGTTGTAAGCTGTCTAATTTCTGATATCTTCATAACTATGCTTTGGTTTGATTGACTAAGTCTCTTCTGGAAACTATTTTCGTTTTAATTGGAAGCTTATGACCGCAGTTCTTTAAAGCTTCAGCGGCTATTTCAGCAGAAACACCGCCTACTTCAAACATGATTCGACCGGGTTTTACAACAGCAACCCAGAATTCAGGAGCTCCTTTACCCTTACCCATACGTGTTTCAAGCGGCTTTTTTGAAACCGGCTTATCCGGGAAAATTCTTATCCAGATCTGACCGTCTCTTTTCATTGCACGCGCAAGTGATACGCGGCAAGCTTCAATCTGACGGCTGGTAATCCAAGCTGGTTCAAGGGCCTTCAGACCGTAATCGCCGAAATCAACATTTGAACCTCTGAAAGCTTTTCCGGTTCTGCGACCGCGGTGTGCTTTACGATATTTAACTCTTTTTGGTAATAACATTTAAATCTCCGTAGATTAATCTGATGCTTTTTTACCGAGAATTTCTCCGCGGCAAATCCAAACCTTAATTCCGATTGAACCGTAAACGGTTTCAGCTCTGCCGTAAGCAAAGTCAATGTCGGAGCGCAGTGTATGAAGAGGAACTCTTCCTTCTTTATACTGGTCAGTACGTGCAATTTCCGCACCGCCTAATCTGCCTGAGCACATAACTTTGATACCATCGGCTCCGCCGCGCATTGCAGCGCTGATTGCCTGCTTCATCGCTCTTCTGTAGGAAACTCTTTTTTCCAACTGCTGAGCTATGTTATCAGCAACGAGGATTGCATCTTGTTCAGGTTTCTTGTTTTCAGTAATCTGAATTTTTACATCTTTGTCAGTAAGTGACCTAAGTTCTTTTTCAATCTTGTTAATTTCTTCTCCTCCGCGTCCGATTACAACACCAGGGCGCGAGGTATGAATATTAATAACGATATTTTTTGAAGTTCTCTCAATAAGAATTCGGGAAATACCTGCCTTCTCAAGTCTGCTTTTAATGTAGCTGCGAATTCTGTCGTCTTCCTGCAGTTTACCAGTATAAGCTTTCTTTTCGAACCAGTTTGATTCCCAACCTCTGTTTATACCTACTCTGAATCCAATCGGGTGTGTTTTCTGTCCCACGTATTTATGCTCCTTAAACTTCTTCTACAACGATGGTTAAATGGCAGGATCTTTTACGAATCCTGTATGCTCTGCCCATCGGTGCGGGAGAAATCCTCTTCATCGTGGGGCCCTGATCTACGAAAGCTTCCCTGACAACTACATTAGATGTATCTATCCTGGTTGAGCCCTGATCATTATTAAGGAGATTTGCAACAGCAGATCTTAAAACTTTTTCTGCGGTTTTAGCTGCGTGTTTGGGCTGAAAGTGTAATACTTCCAGTGCCTTCTCAACATTCATTCCGCGTACCAGATCAACAACCAGTCTCATCTTTCTTGGCGATGAGGGTATGAATCTGCAAACAGCTTTTGCTTTCATTTACTCTGAATCCTCTGACTTATTTTGCTTTTGAAGCTTTCTCGGCCTTGGTGCCGGGATGAGCTCGGAAAATTCTTGTGGGTGAAAATTCACCTAATTTATGACCAACCATATTTTCTGTTACAAAAACAGGGATCATTTTATTACCATTATGAACCGCAATTGTATGACCTACAAAATCCGGATGGATTGTTGAAGAGCGTGACCAGGTTTTAATGATCTTTTTCTGACCAAGCTTGTTCATCGCATTGATTTTTGCGAGTAACTTCAAATCAATATATGGACCTTTTTTTACCGACCGTGGCATAGTTTACTCTGTTACTTCCTGCGTTTGATAATATACTTATTCGATTCGTTCTTCGGCTTTCTGGTCTTCAGTCCTTTTGCCTTCTGACCCCATGGAGATACCGGATGTCCGCCGCCTGAAGTTTTACCTTCACCGCCGCCCATTGGGTGATCTACAGGGTTACGGGCAACACCTCTTGAGAGGGGGCGTCTTCCAAGCCATCTTCTTCTTCCGGCTTTGCCAAGACTGATGTTTTCGTGCTCTGAATTACCTACTGAACCGTAAGTGGCCATGCAGTCAAGACTGACCATTCTAACTTCACCTGAAGGAAGTTTTATCTGAGCCATATCACCATCTTTACCGATAAACTGAACCGCACATCCTGCTGATCTTCCGATCTGACCGCCTTTTTTCGGCTTCATTTCAACATTGTGAATAAAGCTTCCAAGAGGCATCTCTTTAAGCGGAAGAGCGTTTCCAACTTTAATATCTACACCTGATCCGGCAACTACTGTATCCCCGACTTTCAAGCCGGTCGGAGCCAGTATATATCTCTTGTCGCCGTCTTTATAAAAAAGAAGCGCAATACGAGAGGAACGATTCGGATCATACTCAATTGCTTTAACAAGTGCCGGAACACCGAACTTATCACGCTTGAAGTCAATAATTCTGTACTGACGTTTATGTCCGCCGCCTCTGTGGCGCGAGGTTATTCTTCCGTGGTTGTTTCTTCCTGCTGATTTGCTCAGAGGAGAAAGCAGCGACTTCTCAGGTTCGGTCTTAGTGATTTCCTCAAATGTATAATTTGAGCGGAATCTGCTGCCGGGAGTCGTCGGATTTAATTTTTTAATTGGCATGTACTGCTCCTAATTCCTGCTTCGTCTCTTAAACTTGTTCGTAAAGATTAATCGTCTGATCTTTTTTCAGAGTCACGTAGGCCTTCTTATAACGGGCTGTGCTTCCTGAATATCTTCCGCTCTTGCGGAACTGAGATTTGATCTTGCCCTTGTATTTAATAGTCTTAACAGATTCAACTTCAACGTTGTACTTCTTTTCGACTGCTTTGGCAATTTCGATCTTGTTTGCACCGAACTCTACTACGAAACCGTACTTCGGATCCTTTTCGTCGGTGGACATCTTGGTAACTTTTTCAGTATATAAAGGTTTTATAAGTATGCGAACCATTATTCTGCACTCCTTTTTCCAGCACCGGACATTTTCTCATTCAAAGCAAGTATCGCGCTCTTCTGGTAGATTACAACCTGATTGTTCAGGATATCATAAGGAGCTGCTTTTTCAGATTCCATGACCTTAACTTTTGCAACATTTCTGCCTGAGCGGTAGATTTTATCATTCTTTCCGTTTGTAAGGAAAAGAATTTTCTTGCCGTTTACTTTCAGGTTATCAAGAATCTCTGTAAAGCTCTGCGTTTTGTATTCCGGAAGTTCAAAGTCTTCAACAACCATAAGCTGTTTGTCCTGTACTTTATAAGTAAGGGCAGAGGCTTTAGCAAGAGTTTTAACTTTTTTGTTAAGATCCTGGCGATGATCTCTCGGCTTTGGTCCAAATATTGTTCCGCCGCCAACCCAGAGTGGTGATCTTGTTGTACCTGCTCTGGCTCCGCCTTTGCCTTTCTGCTTCCACGGTTTCTTACCACCGCCGCTTACTTCGCTTCTTTCCTTTGATTTGCTTGTTCCCTGACGCTGATTTGCAAGGAACTGCTTTACGGAAAGATATATAGCATGATCATTTGGCTTCTCTATTGAGAATACTGAGTCTGACAGATCAACTTTTTCTCCTGTCAGCGTACCGTCTATTTTATAAACATCTATCTGCATTGCAAAATCAACTTGTTTTAATTATTTCAACGATTGAATTCACTGCACCGGGAATAGCACCTTTAACAAAGATGAGATTCTTTTCTGCAACTACTTTTACAACCTTCAAATTACGAACAGTAACATTTTCGTGTCCCATTCTTCCGGCCATTCTCTGACCTTTAAATACTCTTGAAGGGTAGGATGAAGAACCGATCGAACCCGGGGCTCTGAGACGGTCGCTCTGTCCGTGTGTTGTGCCTCCGACACCGCCGAAGCCGTGTCTTTTCATAACACCCTGAAAGCCCTTGCCTTTGCTCTTACCTTTGACTTTTACTTTGTCACCTTCTTTGAAGAGCTCGGCAGTTACATCATCACCGATTTTGAGTGAATTAGGATTACCGGATTTGAATTCCTTTACGACCTGAAAAGCCGGTAAGCCGTTCTTCTTATAATACACTTTAGTCGGATTAGGAAGATTTTTTTCCTTCCTCTCTCCGAAACCTATGGTCAGAGCTTCATAACCATCTGTTTCCGCCGTTCTAAGACGTACAACTTTGCAAGGTCCTGCCTGTATTACAGTCACCGGAATTATTATTCCGTTACTGTCGAAGATGCTGGACATTCCTAATTTTTTACCTAATAAACCGTTCATCTTTTCTCCGAAGACTCTATGTTAACTTTATTTCGATATCCACACCGGCAGGTATATCAAGTTTGCCGAGCGCATCAATAGTCTTTGTATTAGAGTTGGAAATATCAATTATTCTTTTGTGAATGCTTAATTGAAATTGTTCTCTGGATTTTTTATCAACATGGGGAGAACGGTTAACTGTAAAAATCGTCTTCTTAGTGGGAAGCGGTATAGGACCGTTAACCACTGCAGCCGTCATCTCTACAGTTTTGATGATCTTCTCGCATGATTTGTCGATCAGTGTATGATCGTATGACTTTAATTTAATTCTGATATTAGAACCAGCCAATTTGAAATTCTCCTTGTTGAATATAGAAACAAAAAGGGAGGTGAAACTCCCTTTCTGTGTTCCGTCAAATATATCTTATTCGATAATCTTTGTTACTACGCCTGAGCCAACGGTTCTTCCGCCTTCTCTGATTGCGAATCTGAGCTTCTCTTCCATGGCGATAGTTCCGATAAGTTCGATTGACAGTCTTACAGTCTCGCCTGGTAATACAACCTGCATTCCTTCAGGAAGGGTTGCTACACCAGTAACGTCTGTCGTTCTGAAGTAAAACTGTGGTCTGTAACCGTTTGCGAACGGAGTATGTCTTCCGCCTTCTTCTTTGGACAGGATATATACTTCGCCTTCAAACTTCTTGTGAGGGGTAATTGTACCCGGCTTTGCCAGTACCATTCCTCTTTCAATTTCGTTTTTGTCAACGCCTCTGAGGAGAAGACCTGCGTTATCACCTGCCTGGGCTGAATCAAGTTCTTTACGGAACATTTCAACACCGGTAACAACTGTCTTCTTGTGAGCGCCAAGACCGATAAGTTCAACTTCTTCACCAATCTTTACAGATCCTCTTTCAACTCTTCCGGTTGATACGGTTCCGCGACCAGTGATTGAGAATACGTCCTCCACCGGCATCAGGAATGGCTTGTCCATTGCTCTTTCCGGAATGGGTACATAATCGTCCACTGCCTTCATTAAATCCCAGATGCACTGATATCTTGGGTCATCAATAGGAGCATTAGCTGAACCTGCATCGAGTGCATGAAGTGCTGAACCACGGATGAAAGGTATGTCGTCGCCAGGGAATTCATATTTAGAGAGGATTTCTCTTAATTCCATTTCGACCAGATCAAGGAGTTCAGCATCGTCAACTGCATCCACTTTATTCATGAATACAACGATTCTTGGTACGCCCACCTGACGAGCCAGGAGGATGTGTTCTTTGGTCTGTGGCATCGCACCGTCAGTAGCAGCAACTACGAGAATTGCTCCGTCCATCTGCGCAGCACCGGTGATCATGTTCTTCACATAGTCAGCGTGGCCCGGGCAGTCAACGTGTGCATAGTGTCTTGCTTCAGTTGAGTACTCAACGTGAGCGGTAGCAATGGTAATACCTCTTTCTCTTTCTTCAGGGGCATTATCAATTGAGTCAAATGTTCTAACCTGAGCATAACCTTTGCGGGCAAGCGCCATGGTGATAGCTGCGGTTAAGGTGGTCTTTCCATGATCTACGTGGCCAATTGTGCCAATGTTTACATGGGGTTTACTGCGGTCAAATTTTTCTTTTGCCATTAATGTATCTCCTTAAGTTAAAATCTGTTATGCGTTAACTGCTTTTTTACCGGATGACTTTTCTGCAATTTCTTCAGCCAGTGACTTCGGAACTTCAGAGTAGTGAGAGAACTGCATAGTGTAGATCGCTCTTCCCTGGGTCATTGATCTGAGTACGGTTGCATAACCGAACATCTCTGAAAGTGGAACGATTGCTTTAATTACCTGAGCATCTTTTCTTGCGGTAAATCCTTCGATTCTTCCTCTGCGCGAGTTAAGGTCTCCCATAACGTCACCGAGGTATTCTTCCGGAGTAACTACTTCGACACTCATGGTCGGCTCCAGAAGTATTGGTTTTGCTTTACGTGCACCTTCTTTGAAGCCAATTGAGCCGGCAACTTTGAATGAAATTTCGTCTGAGTCCACATCATGATATGAACCATCATAGATTTTCACTTTTACGTCAACAACCGGGAAACCGGCAATAACACCGTTTCTCATTGCTTCCTGCACACCTGCTGATACAGCGGGTACATATTCTTTAGGCACAACACCACCGACAATACCGTTAGTGAATTCGTAACCTTTACCCGGTTCGTTCGGTGATAATTCGAGCCATACATGACCATATTTACCACGTCCGCCGGACTGTTTTACAAATTTACCTTCGGCATTAACCGTATTTGTAATAGTTTCTCTGTAGGCAACCTGTGGCTTACCAACATTTGCTTCAACTTTAAATTCTCTCTTCATTCTGTCAACAAGGATTTCCAGATGAAGCTCGCCCATACCTGCAATCAGTGTCTGACCGGTTTCTTCGTTTGAAGAAACTCTGAATGTCGGATCTTCATCAGAAAGTTTCTGAAGTGCATCAGACAATCTGTCCTGATCTGCTTTGGTTTTAGGTTCAATTGCAATTTCAATAACCGGTTCTGGGAAAATCATTTTCTCCATGATAACTGCATCATCTTCCATGCAGAGAGTATCACCGGTTCTGGTGAATTTCAGACCGACTGCCGCGGCAATATCACCGGCGCGTACTTCTGAAATTTCTTCTCTGTGGTTAGCGTGCATCTGCAGGAGCCGTGAAATTCTTTCTTTTCTGCCGCTAATTGAGTTATATACATAAGAGCCCGCGCTCAGTTTACCAGTATATACTCTGAAAAATGTTAATTTCCCAACAAAAGGATCGTTCATGATCTTAAAAGCAAGAGCAGTGAATTTTTCATCTTCGGAAACTTTTCTCTTTACAAGATCATTGATATTTACGTGATGCGCTTCAATTTCACCTGCATCAACCGGGGCAGGCAGAAATTCAACTACTGCATCAAGCAGTCTCTGAACACCTTTGTTTTTGAATGATGAGCCGCAAAGAACAGGGATGATTTTTCCCTGAATAGTTGCCTGACGCAAAACTGCGGTTATTTCTGAGTCTGATATATCTTTACCCTCAAGATACTTTTCGAGCAGAGTATCATCCACATCAGACACTGCTTCGAGCATCTGTGTTCTATACTTTGTTGACAGTTCTATTAAATCGTGAGGAATTTCAATTTCGTCAAAAGTAGTGCCCTGTGTTTCAGCATGATACATACGGGCTTTATTTTTGATCAGATCAACTTCGCCGGCAAATAAATCACCTTCTCCAATAGGGAGAGTAATGGGTATTGCATTTGCGCCAAGGCGTTCTCTGATCATCGAGAGAGCATTATAAAAATCCGCACCAATACGGTCCATTTTATTAATGAATGCAATTCTCGGAACGTTATATTTATCTGCCTGTCTCCAAACGGTTTCAGACTGTGGTTCAACACCGCCAACCGCGCAGAAAAGAGCAACAGCTCCGTCAAGAATACGGAGAGATCTTTCAACCTCTACGGTAAAGTCAACGTGACCCGGGGTGTCAATAATGTTTATCTGGTGATTGTCCCAGAAACAGGTAGTAGCAGCGGAAGTAATAGTAATACCGCGCTCTTTTTCCTGCTCCATCCAGTCCATCGTAGCAGCACCATCATGAACTTCGCCGAGTCTGTGAAGCTTTCCTGTGTAGAAAAGAATTCTCTCGGTAGTAGTAGTCTTACCTGCATCAATGTGAGCCATGATGCCGATATTTCTTACTCTGTCAATTGGTGTTGGGGTCTTAGCCATCTATTTCGTTAATCCTAATTCTTCTAATATCTTTCAATTACCACTTAAAATGAGCAAAAGCTTTATTTGCTTCTGCCATTCTGTGTGTATCTTCTTTCTTTTTAACTGCAGAACCTTCACCGTTGTGAGCTGCAACAAGTTCACCTGCCAACTTTGCAGGGAATGATTTCTCATTACGTGCACGGGAGTATTCTCTTAACCATCTGAAAGCAAGTGCAAGTCGTCTTTCAGGACGAACTTCCATGGGAACCTGGTAAGTGGCACCGCCCACACGCCGGCTTCTGACTTCGATCACCGGAGAGATGTTTGCAATAGCTTTTCTAAAAACTTCAATGCCTGGTTTTTTAGTCTTTTCTTCAGCCAGACTGAATGCTTCATACACAGCGTTTGCAGCGGTAATTCTCTTACCGTCATACATAACAGCGTTGATAAATTTTGCAACCCAGAGGTCATTGAACTTAGCGTCCGGGAGTAAATATCGTTTTGCGGCTCGTTTTTTTCTCATACTTATTTAGCTTTTGGTTTCTTAGCACCGTATTTGGAGCGGGCCTGTTTTCTGTCCTGAACACCGCTGGTATCTAAAGTACCGCGAATGATGTGGTAGCGAACACCAGGAAGGTCTTTCACTCTTCCGCCTCTGATGAGAACAATAGAATGCTCCTGAAGGTTGTGTCCTTCACCCGGAATGTAGGCCGTTACCTCTATGTGATTTGTTAATCGTACTCTGGCAACCTTACGAAGAGCCGAATTCGGCTTTTTCGGGGTAGTTGTGTAAACTCTCGTACAGACACCTCTGCGCTGAGGGCAAGCATCCAAAGCCGGAGCTTTGTTCTTGCTCTTTACTACAACTCTGCCTTTTCTGACTAGCTGATTAATCGTAGGCACAAATATCCTCGTTTTGTCAATGTCAAAAAAAATTCAGACTTTAAATATACTCACTTCCTGACAATTAGTCAAGAAGTGAGCTAATGATTTATGTATTTTGGAGAGGAACCGAAATTATTCGGTTACTTCTTCTTCAGCCGGGGGGGCTGGAACCTCTTCTACTTTTATCAAGAGGTTTCTATATTTCTTAAGGCCAGTTCCTGCGGGAATAAGTCTTCCCATCACAACGTTTTCCTTTAGTCCGCGTAAGATATCTACCTTCGCTGCGACTGAGGCATTTGTGAGAACTTTTGTGGTCTCCTGGAAAGATGCGGCTGAGATAAAACTTTCAGTGTTCAGAGCAGCCGATGTGATACCGAGTAATTGATGTGTGAAACTTGCGCTCACGCATTCTCTCACTTCGGTAATTTTTTTTCCTTTACGTTTCAAATCCGCGTTAAGTTCTTTGAACTTTGTGCGGCTAATAATCGTTCCATCTTTGAGTTTACTGTCCCCCTTGTCAATTATAGCAACTGAGTTCCTGATTCTGTCGTTTTCATCGTTCAGTTCGACTTTGTCAACCTGATCATCTTCGAGGAATCGGGTATCACCCGGATCGCTGATTCTGACTTTCTGGAGCATCTGACGTACGATAACCTCAATGTGCTTATCGTTAATCTTTACGCCCTGTAACCTGTAAACGTCCTGTATTTCATTTACGAGATATTCCTGTACCGCTGTAGGTCCGTTAATCCGCAGAATATCATGCGGGTTAATATGGTTTTCTGTTATTTTCTCGCCGTTCATAATCTGCTCTCCATCGAGAACCACTATGTTGTGGCTGAGCGGTACGTTATATTTCTTCTCAGTAGAACCGTCGAGCGAGGTTACAATGATTTCCCTGTAACCTTTTTTCTTGACTCCAAATTTAACAATTCCTACGATATCAGACAAGATCGCAGACTCCTGAGGAGTCCTTGCTTCAAATAATTCTGTAACTCTTGGCAGGCCAGCGGTAATATCCTTCGATTTTGAGGCCTGTTTTGAGATCTTTGCAAGTACGGTTCCTGCCGAAACCATTTCATCCTCATCAACAGCAAGATATGCTTTTGACGGAATGCTGAAGGTTTTTGAGGTTCCGTCCTCCGCCTCGACAATTACACTCGGGGACATATTCTTGTCTTTAGACTCAATTATAACCTTCTGAACGTAGCCGGTCTGATCATCGGTAATCTGCTGGAAAGTAATATTTTCCTTCATATCACTGAACTTAATCTTACCCGCGATATCAGTCAGAATGAGTGAGTTATACGGATCGTGCTTAAAGAGGATAGATTTCTTATCAACTTTGCTTCCATCTTCAATTCTCAGTTCAGCACCGTTTGGCACAGGGTGCTTCTTTGATAGAACGTTATTTTCGTTATAAATCTCAATAACGCCTCTTCTTCCGAGCACTACTTTAATCTTTGACCCGTCAAAAGCATCTTTCAGAACAAAGTTAATATTCTGGAAGCGTGCGGTTCCTACTGAATCAGCTTCCAAAAGTGACTGGCTGGCTTCTTTTGAAGCCACACCACCTGTGTGGAAGGTTCTGAGCGTAAGCTGAGTACCTGGTTCGCCGATTGACTGAGCCGCTATAACTCCTACAGCTTCACCGACCTCAACCAATTTTGCATTGGTAAGATTTCTGCCGTAACACTTAGCGCATACTCCCTGTTTTGACTCGCAAGTCAGAACAGAACGGATTTTAACTGATTCAAAACCGGTCGATTCAATCTTTCTTGCAATGTCTTCGGTTACCATCTCGCCTGCTTCAATCATCAGGTCACCGGTTACAGGGTCATAAACTGAATCTGAAACCACACGACCAATGATTCTTTCAGAGAGTGATTCTCTTTCTTCATTTGCATCCTTAAGCGCGCTGACATTGATACCAAGGAAGGTACTGCAGTCAACCTCACTAATGATTACGTCCTGAGCCACGTCAACAAGTCTTCTGGTAAGATAACCTGCATCCGCAGTTTTAAGAGCGGTATCAGCAAGACCTTTTCTCGCACCGTGTGTAGAGATAAAGTATTCAAGTACTGAAAGACCTTCTTTGAAGTTTGCTATAATCGGGTTCTCAATAATTTCACCTGCTTGACCGGACATAGACTTCTGCGGTTTCATCATAAGACCGCGCATACCTGCAAGCTGTTTAATCTGCTCCTGAGATCCTCTTGCTCCTGAATCAGCCATCATGTGAACTGAATTAAAACCACCGCTTACGGTTGAAAGGGTTTCCATTACCACTTTTGCAACGTCATTGGAAGTATGGTTCCAAATATCAATAAGACGGTTGTATTTTTCATTGTCAGTAATAATACCCATATCGTAGTTGTTGGTAACCAGTTCAACTTCCTTATTCGCCGCATCAATAAGCTGCTGCTTCTGATCGGGCACAACCAGGTCACTAAAACTGATCGAGATGCCGCCAGCAGTTGCATATCGGAATCCGAGGTCTTTAAGATCATCAAGGAATTTTGAAGTTACTTTGTTGCCCATCTTAACGAACATCGCACCGATGAACTTACCAAAGTTTTTCTTAATGAGAACCTGATTATAGTAACCCATTTCTTTGGGTACTATTTTGTTAAAGATTACTCTTCCGACTGTGGTTTCCATTAACACACCGTCAATGCGAACTTTAATAGCTGCATGAAGGGCGACCATGCGGTTATCATAAGCAACGGTAACTTCTTCAGAATCAGAAAAGGTCATTCCCTCACCAAGCGCGTTATCGAGTTTCTTGGTAAGATAATAACAGCCAAGAACAATATCCTGCGTCGGAACAACAATCGGACTTCCATTCTGCGGAGAAAGAATGTTGTGTGAGCTGAGCATAAGTAACTGTGCTTCGAGCTGTGCCTCGTGTGAAAGCGGAACGTGAACCGCCATCTGATCGCCGTCAAAGTCCGCGTTGAATGCAGTACATACCATCGGGTGAAGTCTGATTGCTTTTTCGTCAATCAGCACCGGCTGAAATGCCTGAATACCAAGTCGGTGAAGAGTTGGCGCTCTGTTGAGCAGTACCGGGTGTCCGTCAATAATTTTTTCAAGGATTTCCCAGATAACCGGGTCTTTTCTTTCAACAATCTTTTTTGCGCTTTTTACCGTCTTGCTGTTTCCTCTTTCAATAAGCTTGCGGATGACAAACGGTTTAAAAAGTTCAACAGCCATATCCTTCGGAAGTCCGCACTGAAAGAGTTTCAGTTCGGGGCCAACAACGATAACTGAACGACCTGAGTAGTCAACTCTTTTACCGAGAAGGTTCTGACGGAATCTTCCCTGCTTGCCTTTAAGCATATCACTTAGTGACTTCAGCGGTCTGTTATTGTCTGAACGGACTGCGCTGCCTCTTCTTGAGTTATCAAACAGAGCATCAACTGACTCCTGGAGCATTCTCTTTTCATTACGGAGAATTACTTCCGGGGCTTTAATATCAATCATCCTCTTGAGACGGTTGTTGCGGATGATCACTCTGCGGTAAAGATCATTAAGATCGCTTGATGCAAATCTTCCGCCTTCAAGCGGTACCAGTGGTCTGAGTTCTGGCGGAATGATTGGTATATAACTAAGCACCATCCATTCAGGTCTGTTATCAACGCCTTCTTTAGGACGGAATGCTTCAAGCACTTTTAATCTCTTGAGAAGATCTTCACGCTTCTGCATGCTTGTCTCACCCCGAAGCTGATCACGCAACTCGTGGAAGAGATTTTCAATTTCAGTATGCTTGAGAAGCTCTTTAATAGCTTCTCCTCCGATTTTTGCGTAGAATTTATTCGGATCTTTGTCATCCAGCTTATCATTTCCCGGAGGAAGTGACTGAAGAATTTCAAAATACTGCTCTTCAGTGATAAGATCTTTACGGCTCAGACCGGTAGGCCCAGGATTAAGCACTACATACGATTCGTAGTAGATAATCCGTTCCAGTTCCTTTGAGCTGAAACCAAGAATGTTTCCGATTTTGGATGGAAGCGACTTAAAGAACCAGATATGAACAACGGGCACCGCAAGTGCAATGTGACCCATTCTTTCTCTTCTTACGTTCTTCTGTGTTACTTCAACACCGCAGCGGTCGCAGATAATGCCTTTGTAACGGATTCTTTTATACTTTCCGCAATAACATTCCCAGTCGCGCGTCGGACCGAATATTTTTTCGCAGAACAGACCGTCTTTCTCAGGTCTGTATGAGCGGTAATTTATTGTTTCCGGTTTGGTTACTTCACCATGTGACCGGTTAAGGATATCATCGGGGCTCGCAAGCGTTATGCGGATGCTCTCGATATCCCTGCTGGTTGTTTCCTGTGTTCTGTTAATGGACATACAATCTCCTAATAATTGTTATATATACCCGGTTCCGGATTAACTAATTTTTATATCAAGACCAAGGCCTTGAAGTTCTTTAATTAATACGTTAAAGGATTCGGGTATATTCGGGTCCTGAATATTCTGTCCTTTTACTATTGCATCATATACCTTTGTTCTTCCGGCAACGTCATCACTCTTAACGGTGAGAATTTCCTGAAGAATATGTGATGCTCCGTAGGCCTCAAGAGCCCAGACTTCCATTTCTCCGAATCTCTGACCACCGAACTGAGCTTTACCTCCGAGCGGCTGCTGAGTAATAAGAGAGTAGGGTCCGATGCTCCTTGCATGAATTTTATCGTCAACAAGGTGACCGAGTTTAAGCATATATATATACCCGCAGGTAACCGGCGAATGGAATTTTTCGCCTGAGCGACCGTCAACAAGTTCAGCTTTAACTCCGTTCGGAAGTCCGGCTTTGCTTACCCATTCGTTTACATCTTCAGGGGAAGCACCGTCAAATACCGGTGTGGCAAATTTAACTCCGAGCTTCTTTCCTACCCAGCCAAGTGCGGTTTCATACAACTGACCAAGATTCATTCTTGATGGCACACCGAGCGGATTAAGAATAATATCTACAGGAGTACCGTCGTCCAGGAATGGCATATCTTCGACCGGAACGATCTTAGATACAACACCCTTGTTGCCGTGCCTGCCTGCCATTTTGTCGCCCACAGAGATTTTTCTCTTCTTGGCAACATAAACTTTAGCGAGCTGAAGAATTCCCGGAGGAAGTTCATCACCAAGCTGTAGTTTCATTTTCTCTCTCTTATATTCTTCTTCAAGAACATTAAGATACTGGAAATAGCTCTTATATAATTTTCTAACAAGTTCGCTTTGCTTGCTGTCATCAAACCATGCTTCAGCAGGTTCGTAATTCTTTATTAACTGGACATCTTCAAAATGACTGTCACTCAGTTTGGTATTTGCTTTTACTGCAACTTTGCCTTCGAGGTCTCTGATACCTTTGGTAGAATGACCGACGCAGATTGATTTCAGTTTTGCAAGCAGTTTTTGATCGTGAATCAGGAAGCGGTTCTTGAAATCATTTTCAAACTGATCAAGTATTCTTTTTTCGTTCTTTTTGGTATCAGCTTCTTTTTTCTTCTTGCTGAAAAGTCTGGTTTTTATAACCGTACCGCGAAGCCCCGGTGTTGCTTTAAGCGATGCATCTTTTACATCACCTGCTTTGTCACCAAAGATAGCACGCAGCAGTTTTTCTTCAGGAGTCGGATCGGTTTCACCTTTAGGAGTGATTTTACCAATCAGTATATCTCCTTCCTTTACCTCCGCGCCGACTCGAATGATTCCGTTTTCATCAAGATTACGGAGTGTTTCATCGTTCACGTTAGGAATTTCGCGTGTGAGTTCTTCTTCACCGCGCTTTGTTTCGCGTACCTGGGTTTCGAATTCTTCAATGTGAATGGAGGTATATATATCCTCGGCAACAAGACGTTCGCTCAGGATGATAGCATCCTCAAAGTTATAACCTCTCCAGGGCATGAATGCAACAAGGACGTTTCTTCCCAGTGCTAATTCGCCGCCCTGTGTAGCAAAACCGTCTGCAAGAACATCGCCCTTTTTAATGCGCTGCCCCCGTTTAACAATCGGTTTCTGGCTTATTGAAGTTTCCTGATTGGTACCGGAAAACTTAATCAGTTTATAGGTCTTAAGATGACTGTCTTCAAATCTGAGCAGTGTTGCTTCTGAATCAGGATCGAAGTCATATTTAACCATGATTTTATCAGAGTCAACATAGTCAATTACTCCACTGTCCTCAGCAACAATAACCGCGCGGGAGTCCTTGGCTGCTTTGCCTTCCAGACCCGTACCAACAACCGGAGCTTCAGGACGGAGGAGCGGCACCGCCTGGCGCTGCATGTTTGAGCCCATGAGTGCGCGGTTAGCATCATCGTGCTCAAGAAACGGTATGAGTGCAGCCGCCGCAGATACGATCTGTGCAGGTGCTACATCCATGAAGTCAATCTTTTCGGGAACCTCAATGGGGAATTCACCATGTTTTCTTGATTTAACTCTCTGATCAACAAATGAACCATCCTTGTTAAGGAGCGCATTTGCCTGAGCAATTGTTTTCTGATCTTCCATCTCAGCAGTGAGATAGATAAGCTCGTTTGTAACCTTGCCGTCTTTAACCACGCGGTACGGAGTTTCAAGGAAACCATAACGATTTACGCGGGCATAGATCGTCAGTGATGAAATAAGACCGATGTTTGGACCTTCCGGTGTTTCAATCGGGCAAAGACGTCCGTAGTGTGTATAGTGTACGTCACGAACTTCAAAGCCCGCTCTTTCTCTGGTAAGACCGCCTGGTCCGAGTGCTGACATTCTTCTCTTATGAGTAAGTTCTGCAAGCGGATTGGTCTGATCCATAAACTGAGAAAGCTGGTTGGTTCCGAAGAAGCCGTTAATAACACTGCTTATGGTACGGGCGTTAACCAGTTCAGAAGGAGTGAAGTTTTCCGAATCACGGATGTTCATTCTTTCTTTTATGGTACGTGCCATTCTGGCAATACCCACGTTAAACTGCGCGCCGAGCTGCTCGCCTACCGTTTTAACTCTTCTGTTACCCAGATGATCTATATCATCTGATTCTTCAAGACCATCTTTCATGCGAAGTATATACTTCATAATCTCGATGATATCTTCAGGCGTAAGGACTGTTGTAGTTTCCGGAATTTCAAGCTTCAGCTTGTCATTCATGCGGTGACGGCCCACATCACCAAGATCATATCTCTTGTCATTAAAGAAGAGTTTTTCGATGAGTGCCTGAGCAGCTTCAAGATCCGGCGGCTCACCGGTTCTTAACTGACGGTAAATGGCAAAGAGCGCTTCCTCACGGGAGTGAGAAGTATCTTTTTTAAGTGTATTAATAATAAGGTTCTGCTCAACTTTTGTATCGGTCTTGATTACCTTAATTACTTCAACTTCAGCTTCATGAATTCTTTCGAGATGATCTTCTGAGATTACATCTTCGCGGGTAAGAAAGATTTCACCGGTATTCATATCAACAACATCGCTTGCGATGGTGCGACCGATGAAATCTGCAATATTTACTTCCTTTACAGGAATCTCTTCAACTAAGTTAAAAAGCTCAAGAATCTGCTCATCGGTAACAAACCCTAAAGCGCGGAGCAGCATGGTTGAGGGGAATTTTTTTCTGCGGTCAATGTAGCAGTAAAGAATATAGTTAATATCAGTAGCGAATTCAACCCATGAGCCCTTCAGCGGAATAATTCTGGCTGAATAAAGAGGAGTATTGTTTGGGTGGAATGCTTTAGAGAAGGCAACACCAGGGGAACGATGAAGCTGAGTGACAACAACACGTTCGGCACCGTTAATAATAAAGGTTGCTTTGTCAGTCATAAAAGGAAGATTGCCGAGATAGACAACTTCTTCTACTGCATCAACCCACTCCTGTGTTTCCTGATCTTTTGCGGAAAGACGCAGTTTTGCCTTAAGCGGAGCAGAAAAGGTAAGACCCTTTTCGGTGCACTCAGCCATTGAGTAGCGCGGCTTTTCGATGTAGTATTCTACAAAATCGAGCCGGAAATTTTCTTTGTTATCAAAAATCGGAAAGTTAGATGTAAAGACCTGCTGCAGACCAAAGCTCTCCCTTTCTGCCGGAGCAGTGTGAAGCTGTAAAAAACCTTCAAAAGATTCTTTCTGAATAGCTAAAAGATCGGGTACATCAAGAATTGGCTCAATCTGTCCGAAGGAAATTCTATTGTTATTTTCCAAGGTTTGTTTCTCCGATAGTTCTTTTCATACGATGTCGTATCAAATAAAAAAACGATAAGACGGATTACTCCGTCTTATCGGCAATGTTACTATTGCAATAATGTAGGGACGAAAAAAAATAAAGTAATTTTTAAAAAATTACTTTACCTGAACCGTTGCGCCTGCTTCTTCGAGCTCTTTCTTGATCTTTTCAGATTCGTCTTTGGATACAGCTTCTTTTACGGTCTTTGGAGCACCGTCAACCAGATCCTTAGCTTCTTTCAGACCGAGACCGGTATGAGCGCGGACAACTTTGATAACGTTGATTTTGTTAGCACCGGCTGCGGTAAGAACAACATCAAACTCGGTCTTTTCTTCAACCGGAGCTGCTGCGGCAGCACCTGCTGCTGGCATTGCACCCATCATCATAGGAGCAGCAGCGCTTACGCCAAACTCTTCTTCAAGAGCTTTCTTTAATTCTGTTGCTTCAACTAAGGTTAATGCTTTGATTTTTTCTACTAATTCTGATACTTTTTCAGACATTATATATCTCCTGATCTGTTATTATTAAAATTTATGCAGCTTTTTTCTTTTCGATCTCATCAATAACACTGACAAGCTCTCTGATAACTGCGTGAATGGTACCGACGATACCGGATGCAGGTGCATTTATGCTGCTGAGTATTGAAGCTATCACTTCTGGTTTGCTCGGCAGTGAAGCCAGCTCGTTTAAGCTGCTGCCGGGAAAATACTGTGCATCAATGCAGGCACCTTTTAAGGTGAATTTTTTCTTATCATCAAAATACTTTTTGATCACTTTGGCAGGTGCACCCGGGTTATCGAATGCAAATGCAAAGCCGGACATTCCGGGCAGCGACCCTTTCAGGTCTGCATACTTTCCGGTCTGGTCAACTGCTCGTGAGAAAAAAGTGTTCTTAACGACTTTGTAAACAATTCCCTCTTTCCGGAATTCATCGCGAAGTTTGCTTATATCGCCAACGCCAACACCGGCATAGTCCACACAATAGACTGCCATGCTCTTGTTGATGAGTTCAGCAACCTCGTCAATTACTATTTGTTTTTCGTTTCTATCCATTGTACTCCCGGATAATAAGGTTGTTAATCATTACGAACGAGAACTTAGAAGCGATTTAGTGCGTAATCTCTTAGTGTACAGCTACTTCCTCTTTCGAAACTCTAAGACCAGGCCCCATAGAGCTGGTGAGCGTTAAGCTCTTTATATATGTTCCTTTTGAGGATGCAGGTTTCAGTTTAACCACTGTATTCAGGAAGGCCTGAACGTTTTCAACCAATTGGTCAACTTCAAAATTTAGTTTGCCTAAGGAGGTGTGTATGATACCGGCTTTTTCAACACGGAAATCAATTTTACCGGCTTTAACTTCTTTTACTGCTTTTGCAACATCCATGGTAACCGTTCCGCTCTTTGGGTTCGGCATAAGTCCTTTAGGTCCAAGCATCTTGCCGAGCTTTCCTAATTCTGCCATTACATCAGGGGTTGCAATAATTACATCAACATCTGCCCAGCCGCCTTTAATCTTTTCGAGGTATTCTTCAAATCCGGCGAAATCTGCACCGGCTGAAAGAGCATCCTGCGCCTTGGGGCCTTTGGCGATGACGAGTACTTTGACACTCTTTCCGGTTCCGTGTGGCAATGATACGGTTCCTCTTACGTTTTGATCTGCATGACGCGGATCAACACCAAGACGAATAGCGATATCAAGCGACTCCGTAAACTTTACGTTGGAGTGTTTCTTCAGTTCTGCGACAGCTTCTCTCAGAGTGTACTCTTTCTGAGTATTTACTGTCTCCTGAATTTTTGTATATCTTTTTGATGCTTTCATTTTTGATTCTTTTTAGGTGAAATTATCCTTCTACGGTGATACCCATTGAGCGGGCTGTACCGGCAACCATACTCTTGGCTGCTTCAATATCATTTGCGTTAAGATCAGGCATTTTTAATTTTGCAATTTCTTCAACCTGAGCCATACTAACCTTACCGACTTTGTTTCTGTTCGGGATGGCTGAACCCTTTTCGAGCTTGGCTGCCTTAAGAAGGAGAACCGGAGCAGGAGGGGTTTTGGTAATAAAGGTGAATGACTTATCTGAGAATACAGTAATAACAACCGGGATAATAAGTCCGTCCTGTGATGCTGTTCTTGCATTGAACTGCTTACAGAACTCCATAATGTTTACACCCTTTTGACCGAGCGCGGGACCAACCGGTGGTGATGGGTTAGCTTTTCCTGCCGGAATCTGGAGCTTAATGTAACCTGTTATTTTCTTAGCCATAGTTAAACCTGATTATCTCTTGTAATTCTATTTTTCTAATTCTGCCTGATCAAAGTCAATTTCAACCGGTGTTTTTCTTCCGAGAATTGGCACCATCACCTTGATCTTCATTTTTTCTTCATTTACTTCTTCAACCTGACCGGCAAAAGACTTGAATGGTCCGTTAACAATCTTTACGGTATCACCGTGTCTGAACAGAGTTTCCATTCTTTCATCAACTGCATCAGGGTTTGCGCGGCTCATAAGAGCTTTTACTTCGTGAGCGGGAAGCGCTGTCGGGTGAAGACGCCCGTTACCCACAAAACCAAGTACAGATGTAGTAGTAAGGATAAACTCCTTAACAGCAGCATCCATTTCGCAGTTGATGAGCATGTGACCGGGAAGAAGATTTTTCGTTTTACTTTTCTTCTTACCGTCTTTAACCTCGAAAACTTTTTCCATAGGGATGAGGATTTCCGTAACCTTTGCCTGAAGCTTTTCGTTATCCTTAAGCTCATGCTCGAGCAAGGTTTTCACCTTGTTCTCATGACCGGTAACGGTTTTAATCACATACCACTTATGTTCCATATTTCCTGCTTAGTATATCGCTTTGAATAATTCGGTCAGACCGATATCCACCGCATACGTGAAAACGGAAATAGCGAGACAAACCACAATAACAATCGTGGTTGACTCTTTAAGTTCTTCCTGAGTTGGCCAGGTAACTTTTTTCATTTCCTTGACCACATCATTAACGAAGTTTACAATTTTATCTTTCATAGCGTCTTTCGATACTTGCACGGCAGGAGGGACTCGAACCCCCAACCTGCGGTTTTGGAGACCGCTGCTCTACCAATTGAGCCACTGCCGTATGGGTACTTAATTATTTTGTCTCTTTATGAATGACATGCTTCTTGCACCAGCGGCAGTATTTTTTGTACTCAACGCGCTGGGGATGCGTTCTTTTGTTCTTTGTCGTGGAATAATTCCTTCTTTTGCACTCTGTGCACTCTAAGGTGATTATTTCTCTCATCGGAAGTATCCTGTTGTATAAAAAGTAGTAATGAGAGCTGACGACCGGGATTGAACCGGTGACCTCATCCTTACCAAGGATGTGCTCTACCAACTGAGCTACGTCAGCTTATTAAATAAGGTTGAGCGAGAGACGGGACTCGAACCCGCGACCAACAGCTTGGAAGGCTGTGACTCTACCAACTGAGTTACTCTCGCGACACTGAAATCTGTTTCTCCACAAGAAAATAAAAGGTTAATCTGAGAATCAAATTAACCTTTTCTCTAAGTGGGCGGCGAGGGATTCGAACCCCCAAAGGCGTCAGCCAACGGATTTACAGTCCGCCCCGGCTCTCCAACTCCGGCGTCCGCCCAGATTTTTTCAGAACAACAAAA